>DASZQH010000309.1:0-2936 GCA_035549805.1 Burkholderiales bacterium
CGGGGCCGGCGACGTGCTCGCGCTGGGTGCTCGCCCGCATGGGCGCGCTCAGATCTGCAGCCGCGGGACGACGCGCCCGTTCTTCAGGTGCTCCTCGATGATCTCGTCGATGTCGGCGCGGTCCACGTACGTGTACCAGACCGCCTCGGGGTACACGACGATGCACGGGCCTTCCTCGCAGCGGTCGAGGCAGCCCGCCTGGTTGATGCGCACCTTGCCCTCGCCGGCGAGGCCGAGCGCCTTGATGCGCCCCTTGGCATAGTCGCGCATCTCGGAGGCGCCCTTCCGGTTGCAGGAAGGCCGCTCGTTCCCTTCGCGCTGGTTGCAGCAGAAGAAGACGTGCTTGTCGTAGAAAGACATGCGCAATTTTACTCTTCGCCGAAGGGCTTCCTGCGCGAAGCGAGGTAGATGAGGTAGCCCAGGGCGAGGAACGGCCACGCCGCGCTGACGAGGCGGGTGAGGCCGTTGAAGTTGAGGAAATGCCCCTGCTGCCACGCGCGCAGCGTGGCGGCGAAGTACGGGTTGGGGGGCGCGAGGTTCACGAGCACCGTGGCGGCCATGATCAGCACCGCCGCCAGCACGAGGCGTGCCGTGCGCGGCAGCGACACCAGCAGCAGGGCGAGCGCGAGCCCGGCGACGAGGCCCTCCTGCGCGCCGCGCGTGAGCCAGACGAAGGCGTCGTCGCGCGTCGCCGCGAACGCCACCGACTTCACCACCAGCGCCACGGCCGCCAGCCCGACCACGGCGAGGCGCACCGGCAGGCGCGGCGTGGCGATGGAGGCGAGCAGCAGCGCGACGACGACGAGGTTCGCCGCGGCGGTCATCGCCTCGATCGAGGCGAAGTACGTCGGCGCGCGCGAGGCGGTGGCCGGCGCCGCCACGAGGTCGCGCAGGTCGCCGGCGCCGAAGAGCAGCGTTGCCGGGTTGAGCTGGACGAACAGCCACAGCGAGAGCAGCACCAGGCCCGCGTCGACCGCCGTGCCGGGCAGGAACGACGCGGCGCGCCAGCGGCGGTAGGGCCCGTGCTCGAGCAGCCAGGGGGCGAGCCGCGCGCCCGCCGCGGCGCCGAGCAGGGCCCCGGCGACGTTCGCCACGACGTCGAGGTTCGACTCGAAGCGCGCCGGGAGGTAGCTCTGCGCCGCCTCCAGCACGATCGAGAACGAGGCCCCGGCGGCCAGCGCGAGCGCGAAGGCGATCCATCCCCGCAGGCGCGGGTACAGGGCGCAGACGCAAAGCAGGCCGAAGGGAACGTAGCCGAGCACGTTCGCCGCCACGTCGAAGCGCACCACGTGGCGCGGCCAGGGGGCGGTGAGGTAGTCGAGCGCGCCCTGCCCGTGGTCGCGCCAGCCTTCGAGGGGGTAGAGCGTCGCGTACGCCACGAGCAGCGCGTAGACCGCGAACGCGAGGCGGGCGATGCTCAGCCGTGCGCCCGCTTCTCCGCCGGATTGCCGGCGTGCGCACGGTCCGGGCGCGCCGCCGGAATGTACGCGCCGAGTAGCATGCCGAGGGCGGAGAACGCCAGGCCGACGAGCTGCGGCGGCACCGTCGCTTCCGGCGCGACGAGCTCCGCGATGCCCCACGACACGAGGCCCAGCACCACCGAGATCATCGCGGCGGCGGCCGTGGCGCGCTTCCAGTAGATGCCCGCGGCGAGCGGCACGATGCAGGAGACCAGCGTCACCTTGTAGGCGTTCTGCACCATCTCGTACATCGTGCTTTTCGAGTTGATGGCGAAGAGCGTCGCGGCGAGCGTGAAGACGACCAGGACCACGCGCAGCAGGAGGAGGAACTGCTTGTCGCCCAGGCGCGGCGCGAACGGGCGGATCACGTTCTCGGTGAAGAGCGCGGTCGGCGCGATCAGCGCGCCGCTCGCGGTGGAAAGGATCGCCGAGAGGAGCGCGCCGAAGAACAGCACCTGCGCCCAGAGCGGCGTGCGCGCCAGGATCAGGTCCGGGAGGATGCGCTGGATCTCGCGCGCGTCGTCGCCCTCGAACAGCTTGCCGGTGGCCGGGTCGATGACGAGCGCGGCATAGGCGATGAAGATCGGGACGAAGGCGAACACGAAGTACACGCCGCCGCCGATCAGGCAGCCGCGCACGGCGGTGTTCTCGTCCTTCGCCGAGGTGACGCGCTGGAAGACGTCCTGCTGGGGGATCGAGCCGATCGCGAGCGTCATCCATGCCGCGACGAACGCGAGCCACTCCTTGGCGCCGGCCTTCGGCCAGAACTCGAACTTGCCGGCCTCGGCGGCCGCGGTGACGACGTGCGCCACGCCGCCGGCCCGGTCGGCGACCAGCCAGGCGATCGCGCCCAGGCCGAGCAGGATGACCACCGACTGGAACAGGTCCGTCAGGGCGACGGACCACATCCCGCCCCAGATGGTGTAGCCCAGCACGATCGCCGCGCCGATGTAGATGCCGGTCTCGAGCGATACGGCGCCGCCCGAAAGGACGGAGAAGACGAGCCCCAGCGCGGTGATCTGGGCGGAAGTCCAGCCCAGGTACGAGATGGTGATGGCGACGCTGGTGACGACCTCGACCTGCTTCGAGTAGCGCTTGCGGTAGAAATCCCCGATGGTGAGCAGGTCCATGCGGTAGAACGCCCGCGCGAAGAACAGCGCGACGAAGATGAGGCAGAACGTGGAGCCGAAGGGATCGGCGACGATCCCGCCCAGGCCGTCCTTGGCGAAAGTCGCGGAGACCGAGAGGACCACCTCGGCGCCGAACCACGTGGCGAAGACCGTGGCGGCGCTCATGTAGAGCGGCAGGCTGCGCCCGGCGACCAGGTAGTCCCGGGAGTTGTGGACGCGCTTCGCCGCCCACAAGCCGATGCCGATGGTGAGGAGGAGGTAGACCGCGACCGAGGTTATGAGCATTGGGCCGGGATCATAGCTTTCGCTTCCAGACCTGCCAACGCTCCTTGCCGGCGAACACCGG
>DASZQH010000310.1:0-1665 GCA_035549805.1 Burkholderiales bacterium
CCGAGATGGGCGGCGGCCGTGTCGTTGCACCACTCGATGCGGTTGGCGCCGTCGAGGATCACCACGCCCTCGGGCAGCGCCTCCGCCGCGCGGCGGAAGCGGGACACCGTCTCGGCGAGGCGCTGGCGGTCCTTCGCAGCCTCGCGCTCGTGCCGGTGCAGGGAGAGAAGCACCTCGTCCCAGCCGCCGCGCGCCTCGGGGACTTCGCCGGGCAGCGGATTCGCGAGCCAGCGCGAGAGGCGGGCGAGCTGGCGGACGTGGTAGACCGCCGCGCCGCCGAGGAGGACGGCGAAGCCGCCCCAGCCCCAGGCGGCGCCGCCGGCGAGCCCCGCCAGGGCGGCCGCGGCGCCGAGGAACGCTGCGGACAGAAGGGACCGCGAGTAGATCCGGCTCACGCGAACCGGATTATCCCACCGGGGCTTTTCTCATACCGTAGCCGCTGCCGCGCACCGTGTCGATGAGGCGGTCGTGGCCGGAGGGCTCGAGCGCCTTGCGTAGGCGCCGGATGTGCACGTCGACGGTGCGCTCCTCGATGAACACGTGGTCGCCCCAGATGTGGTCGAGGAGCTGCACGCGCGAGTAGATGCGCTCGGGGTGCGTCATGAAGAAGTGCAGCAGGCGGAACTCGGTCGGGCCGAGCGCCACGACCTTGCCGCGGGCGGTGACGCGGCGCGAGGCCGGGTCGAGGCGCAGGTCGCCGATCTCCACGGCGTCGTCGGCGAGCTGCGGCGCGCGCCGGCGCAGCACCGCCTTGATGCGCGCCGCGAGCTCCTTGGGCGAGAAGGGCTTGGTGAGGTAGTCGTCGGCGCCCACCTCGAGCCCGGCGATCTTGTCCTGCTCCATGGCGCGCGCGGTGAGCATCAGGATCGGCAGGCCCTGGGTGCGCTCGGCGCCGCGCAGCCGCCGGGCAAGGGAGACGCCGGACTCGCCGGGCAGCATCCAGTCGAGGATCAGGACGTCGGGCAACTCGTGGCGGATCGCCGCTTCCGCCTCCTCGGCGCTCGCGGCGCGCAGGACGCGGTGGCCGGCGTGCTCGAGGTTGACGGCGACGAGCTCCTGGACCTGCGGCTCGTCCTCGACGACCAGGATCGTCGCGCTCATGCGTTCAGGAGAGCGCCTTCGACGGATCCGTGTGGCGGATGTCGGTGCCCTTCACGATGTAGATCACGTACTCCGCCATGTTCTTCGAGTGGTCGCCGATGCGCTCGATCGCCTTGGCCACCCAGATGATCTCGAGGGCGGTGGTGATGGTGCGCGGGTCTTCCATCATGTAGGTGATGAGCTGGCGCAGCAGCGACTGGAACTCGCTGTCGATCGCGGCGTCCTCGCGGATCACTTCCGCCGCGGTCAGCACGTCGAGGCGGGCGAAGGCGTCGAGGGCGCGGCGCAGCATGGCGAGCGCGACTTCCGCCGCGTGGCGCACGTCGACGAGCTGCGAGGGCTGCATCGTGCCGCGCTCGTGGATGCTGCGCGCCATGCGCGCGATCTTCTGCGCCTCGTCGCCGATGCGCTCGAGGTCGGTCACCGTCTTGGTGATGGCGAGGATCATGCGCAGGTCGTTCGCCGCCGGCTGGCGGCGCACGATGACCTGGCTGCAGTCGCCGTCGAGCGCGACCTCCATGCCGTTCACGCGGTGGTCGTCGGCGATCACCTCGTCGATCAGGC
>DASZQH010000311.1:0-3484 GCA_035549805.1 Burkholderiales bacterium
TCACACGGGGCGACATCGAGGACATCCGCGGCGTGGTGGTTTCCACGCAGATCATCCAGGCGCTGGAAGCGCGCGGCTGGATCGACACCGTCGGCCATCGCGAGACCCCCGGGCGCCCGGCGCTCTACGCCACGACGCGCAGGTTCCTCGACGACCTGGGCCTTCGCTCCCTGCAGGAGTTGCCGCCGCTTGAAGAGATCGCCAAAACCCTCGAGCTCCCCGCCGCGGCCGCTCCTTCGCCTGAAGGCGAAGCCGACGCCACCGCCCGCAACGACGACGAAGCAGAAGCCGAGCAGCGCACCGGCACCAGCGGCTGAGCCCGCCGGCGCGCAGCGGCTGCAGAAGCTGCTGGCCGCGTCGGGTCTCGGATCGCGCAGGGAAATCGAAGGCTGGATCGAAGCCGGACGCGTGCGCGTGCGCGGGCGAGTCGCGCAGCTCGGCGACCGCGCGCTTCCGGGCGAGGCGATCGAGCTCGACGGCAAGCCCGTCGCCCTGTCCGCCGCGCCGGCGCGGCCCCGCGTCCTCCTGTATCACAAGCCGGTCGGCGAGCTGGTCACCCGGAGCGATCCCCAGGGACGCGCCACGGTGTTTTCCCGCCTGCCCCCGGGGCGCTGGGTCGCGGTGGGACGGCTCGACATCAACTCGGAAGGCGCGCTGCTCCTGACCGATTCCGGAGAGCTCGCGAACCGCCTGATGCACCCCCGGTACGAGATCGAGCGCGAGTACCGGGCCCGGGTGCAGGGCCGGTTCGGACCGGAGGTCCTCGAGCGGCTGCGGCGCGGGGTCGAGCTCGACGACGGCATGGCGGCATTCACTTCCCTGATTGCCGAAGGGGAGGGTGCCGGCACGAACCGGTGGTACCGGGTGGCGCTGCGAGAGGGCCGCAACCGGGAAGTGCGGCGGCTGTTCGAGGCGGTCGGGGGGCGGGTGAGCCGGCTCATCCGCGTGCGCTACGGGCCGGTCGAGCTGCCGAAGGATCTTCCTCCGGGACAGTGGCGCGAAGTGTCGGATCCGGCTATACTTCGAAGGCTTTAGTCGTCTTTCGTATCAAGCAGTTACCAGATGGGCTTCGGCCCATTTTTTGTTTGTATGGCGGCCATCGATTCGAAGATCGAGCCCGCGGTCTCGGGGCTGGGGTTCGAGCTGGTCGACGTTCAAGCGTCGAACGGCGGAAGGCTGCTGCGCGTCTTCATCGACAAGCCCGCGGGCAGCAAGTCGGGCATCACGCTCGACGACTGTGCGGCGGTCAGCCGGCAGCTGACCCGGGTGCTCCCGGTGGAGGGCGTGGATTTCGAGCGGCTGGAAGTGTCCTCGCCCGGGCTCGACCGGCCGCTGCGCAAGGCGGGCGACTTCGCCCGCTTCGCGGGGCAGAAGGCGGAGGTGCGCATGCGCACACCGGACGCGACGGGGCGGCGCAAGTTCGTCGGCGTGCTGCGGGGGACGGAAGCGGGGCGGGTGAACTTGGATTGCGACGGAGAGGTATTCGCGCTGGCGCTCGACGACGTCGAGCGGGCGAAGCTGATCCCGGCGCTTTGACAGGACTGTGAGGGAAACGTGGCAGCGGCAAACATGATGACCGGAAACAAGGAACTGGTGATGCTGGTGGACGTGCTCGCGCGCGAGAAGAACGTGCCGCGCGACATCGTCTTCGGCGCGCTGGAAATGGCGCTCGCCTCGGCGACGAAGAAGAAGTACACCGAGGACATCGACGTGCGCGTGACCGTCGACAAGAACACCGGCAACTACGAGTCGTTCCGCCGCTGGAAGGTGGTGTCCGACGACGACATGGAGACGCCCGTGCCGCACTCGATCCACATCGAGGACGCGCAGAAGCGCGACGCGAACCTCAAGGTCGGCGACTACGTCGAGGAACCGCTGCCGAACGTCGACTTCGGCCGCATCGGCGCCCAGACCGCCAAGCAGGTCATCCTGCAGCGCATCCGCGACGCGGAGCGCGAGCAGATCCTCAACGATTTCCTCGGGCGCGGCGACGAGCTGGTCACCGGCACGGTGAAGCGCATGGAGCGCGGCTCGGCGATCATCGAGTCCGGCCGCCTCGAGGCGCTGCTGCCGCGCGAGCAGATGATCCCGAAGGAGAACCTGCGCGTCGGCGACCGCGTGCGCGCCTGGGTGATGAAGATCGACCGCGCGGCGCGCGGCCCGCAGCTCATCCTCTCCCGCACCGCCCCGCAGTTCATCATGAAGCTGTTCGAGCTCGAGGTGCCGGAGATCGAGGAAGGGCTGCTCGAGATCAAGTCGGCGGCGCGCGACCCCGGCATCCGGGCGAAGATCGCCGTGTTCACCAACGACAAGCGCATCGACCCGATCGGCACCTGCGTCGGCATGCGCGGCTCGCGCGTGCAGGCCGTGACCCAGGAGCTCGCCGGCGAGCGCGTCGACATCGTGCTCTGGTCCGCCGACCCGGCGCAGTTCGTGATCGGCGCGCTGGCGCCGGCCGAGGTGACGTCGATCGTCGTCGACGAGGAGAAGCACGCCATGGACGTCGTCGTCGACGAGGAGAACCTCGCGGTGGCCATCGGCCGCAGCGGCCAGAACGTGCGCCTCGCCTCGGAGCTGACCGGCTGGCAGATCAACCTCATGACCGAGGAAGAGTCGACCAAGAAGCAGCTCGAGGAGAGCGGCCGCATCAAGCAGCATTTCATGGAGCGCCTCGACGTCGACGAGGAAGTGGCCAACATCCTGATCGAGGAAGGCTTCTCGACCCTCGAGGAAGTCGCCTACGTCCCGATCAACGAGCTGCTGGAGATCGAGTCGCTCGACGAGGGCACGGTCAACGAGCTGCGCAACCGCGCGCGCAACGCGCTCCTCGTGGCGGCGATCGCCAACGAGGAGGCGATGGAAGGCGTCGACCCGGAGCTCCTGAAGCTCGACGGCATGGAGCCCGCGCTGGCGGCGAAGCTCGCCGCGCAGGGCGTCAAGACGCGCGACGAGCTGGGCGACCTCGCGGTCGACGAGCTCGCGGAGATGACCGGCCTGGACGAGGAAAAGGCGAAGAAGCTCATCATGGCTGCGCGGGCGCACTGGTTCGAAGCGGACCAGGCCCAGAAGCCGGCCAAGATTCACAAGGAGTCCGCATAACGTGGCGCAGACCAGCGTAGCCCAGTTTGCGAGCGAGCTGAAGGTTCCGCCTTCGGTGCTGCTCGAGCAGCTCCGCGCCGCCGGCGTGGACAAGAAGGTCCCCACCGACTCGCTGAGCGAGCAGGACAAGTCCCGGCTCCTCGAATACCTGCGCAAGGCGCACGGCTCGGCCGAGGCGAAGAACAAGATCACGCTCACGCGCAAGCAGACGAGCGAGATCAAGAAGACCGACGCCACCGGCAAGTACCGGACGGTGCAGGTCGAGGTGCGCAAGAAGCGCGTCTTCGTGAAGCGCGATCCGAACGAGGTCACCGCGGCCGCCGTGGCCGCGGAGGCGCCCGCGGCCCCGGTCGCGCCCGCCGCGCCGCCGGCGGCGCCCGCGCCG
>DASZQH010000312.1:0-1699 GCA_035549805.1 Burkholderiales bacterium
ATCTTCCTCACCGCCCAGGCCGACGAGATGAACTCGATGTTCCGCGGCTACCAGGTCGGCGCGGTCGACTACCTGATGAAGCCGGTGGTGCCCGAGGTGCTGAAGTCGAAGGTCTCGGTGTTCGTCGAGCTGCACATGAAGAACGAGCGCCTGCGCGAGTCCGAGGACAAGCTGCGGCGCCTGGCGGCGCACCTGATCAGCATCCGCGAGGAAGAGCGCGCGCACATCGCGCGCGAGATCCACGACGAGCTCGGGCAGGTCCTCACCGGGATCAAGATGGAGGTGGGCTGGCTCGCCAAGCGGCTGAAGGAGCCGGCGCTGCTCGAGAAGACCGACTCGATGTCGAAGCTGATCGACTCGACGGTGCAGACGGTGCGCAAGATCGCCACCGGCCTGCGTCCCGAGATGCTGGACGACATGGGCCTCATCGCCGCGGTCGCCTGGCAGGCGAAGGAATTCCAGAAGCGCACCGGCATCCGCTGCCGGGCAAAGCTGCCGCCGGAGAGCAAGCTCGACCTGGAGATCTCGACCACCGCGTTCCGCATCTTCCAGGAGATCCTGACCAATGTGGCGCGCCATTCCCGCGCCACCCGGGTCGACATCGAGCTCGTCCTCACCCCCGAGGAGCTGCGCCTGGAGGTGCTCGACAACGGCGTGGGCATCCCCGACAGCGACCTGAACGGCCGCAAGTCACTCGGACTACTGGGCATGCGCGAACGGGCTTTACTTTTCGGTGGTGAAGTGAGCATCTCTGGCACGCCCGGCCAGGGGACCCGCGTTGCGGTTTCCATCCCAATTCGCAGCCGCGACGGCGCCGCGGCAGGCTCGCCATCGTGAAAGTCATCATCGCAGACGATCACCCGGTAGTCCGGCAAGGGCTCCGGCAGATGCTCGCCGTCGAGCAGGACCTGCAGGTGGTCGGCGAGGCGAAGAACGGCCAGGAGGTCGTCGACCTCTCGCGCCGCGTGCCCTGGGAAGTGGCGGTGCTCGACTACAACATGCCGGGCAAGAACGGCCTGGAGCTCATCAAGGAGCTGCGCCAGCGCTATCCCGGCCGCGCGGTCCTCATCCTCAGCATGTACCCGGAAGACCGCTACGCCGTGCGCGCCCTGAAGGCCGGCGCCTCGGGATACCTGACGAAGGAGTCCGCGCCCGACGAGCTGGTGAGCGCGATCCGCAAGGTCGCCGGCGGCGGCCGCTACGTCACCCCGAGCCTGGGCGAGAAGCTCGCGCTCGAGCTCGAGGACAACCGCGGCAAGCCGCTGCACGAGACGCTCTCCGACCGCGAGTACCAGGTCATGTGGATGATCGCCTCCGGCAAGACCGTGCGGCAGATCGCCGACGAGCTGTTCCTCAGCCCCAACACCGTCTCCACCCACCGCACCCGCATCCTCCGCAAGATGAACATGAAGTCGAACGCGGAGCTCATGCACTACGCCATCGCCCACCACCTGGTCGATTAGTTTTTCTGTAGTCAAAGAACTACAGATGAGCGGGGCTTTCCGCGATACCCCGCAGTAGGGGTCTGCCCTACGATGCCCCCTTCGAAGAACACCCAAGTTTCTCCGGGGAGCGCCGGTATGGAATCCATGCACCACAACCTGCAGATCATGCTCGACCGCGGCGAGCTGCTGAAGGCCCTGCGCCTGTTCCGGCGCGGCGACTTCAGCGTGCGCATGCCGCTCAACCTCACGGGCAT
>DASZQH010000313.1:0-10203 GCA_035549805.1 Burkholderiales bacterium
CTGGTGCTTCCGCGCGGCGAGCGCGGCCGAGGTGCGCGCTTTCCACGCCGCCGGGCTCGCCGCGGGCGGCCGGGACGCCGGCGCGCCGGGCCTGCGGCCGCACTACCACGAGAAGTACTACGCCGCGTTCCTCGAGGATCCGGAAGGCAACCGCATCGAAGCGGTGAGCCACCGCGGCGCGTAGGTGCTGGTCCTGCTCAAGCTCCTGGTGCGGATCGTCGCGATCGCCGACTTCGTCGCGTTCACGGCGCTGCTCTACCTGCTCTCCTGGCTGCCCTGGCGCGGCAGGCACCCTGCATCTCACCCTGTGGCGCGCCTGTTCCACGCCTGGTGCCGCTCGTTCGTGCGCGCGCTCGGCGTCGACCTGCGCCTGCACCAGAAGAACCTGAAGCGCCTTCCGGCGCGCTACATCCTGGTCGCGAACCACCCGGCGGCGTTCGAGGACATCGGCATCCCGGCGCTCTTCGACGTCGTCTCGCTCGCCAAGCTGCAGGTGCAGGACTGGTTCGTGGTCGGGCGCATCAGCAAGGCGGCCGGCACGCTGTACGTGGACCGCGACGACCCGGCCTCGCGCGACCAGGTGGTCGAGGCCATGGTGAGCGCGGTCAACGCCGGCACCAACATCGCGCTCTACCCGGAGGGCGGCTGCACCGGGCGGCGCCTGTTCCACAAGTTCAAGTCTGGGGCGTTCGAGGTCGCGATCCGCACCGGCGTGCCGATCCTGCCCGTGTTCCTGCACTACGAGGCGCAGGACGACTTCGAATGGCAGCCGCCGTACTCGCTGCCCGACAAGATCCGCCACTTGCTGTTCGCGGTGAACGACCGCGCCAACTTCTATGTCTACGATCCGGTCGACCCGAAGGACTTCCGGGACAAGTACGCGATGAAGGACGCGGTGTACGCGATGTACGCGAAGTGGAACGCGCAGTACCTGGAGTAGCGCCGATGCCCGGGCTGCTCGTCAACATCGACGTCGACGACCTGGAGCGCGCCGCGCGCTTCTATTGCGATGGCCTCGGCCTGCGCATCGGGCGGCGCTTCGACGGCTGGCTCGAGCTCGTCGGCGCGGAAGCGCCGCTCTACCTGCTGCCCAAGGCGGCAGGTAGCCCCGCGTCACCCGCCGTTCCGCAGACGCGCGACTACCACCGGCACTGGACCCCGGTGCATCTCGATTTCGTCGTGCCGGACATCGAAGCCGCAATCCGGCGCGCGCTCGAGGCGGGTGCCACGCTCGAGCGCCAGACGACGACTCACGCCTACGGCCGGCTCGCGCTCCTCGCCGATCCGTTCGGCAACGGCTTCTGCCTGTTGCAGTTCAACGACCGCGGCTACGACGCGATCGCGCAGTGATGGATTTCCATCCCGCACAGGAGTGCCCGGTGGCGCTGGAGGTTCGGGCCGAGGGGGTGCTGCGCCTGCGGCCGGCGTGCCCGCTCGGATTCGCCTCCACGCACGGCTCGGTGCGCGCGCTGCTCGCGAAGGCGGGTGATGCGCGCGAAGCGCGCGTATCCTTCGGCCGCATCATCGAGTATCCGTGGCTGTCGGCCCTGCTCGCGCGCCAGGCCGCGAGCTCGCGCATCTGGGATCCCGCCGAAGGGCGCGCGCGCGGCGAATCGCCCGAGAGCTACGTCGCCGCGGTGCTGCGCAACGTCCCGGAGTTCACGGTGCTCTTCGACCGCTGGGCGATCGCGTCGGTCTCGGTCGAGAAGGTGCTGGTCGGCCGCGCCGCGGAGCTGCCGATGCCGGCCGGCTCGCCGCTCGCGCCCGACGCGCGACTGCCCTACGACGCCCTCGTCACGGTGTCTTTGCGGCGCTAGGCGCCTTGGGCACCTCTTCGAGGCGATAGCCCTTCGCGCGCATGCAGAAGTTCGCGAGGCGGCTCTCCTCCATCAGCCGGTCGCCGAACGGGTCGCCGAACGGCGAGTGCTGCCAGACGACGAACGGCCGCCCGGCCGCGTCGCGCAGCAGGATCGGCGTCGACGGGCGGAAGGCCCAGCTGCGGAAGCTCGCCTCGCGCCAGGCTTCCTGCTGGCAATAGGCGGCATCGGCCTCGAGCTGCGCCGGCGTCGCGTCCTCCTTCACCCATTGCAGCGGCGTGCACGCGCCGAGCAGCGCCGCGAGCAGCGGGCCGAGCAGCGGGACGAGGGCGGGCAGGGGGTGCTGTGCCGGTCTCATGCCGGGTTAGACCGATAGAATCGCCGCCATGTTCACAGCCTACGGCATGTCCGACTCCGGCAACTGCTACAAGGTGAAGCTCGCCCTGGAGCAGCTCGGCCTGCCCTACCGGTGGGTCGAGGTGAGCACGGCGAAGGGCGAGACGAAGACCGCGGCCTTCCTGGCGATGAACCCGAACGGCCAGGTCCCCGCGCTGCAGCTCGAGGATGGCAGCGTTCTGCCGGAATCGAACGCGATCCTCGCCTATCTCGCCGACGGCTCGGCCCTGGTTCCGGCCGACCGCCTCGGCCGCGCCCGCATGCTCCAGTGGATGTTCTTCGAGCAGTACAGCCACGAGCCCTGCATCGCCGTCGCTCGCGCGATCCTGCGCTACCAGCCGCCCGACTCGCCGCGCCGCGCCGAGCTGCCCCGGCTGCGGGAGCGGGGGAACAAGGCCCTCGGCGTCATGGAGCAGCACCTCGCGCGCGAGCCGTTCTTCGCCGCGGGCCGCTACAGCATCGCCGACATCGCGCTCTACGCCTACACGCATTGCGCGGAAGACGGCGGCTTCGACCTCGGCCGGTACCCCGCCGTCAGCGCCTGGCTCGCGCGCGTGAAATCGCAGCCGCGGCACGTGCCGCTGGGCTAGGCGTTGCGGTACAGTTCGGCTTTTCCCGGTACTGGATGGATGTCCATATGCGCCGCCTCGCCTTCGCCTTCGCGCTCCTCGCCTTCTCGACCGCCTTCTCGACCCCGGCCGTCGCGCAGTACCCCAACCGCGCCGTCAAGCTGATCGTCCCGTTCCCGCCCGCCGGCGCGACCGACGTGGTCGGGCGCATCGTGGCGGCGAAGCTCGGCGAGCGCCTCGGCCAGCCCGTCGTGGTCGACAACAAGCCCGGCGCCGGCGGCTCGATCGGCTCCGACCTCGCGGCGAAGAGCGCGCCCGACGGCTATACGATCCTGATCGCGACCTCGAGCACGCACTCCATCGGCCCGGTGCTGCAGAAGCTTCCCTACGACCCGATCAGGGACTTCGCGCCGATCACCCATGTCGCCAACGTGCCCAACGTGCTGGTCGTGAGCCCGACGCTGCCGGTGAAGAGCGTCGAGGAGCTCGTCGCGCTCGCGAAGTCGAAGCCCGGCCAGCTCAACTTCGCCTCGAGCGGCGTCGGGACCATCGTCCACCTCAACGCGGAGCTCTTCAAGATGATCTCCGCCACGGACATCGTGCACGTGCCCTACAAGGGCACCGCACTGTCGATCCCCGACGTGGCGAGCGGCAACATCGCGATGCTGTTCGACAGCCTCGCCAGCGTGATGCCGCACATAAAGTCGGGCAAGGTGAAGCCGCTCGCGGTCAACGCCGCGAAGCGCCAGGCGCTCCTGCCCGACGTGCCGACGCTCTCCGAGGCCGGCATGCCGCAGTTCGACCGCTACACCTGGTTCGGCATGTTCGCGCCGGCCGGCACGCCGCCCGAGATCGTGGCGCGGCTGCAGCGCGAGATCGTCGCCGCCCTCCAGGCGCCCGATCTGCTCGAGCGCTTCGCAGCCGTCGGCGCCGAGCCGGTGGGCAGCACGCCGGAGCAGTTCGTCGAGCGCATCCGCTCCGACGCGACCCGCTGGTCGGAAGTCATCCGCCAGGCCGGCGTCAAGGTGCAGTGACCCGCCGGGGCGGCGCATGCAACTCGACGCGCCGCTCGCGATCGTCGACCTGGAGACCACCGGGGGCCACCCGGCGCACGACCGCATCACCGAGATCGCGGTGCTCGAGGTCCACGGCTTCGAGGTCGTCTCGGAGTGGTCGACGCTCGTCAACCCGGAGGGCACGATTCCCGCCGCCATCCAGGCGCTCACCGGCATCACCAACGACATGGTCGCCGGCGCGCCGCGCTTCGCGCAGCTCGCCGCGGACCTGTACGAGCGGCTCGACGGACGGGTCTTCGTGGCGCACAACGCGCGCTTCGACTACGGCTTCCTGCGCCGCGAGTTCGAGCGCACCGGGCGCACGTTCCGCGCGAAGACCCTTTGCACCGTGCGCCTGTCGCGCCGCCTCTACCCGGAGCACGCGCAGCACCACCTCGACGCGGTCATCGCCCGCCATCGCCTGGTCTGCCGCGAGCGGCACCGCGCGATGGGCGACGCCGACGCGCTCTGGCAGTTCCTCCGCGTCGCCGCCGAGGAGCACGGGCCGGACATCCTCGAGACCGCGGCGCGCCAGATCGCGCGGCAGCCGGCCCTGCCGCCGCACCTCGATCGCGCGGTTCTCGACGCGATCCCCGAGGCGCCGGGCGTGTACCTCTTCTTCGGCGAGGGCGGCACGCCGCTCTACGTCGGCAAGAGCATCAACCTGCATGCGCGGGTGACGTCGCACTTCACCGGCGGCGTGCGCTCGGGCAAGGCGTTGCGTCTCGCGCAGGAAGTGCGCCGCATCGAGTGGCAGCGCACCGCGGGCGAGCTCGGCGCGCTGCTGCGCGAGGCGCGCCTGGTGAAGGAGCTGCAGCCAGCCTACAACCGCCAGCTGCAGCGCCCGGAGAACCTGTGCGGCTTCGTCTTCGATGGCCTGCGCCTGCGGCTCGCCGACGCCTCCGGCATCGACGGCGAAACGCTCCCGCTCGTGCGCGGCCTCTTCCGCTCGCGCCGCGCCGCGCTGTCGGCCTTGAGGAGCCTGGCGGAAGAGGAGGGCCTTTGCCTGCAGACGCTCGGGTTCGACACCGCGCGCAAGGGCCCCTGCTTCCGCCACCAGATCGCGCGCTGCCGCGGCGTGTGCGCGGGGAAGGAGAATCCGCACTTCCACCTCGCCCGCGTGGCCGCGGCGCTCGCGCGGTTTCCGGGCGCGGCGCAGTGGCCGCACGCCGGGCCGGTCGGCATCGTGGAGCGGGATCGCGAGCGCGAGGCGGCCGACGTTCACGTCGTGGACCGCTGGTGCTACCTCGGCACGGCATCGTCGGATGCCGACGTCGAGGAGCTGCTCGAGGCGGGACGGCGCGCGCCGTTCGACTACGACCATTACCGGATCCTCGCGCGCCATCTCGGCAAGCGCGACGTGCGCGCCGTGCCCCTTGGTCGCGCCGAGCCCCTCCGGCCCTGATGCACCTCGAGCTGCTGGTTCCCGGCCTTCTCACCCTGCCGGGGCCCGCGCGGGCGCCCGCGCTCGAGCGGCTCCTGCGCCGCGGGCGGGTGCGGCGCGGCGAACGGGCGTCGATGGAAGCCTGGCTGCAGGAGGGATTCCGGTTGCCGGCGCTTCCCGCGGGGGCGCTCTCGGTGCTCGGCTCGGGCGGCGAGCCGGGAGACGCCTCGTGGGCGCGCGCCGACCCGGTCCACCTGCGCCTGCTGCGCGACCGCATCGTGATCGTGCCGGCCGACGCGGTCGGCCTGACGGCGGCGGAAGCCGAAGCGCTGAGCGCCGCGCTGCGCGCGCACTTCTCCGAGCGCCTGGATCTCGTCGTCCATACGACCGGCCGCTGGTCGGTGCGGCTCGCCGGTCCCTTGGCGCTGCCCGCGATGCCGCCGCTCGACATGGCGGGAAGGCCCGCCGCGCCGGGCGGCGCCGGCGATGCCCTGCTCACCGAGATCCAGATGGTGCTGCACGCGCACGAGGCGAATGCGGCGCGCGAATCGCAGGGGCAGCCGCCCATCAACAGCCTGTGGCTCTGGGGCGAAGGCGCGCTGCCGAAGGACGCGCATGCGACCTGGCTCTCCGCCACCGCCGGCGACCCGCTCGTCCACGGCCTCGCGCGCGCGGCCGGGATGCGCTCGCGGGCGCCCTCGCCCGCCGCGGACTGGCTCGAGCGCGCGCCCGGCGAGGGTCGGCATCTCGTCGTGCTCGACCATCTGCGCGCCCCGGCGGCGCTGGGCGACGTGCAGGGCCACGCCGAAGCTCTCGCCGCCCTCGAGCGTGAATGGTTCGCCCCGGTGCTGGCCGCCCTGCAGGCCGGCGGCCTCGGCATGGTGACGGTCCACGTCCCGGACGGCGCGCGTGCGCTCTGGGTCGAGACGATCCGCGGCGACCTGCGCCGCTTCTGGCGCCGCCCGCGGCCGCTCGCCGCATGGGCGAGCGAGGGGATCGAGTAAGGTGGCGGCGATGAAGATCGTCGAGCGCAGGTACGCGGAGGCCGACCGGCACGCCCTCCTCGAGGCCGGCCTGCATCCCCTGCTCGCGCGGCTCTACGCCGCGCGGCGCATCCGCTCCGCGGCGGAGCTCGACTACGGCCCCGGCCGCCTGTACCCGCCCGACGCGATGAAAGGCCTCCCCGAGGCCGCCACGCTGCTCGCCGACGCGATCGCCGCGAAGCGCCGCCTCCTCATCGTCGCCGACTACGACGCGGACGGGGCGACGGCCTGCGCGGTCGGGATACGCGCGCTGCGCGCCTTCGGCGCCGACGTGAACTATCTCGTGCCGGACCGGTTCAAGCTCGGCTACGGGCTCTCGCCCGAGCTCGTCGACCTCGCCGCGCGCACCGACCCGCGCGGCCAGCCGGACCTCCTCGTCACGGTCGACAACGGCATCGCGAGCCTCGAGGGCGTCGCGCGCGCGAAGGCGCTCGGCATCGCGACGCTCATCACCGACCACCACCTTCCCGGCGCGCAGCTCCCGGACGCCGCGTGCATCGTCAACCCGAACCAGCCGGGCTGCGCCTTCCCGTCGAAGGCGCTCGCGGGCGTGGGCGTCATGTTCTACGTCATGCTGGCGCTGCGCACCGAGCTTCGAAACAGGAAATGGTTTGCCGAGAGAAAAGAACCCAATCTGGGGGCCCTGACGGACCTGGTTGCCTTGGGCACGGTGGCCGACGTGGTGCCGCTCGACGCGAACAACCGCAACCTCGTCGCGCAGGGCCTGCACCGGCTGCGCAGCGGCCGCGGCCACGCGGGGCTGAACGCGCTGCTGCGCGCCGCGGGACGCAATCCCGCCGAGGCATCGAGCTTCGACCTCGGCTTCGTCGCCGGGCCGCGCCTCAACGCGGCCGGCCGGCTCGCCGACATGAGCGTCGGCATCGAATGCCTCGTCACCGACGACGAGGCCCGCGCGGCGAACATCGCCCAGGAGCTCGATGCGCTCAACCGCGAGCGGCGCAAGATCGAAGGCGGCATGCTCGAGCAGGCGCTCGCGCTCGTCGGGGCCGTGGAGGGCTCGGTCTTCTATCACCCGCAGTGGCACCAGGGCGTCGTGGGCATCGTCGCGTCGCGGCTGAAGGATCGCCTGCATCGGCCGGTGATCTGCTTCGCCCCGGCGGAGGAGCGGGGCGCGAGAGCCCTGCGCGGCTCCGGGCGCTCCATCCCGGCGCTGCACCTGCGCGACTGCCTCGACCTCGTCTCCAAGCGCGCGCCCGGCCTGATCCGCCGCTTCGGCGGGCACTCCCAGGCCGCCGGGCTGACGCTGGCGGAAGCCGACCTCGACGCGTTCACGAGCGCGTTCGAGCACGCGCTCGAGGAGATGCTGCCCGCGGCGGCGCGCCAGCGCACGATCGAGACCGACGGCGCGCTGGCGGCGAGCGAAGTGACGCTCGAGAACGCGCGCATGCTCGAGGCGCAGATCTGGGGCCAGGGGTTTCCGCAGCCCCTCTTCTGCGATACATTCGCCGTCGAAGCGCAGCGCGTCGTCGGCGAGCGGCACCTGAAGCTGCAGCTCCGGAAAGACGGCCGGCGCTTCGAGGCCATGTGCTTCAACGCGCTCGAGCGGTCGAAGGAGAAGCCGCTCGGCGCGCAGGTCCGGGCGGCGTACCGCCTGGCCGTGAACGAGTTCAACGGCCTGAGACAGGTCCAGATCAACGTGGAGCACTTCGAATGACCGCCGCCCTGCGCTTCCTCGCCCCCTTCCTGCTGCTCGCCTCCGCCGCCGCGGCGCAGGACGTGACGCCGACCAAGAACGCGGGTCCCTACGTGCCCTCCCCGACCAGCGTGGTCTCCGACATGCTGAAGATCGCCGAGGTCGGCGCGGGCGACTTCGTCATCGACCTCGGCTCGGGCGACGGGCGCATCGTGCTCACCGCCGCCAAGGTGTTCGGCGCGCGCGGCTTCGGCGTCGAGATCAAGGACGACCTGGTGAAGAAGTCCAACGACGCCGCCGCGCAGCAGGGCGTCGCCGACCGGGTGAAGTTCATGAAGCAGGATCTCTTCAAGACCGACATCTCGCAGGCCACGGTACTCACCATGTACCTGCTGCCCGACACGGTGACGCTGCTGAAAGACAAGCTGCTCGCCGAGCTGCGGCCCGGCACGCGCGTCATCTCCCACGACTACCCGCTCACCGGCTGGATCCCCGAGAAGTACGTGCAGATGGACCTCGAGGACAAGGTCGCCATCAGCGGCGTGACCACCACGCTCATCTACCTCTACGTCATCCCGGCCAAGGTCGCCGGCAACTGGAGCGCGAAGATGCCGCCCGCGGTCAGCAAGCAGCCCGCCACGCTGCAGCTCAAGCAGCAGCTCACGCGCGTCTCGGGCAGCGTGAAGCTCGACGGGCGCGACGTGCCGATCTACGACGTGAAGCTGCGCGGCGACCAGCTCTCCTTCAAGCTCTCCGGCCGCAAGGGCGAGTTCAGCGGCCAGGTGAAAGGCAAGAGCATCGAGGGCGTGCTGGAGAACGGCAACACGCGCGCGCCCTGGAGCGCCACGCTCGGCGGATGAAGCTTCGGATCGTCGCGGGGAAGAAGGCTTTCGAAGTTCTTCTGGACGATACCCCCACTTCGCGCGCGCTCCTGGCGGCGCTGCCCTTCGAAGCCCGCGCGCAGACCTGGGGCGAGGAGGTCTACTTCCAGACGCCGGTCAGCGCGGCCCGCGAGCCGGGGGCGAAGCAGGTGGTCGACGCCGGCACCGTGTGCTTCTGGACCGACGGCGATGCGATCGCGCTGCCTTACGGCCGCACACCCATGTCCACCGACCATCGCCCCAAGCTCGCGAGCCCGTGCAACATCCTCGGCACGCTTGCCGACTTCGAAGCGCTCCGTGAGGTGAAGCCGGGCCAGGCGATCCGCGTGGAGAAGGCCTGAATGGAGCGCAAGCGGCTCAATTCGTCCAAGCTCCGCTCGGCCGGCTACGACGAGAAGACCCGCACGCTGGAAATCGAGATGTCGAACGGGCAGGTCTACCAGTACAGCGGCGTCTACCCCGAGGTGTACCGGCGCTTCATGGCCGCGCCGAACCCGACTTCGTTCTTCGACGACAAGATCGCCGAGGAATACAGCGGCAAGCGCGTGCCGTGAGCCCGTATAATCCCGCCCCTCATGGAAGCCGAACGCCTCAACCAGCTCGCCTCCTCGCTCGCCGACCTGCAGTCCCGCTCGGCCGAGCTGCGGAGGTATCTTTGACTTCGACGCGAAGCAGGGCCGCCTCGAGGCGCTGAACCGCGAGCTCGAGGATCCGAAGCTGTGGGAGAACCCGCAGCGGGCCCAGGAGCTCGGCAAGGAGAAGAAGACGCTCGATGCCGTCGTCGGCACGCTCGGCCGCGTCCAGAGCGGCCTCAGCGACGCGAAGGAGCTGTTCGAGCTCGCGCGCGCGGATGGGGATGACGCCACGCTTTCCAGCATCTTTTCCGATGTCGAGAAAATCCAGGCGGACATCGCGGGCATGGAGTTCCGCCGCATGTTCTCCAACCCGCTCGACCCGAACAACTGCTTCATGGACATCCAGGCCGGCGCCGGCGGCACCGAGGCGCAGGACTGGGCCGCCATGCTGCTGCGCATGTACCTCAAGTACTGCGACAAGAAGGGCTTCCGCGCCGAGGTGCTCGAGCAATCCGACGGCGAAGTGGCGGGGATCAAGAGCGTGACGCTGAAGATCACCGGGGACTACGCCTACGGCAGCCTGCGCACGGAGAACGGGGTGCACCGCCTGGTGCGCAAGAGCCCGTTCGACGCGAACGGGAGGCGCCACACGTCCTTCACCAACGTTTTCGTCTATCCCGAAGTCGATGAGTCGATCGAGGTGGACATCAACCCCGCCGACCTGCGCGTCGACGTCTACCGCGCCTCGGGCGCGGGCGGCCAGCACGTCAACAAGACCGAGTCCGCGGTGCGCATCACGCACCTGCCGACCGGCATCGTGGTGCAGAGC
>DASZQH010000314.1:0-2463 GCA_035549805.1 Burkholderiales bacterium
TGAGGGCGCCGTAGAGCGGCGGGCCGGCGAGGGCGAGGGTGGTGCCGGCGGCGTAGAAGAGCGAGATGGAGACGGCGCGGATCTCGACCGGGAAGATCTCGCTCACGGTGAGGTAGGCGGAGCTCGCGGCGGCGGAGGCGACGAAGAAGATCGCCGACCAGGCGAGCGCGAGCCCGGTGGCGCCGAGGAGCTCGTGCGCGAAGAGGTAGCCGGTCGCGAACAGCCCCAGGCCGGAGCCCGCGTAGGTGAGCGAGATCATGACCCGCCGTCCCCACGTGTCGAACAGGCGCCCGAGCACGAGCGGCCCGAGGAAGTTGCCGAGCGCGAAGGGGAAGATGTAGTAGCCGACGCGCTCGTCCGGGATGGCGAAGAACCGGCTCAGCACCAGCGCGTAGGTGAAGAAGATCGCGTTGTAGAAGAACGCCTGCGTCGCCATCAGCGACAGGCCGAGGATGGCGCGGCGCGTATAGCGCACGACGATGGTGTGCAGGACGTCGGCCCAGCGCACCTCCACCGGCCGGATCGCGATCGTCGGCACGTTCCGCGCCCGGAAGCCGACCTCGGCCTCGATCGCCGCGACGATCGCCTCGGCTTCCGCGACGCGCCCGTGGCGCAGCAGCCAGCGCGGGCTCTCGGGCACGTGGCGCCGCACCACCAGGATCGCGAACGCGAGCGCGCCGCCGAGCAGGAACGCGAGCCGCCAGCCCCATTCCGGGCGCACGAACGCCGGATCGAGCAGGACGATCGAGAGCGCGGCGCCGATCATCGCCCCGATCCAGAAGCTGCCGTTGATCGCGAGGTCGACCGCGCCGCGCACGCGCGCCGGGATCAGCTCGTCGATCGCCGAGTTGATCGCGGCATACTCGCCGCCGATGCCGAAGCCGGTGAGAAAGCGGCAGAGCGCGAACGACCACAGGTCGAAGGAGAACCCGGTGAGGATCGTCGCGACGAGGTACACCGCGAGCGTGGCGAGGAACATCCGCTTGCGCCCCAGCCGGTCGGCGAGCCGGCCGAAGACGAGCGCGCCCGCCACCGCGCCGGCGATGTACGCCGAGGCGGCCCAGCCGATCTGCGCCGCCGAGAGCCCGAGCGTCTCGGGACGCTGCAGGCTCGGCCCGATCGCGCCGACCACCGTCACCTCGAGGCCGTCGAGCAGCCAGCTCACGCCGAGCGCGAGCACCACGCGCCAGTGCCAGCGCGACCAGGGAAGCGCGTCCAGGCGCCCGGGGACGTCGCTCGTGACCGCGGCCGGCGCGTCGTCCGGGGACGTCAAAATTGCGCGCGCGCTTTTCATGGCCTATATTTTCGGACCGATGAAAGCCGGAAAAGTGACGCGTTGGGGAGCGTCGGGCATCCATTTGGCCATCAGCGCGGCGATCGCCGCCGTCGGCCTGGTCCTGCTGCTCGTGGTCTGGTATCCGCCGCCGCTGTTCGTCGCGGCCGGCGGCAACGACCTGCTGTTCCTGCTGGTGGGCGTAGACGTGATCGTCGGGCCGCTCATCACGCTCATCATCTTCCGGCCCGGCAAGAAGGGGCTGAAGTTCGACCTCGCGGTGATCGGCGTCGTGCAGATGGCGGCGCTCGTCTACGGCATGAGCATCGTCTACCTCGCGCGGCCGGCGTTCGTCGTCTTCGTCAAGGACCGCTTCGAGGTCGTTACCGCCATCGAGCTCTCCGAGCAGCACCTCGCGGAGGCGAAGTACCCGCAGTTCCGCCGCGTCCCGATCCTCGGCCCGGTGTGGGCCTACGGGAATTTCCCCAGCGATCCCGAAGAGCGCAACCGCCTCATCGAGTCGACGCTGTCGGCGGGCAAGGATCTGCAGCATTTCCCGCGCTACTTCAGCCCTTACGAGGAGGGGCTGCCCGAGGTCCTCGCGCGCGCGCAGACGGTGGAGCGCGTGCGGGCGACCGACCCCAAGGCGGCGCCGGCGCTGGACGAATGGCTGAAGAAAAGCGGCCGTCCGGCGGACTCGGTCCGCTACCTGGACCTGCGGGCGCCGCTCTACTGGGTCGGGGTCGTGCTCGACGCGAAGAGCGGCGAGCGCCTCGACATGTTCATCTACGAGAAGCTCTGAGCGCCTTCAGGCCGGCATAGAAGGTGCCGAGCGCGCCGAGCGCGAGGACCGTGCCGTAGAGCACCGCGTCGAGCGTCGGCTCGCCGTAGGGCGTGGGCGCGCAGCCGCCGCCGAAGCAGTCGAGGTATACGCCGTGGAACGCCATCGTGTAGGCCTGCGCGAGGAAGAACAGCCCCGCGAAGAAGCACACCATCGCGCCGATTTCCGCCGCGAGCCGCATGCCTAGCGGTACTTCGCCGAAGCGATAAACATGGAGAAGGTCTCGCACCACACGACGACGGTAGTGTAGCGGCCGACGTCGACGCCCTGCGGCACGGGCAGGATGAAGTTTTCAAAGGTTTTCACGTCGCCGACGCGCCGCGCCGCGCCCTTCACCTTCAGGAACTCG
>DASZQH010000315.1:0-8682 GCA_035549805.1 Burkholderiales bacterium
GCGCGGCGACGCCGACATGGTCTCGCTCGCGCGCGCGATGCTCTCCGACCCGGACTTCGCGAACAAGGCGAAGGCGGGCGACCGTGCCGGCATCAACATCTGCATCGCCTGCAACCAGGCGTGCCTCGACCACTACTTCATCGGCCAGCCGGTGAGCTGCGTGGTCAACCCACGCGCCGGGCGGGAAACCAAGCTCGTCTACGTGAAGACGAAGCAGAAGAAGCGGGTCGCCGTCGTGGGCGGGGGGCCGGCGGGGCTGTCCTGCGCCGCCGTCGCGGCCGAGCGCGGCCACGACGTGACGCTGTTCGAGAAGGCTGCCGAGCTCGGCGGGCAGTTCAACCTCGCGAAGAAGATCCCGGGCAAGCAGGAGTTCGCCGAGTCCGTTGCCTACTACGTGGAGCGCCTGCGACGGGCAGGGGCAAGCCTGAAGCTGAATGCCAGCCCCACCGAAGACGCCCTGAAGACATTCGACGAGGTCGTGCTCGCCACCGGGATCGATCCCCGCCGGCCGCAGATCCCGGGCGTCGACCACCCGAAGGTGCTGAGCTACGTCGAGGTCCTGTCCGGCCGCGCGCGCCCCGGCAGGGAGGTCGTGATCCTCGGCATGGGCGGCATCGGCTTCGACGTCGCCGTCTGGCTCCTCGAGGGCGGCAGCCGCTCGCCGCTCGAGACCGGCGCGTTCAACGCGCACTGGGGCATCGACGCGGGCGGCGCCCTGGCGAAGCCGGCGGGAGGGCATGCGCCGGCGCACCGGGTCACGATGCTCAAGCGCTCGACCACGCCATTCGGCCACACGCTCGGCCGCACCACCGGCTGGGTGCATCGCGCCGAGCTCGCGCGCCACGGCGTGCGCATGATGAAGGGTGTCGCATACCGCCGCATCGACGACGCGGGCGTACACATCACCGCCGACGGCCAGGAGATGGTGCTCCCCGCCGACACGGTGATCCTGTGCACCGGCCAGGACCCGCTGCGCCCGTTCGCCCTCGGCCACCGCATCGGCGGCGCACGCGAGGCGGGGGAGCTCGACGCGAAGCGCGCCATGCTGGAAGGCGCCCAGCTCGCCGCCGCCCTGTAGACTTCCCGCCATGGGAACGGTCGTCGCACTCGCCGGGCAGGTCGGCGGCGCCAAGCTCGCCGACGGGCTCTACCGCCTGCGCGGCAAGGACCTCGCCGTGGTGGTCAACACCGCGGACGACTACGAGCACCTCGGGCTGCGCTTCTCGCCCGACCTCGACACCGCTCTCTACGCCCTTGCCGGGATCGCGAATCCCGCCGCCGCCTGGGAGCCCGAGGGCGAGACGCAGGTCGTGCACGGCATGCTCAAGGCGCTCGGCGGCCCCGCCCGGCCGGGGATCGGCGACAAGTCGCTCGCCGCGCCGATCCTGCGCACGGAGTGGATGCGCAACGACCGGCGGCTCACCCAGGTATCGCTCGAGTTCTGCCGGCGCCTCGGCATCCAGGCGCGCGTGCTGCCGATGACCGACGACCCGGTGTGCACGCACGTTCTCAGCGAGGAAGGCGCGCTCACGTTCCACGAGTACTTCAACGACCTCGGCTGCGAGCCGGTCGTACGCGGCTTCCAGTACGCCGGCGCCGACGAGGCGCGCATCTCCGACGAGGTGCTCGACGCCTTGCACGCGCACGACCTCGAGGCCGTCGTCCTCTGCCCCGCCAACCCGTACCACGCCATCCAGCCCATCCTCGCCGTCAACGGCATGCGCGCGCTCCTGCGCAAGCGCGGCGCGCCGGTAATCGCGGTCACGCCGATCGTCGGCGGCAAGGCGCTGAAGGGCTCGGCGGGCAAGATCATGCGCGAGCTCGGCCGCGAGCCCTCGCCGCTCGCCGCGGCGGGCGAGTACCTGCGCCTCATCGACGGCTTCGTCATCGACCTCGTCGACGCCGCCCAGGCGCAGAACGTGCGCGCGCTCGGCATCGAGACGGCCGCCGCGCAGACGATCATGCGCAGCGTCGACGATCGCGTGGCGCTCGCGCGCGTGGTGCTCGAGTTCGCCCGGGCACTTCGCGAGAAGAAGGCGGTCGAAGCGGAAGGATGAGGCGACTCCTGGCGCTCCTGCTGCTGCCGGCCGCCCTGGGCCTGCAGGCGCAGGAGCGGGAGATCCAGCGCGCCCTGGTCGAGCGCGACCAGCAGAGCGCCGAGTTCGCCGCCGGCGCGCGCGCATCCGAGCTCGCGCCGCTCCACGGGCGGCAGCTGATGGAGATCACCGTCGTCCCGATCCCGCCGGAGCTGCGTCCCTACCAGCGCTCGCGCATGGCGGAGGAACGCGAGCTGGTTCTCTCTCCCCCGATCAGGAAATCGGGGTCAGAGCCCGATCTGCTTCCGCTACCGCTGCCAGGCGGGCCGCGTCACGGGGTCGATCCCGTACTTCCGCAGGGCTTCCCCGGCTGAGGGATGGCCGAGCGCGGCGAGAGCCGCGACGGCGATGTGCCGGGCATCCACCTCGAAGAAGTCGCGCAGCGCCGCGCGCGTGTCGCTGCGGCCGAAGCCGTCCGTGCCCAGCGCGACGTACTTGCTCGGCACATACGGCCGGATGAGATCGGCGACGGCGCTCACGTAGTCGCTCGCCGCGATCACCGGGCCGGCGTGGCCGCGCAGGCAGGCCTCGACCCACGATTCGGCCTCGCCGCCATAGCGGCGGGTGCGCTCCGCCTCCATCCCGTCGCGCCGCAGCTCCGTGAACGACGTGACGCTCCAGACGTTCGCCTCGACGTTCCAGTCGCTCTGAAGGAGGTCCGCCGCCTTGATGACCTCCCTCAGGATCGGCCCGCTTCCCATCAGCTGGGCCCTGGCGTGGGGATTCTTCCTGAAGAGGTAAAGGCCCCGCAGCACCCCCTCGTAAGCGTCCGGAGGAATCGCAGGGTGGCCATAGTTCTCATTGGCCACCGTCAGGTAATAAAACACGTCCTCCTGCGCTTCCATCATCCGCCGCGTGCCATCGTGGATGATGGCCGCGAGCTCGTAGCCGAAGCACGGGTCGTAGGCGCGGCAGTTGGGAATGGTGGAGGCGATCAGGTGCGACGAGCCATCCTGGTGCTGCAACCCCTCGCCCGAGAGCGTGGTGCGCCCGGCGGTTCCGCCGATGAGGAAACCGCGCGCCCGCGAGTCCGCGGCGGCCCACACGAGGTCGCCGACGCGCTGGAAGCCGAAGATCGAGTAGTAGACGTAGAACGGCAGCATCGCCGTGCCGTGCGTGGAGTACGCGGTGGCGGCGGCGAGCCAGGACGAGAGCGCGCCCGCCTCGCTGATGCCCTCCTCCAGGATCTGCCCGTCCTTCGCCTCGCGGTAATACAGCAGCTCGTCGTGGTCCTCCGGCTCGTAGAGCTGGCCGACCGCGGAGTAGATGCCCACTTGCCGGAACAGCGTCTGCATCCCGAAGGTGCGCGCCTCGTCCGCGACGATCGGCACCACCCGCTTTCCGATCACCGGATCCTTCATCAACTGCGCAAGAAGCTGGACGAAAACCATCGTCGTGCTCTGCTCGCGCGCGGTTCCCTCCATGACTTTCCGGAACGCTTCGACCGGAAGCGTCCGGAGCGGCAGCGAAGCCGTTCTACGGCTGGGGAGGAAACCTCCGAGCTCGGCGCGCCGGGCGAGCAGGTAGCGGATCTCGGGGCTGTCGGGTCCCGGGTTGTAGAAGCGCAGCTGCGCCACGTCCTCGTCGGAGAGCGGCAGGCCGAAGCGGTCGCGGAACTCGCGCAGCGCCGCGTCGTCGAGCTTCTTCTGCTGGTGGGTGCCCATCTTGCCCTGGCCCCAGTTCCCCATGCCGTAGCCCTTCTTCGTCTGCGCGAGGATCACCGTGGGCCGGCCCTTGTGGCGCATCGCCGTGTGGTAGGCGGCGTAAATCTTCGCCGGGTCGTGGCCGCCGCGGCGCAGGCGGTCGATGTCGCCGTCGCTCATGTGCGCGACGAGCTCCCGCAGCTCGGGATACTTGTTGAAGAAGTGCTCGCGGTTGAAGCGTCCGTCGGTCGCGGCATAGGTCTGGAACTCGCCGTCGACCGTCTCGTGCAGGCGCTTCAGCAGCACGCCGTCGACGTCGCGCGCGAAAAGCGGATCCCAGTCCGCGCCCCACAGCAGCTTGAGCACGTTCCAGCCGGCGCCGGCGAACAGGCCCTCCAGCTCCTGCACGATCGAGCCGTTGCCGCGCACCGGGCCGTCGAGGCGTTGCAGGTTGCAGTTGACGACGAAGATCAGGTTGTCGAGCCCCTCGCGCGCCGCGAGCGACAGGCCGGCGAGCGACTCCGGCTCGTCCATCTCACCGTCGCCGACGAACGCCCAGACCTTTCGTTCTTCCGTTTCCGAAACGCCTCGGTCGCGCAGGTAGCGCATGAAGCGGGCTTGATAGATCGCGTTCAACGGCCCGAGGCCCATCGAGCCGGTCGGAAACTGCCAGAACGACGGCATCAGGTAGGGGTGGCAATACGAGGAGAGCCCCTTGCCGGCGGTCTCCCGGCGGTAGTGGTCGAGCTGCTCCTCCGTCAGGCGCCCCTCGAGGTACGCGCGCGAGTACACGCCGGGCGCCGAATGCGGCTGGAAGTAGACGAGGTCGTCCTTGCGGAAGAAGTGGTTGAAGCCGACCTCGAAGAGGTCCGCCGCCGACGCATAGCTCGCGATATGGCCGCCGAGCTCGGGGTGGGCGCGGTTCGCGCGCACCACCATCGCGAGCGCGTTCCAGCGCACGATGGCCGAGAGCCGGCTTTCCAGCTCGAGGTTGCCGGGGAACTGCGCCTGCTCCGCCAGCGCGACCGAGTTCTTGTAGGGCGTATTCAGCACCGGCGGCAGCGGTACGCGGCGCGCCCGCGCGTGCTCGAGGAGCTTCAGGAGAAGGAAAGTCGCGCGCTCGCGCCCTTCGGCCTGCACCATCGCGTCGAAGGCGTCGAGCCATTCCCGCGTCTCGAGGGGGTCGGCATCGGGCGGGTTGACCCGCCAGAAGGCCTTGGAAACGATGTCGGACAGGTCGGTCATCGGAGCATCTTAGACGCCGCGCCCTGGCATGAGGTTCTGTTTGCACCCGCGAATTTCCACGCTCGCGGCATAAAATGCTGCATGGATGCCAAAGACCTGAAGATTCTCGAAGCGCTGCAGGCCAACGCCCGCATCTCCAACGTCGAGCTCGCCCGGGCGGCCGGCCTGTCGCCCTCGCCTTGCCTCGCTCGCGTACGCGCCCTGGAGGAAAGCGGGCTCATCGAGCGCTACGTCGCGCTCCTCGATCCGAAGAAGCTCGGCCGCTCGGTGAACGTGCTGGTCCAGGTCACGCTCGAGCGGCAGATCGAATCCGCGCTCGAGCGCTTCGAGGACGCGGTGCGCGCGCGCCCCGAGGTCATGGAGTGCTACCTGATGACCGGCGACGCCGACTACCTGCTGCGGGTCCTCGTGCCCGACGTGCCGGCGTTCGAGCGCTTCATCCTCGATTTCCTGTCGCGCGTGCCGGGCGTGGGCAACATCAAGTCGAGCTTCGCCCTGAAGCAGGTCAAGTACCAGACAGCGTTGCCTCTGCACGACACGAGCGTGCCGACCGGCGGTAGACAGGCCCGCCGCAGGCCGTGATAGCATCCGCTCCGCAGTGATCTCAAGCAGCGAATTTGCACCACCTCCGCACCGCCTTCTTCAAGACGTTCGCAGTGGCAGCCAAATCACTTCCTTGAACGATCGTCATGCCCGGCTTAGTCGCGCCCGGATTCGCCGCGACCATCAGCAGAGGAAGTAGATACACATGGCAACCGGTACCGTGAAGTGGTTCAACGACTCGAAGGGCTTCGGCTTCATCACCCCGTCGGAAGGCGGCGAAGACCTGTTCGCGCACCACACCGCCATCATGATGAGCGGCTTCAAGACCCTGAAGGAGGGCCAGAAGGTCGAGTTCGAGGTGAAGAAGGGCCCGAAAGGCCTGCAGGCGCACAACATCAAGCCCCTGTAAGCCGTTCCCGCTGCAGAAGAAAAGCCCGCCTAGCGCGGGCTTTTCTTTTTCCGGCGCACCTGGAACCCCAGCAGCGCGAGGCCGGCGAGCAGCATCGCGTAGGTCTCCGGCTCCGGGATCGGCGCCGCGACGGCCAGGCTGTCGTAGAAAAGCGCGTACTGCTTGCTCACGTCGTTGCCGATGATGAAGTCCAGCGCGAGCCGGCCATGCACGCTCGGCGGGGCACCCGGCAGGTCGGTATTCGGAACCAGATCGGGCACGACCTCGGGAACCGCCTGCCCTTCGAGCCAGAACATGCGCACGTTGTAGAGACGGAAATCCCCCACGCCGAACCCGCTGATGTTGCGGTTCGTGCCGCTCGGGGACTGCGAGTCCGCGATCAGGTGGAACCCATCGCCCGGGGGCGGCACGGGGCAGCCAGGGCACGGGATCGGCAGCGTGTTGGTCTCGTTGGCGACCGTCGTGAACCCTCGCGGATCGGAGAACGTGTAGCCGGGCGTCGCGCCGCCGGTCACGCTTCCCGCGAGGTTGAGATAGCTGCTGTTCGGATTCGCTGCGTAGATCACCGAGCCGTCGACGTTCGTCTGGAATCGGGGTGCCGAGCTGTCGTACTGGAAGCTCCCGGAAACCGATGTGCCCAGCAGCAGGCCATGCAGCACGCCGGCGTTCGCGAAGTCCGCGGGGACGACGGGGGCTCCCGTGGGACTGAACACGGTACCGAACGGGAGAATGGCTCCGGTGGAGAACGAGTAGGTGACTGGCTGGGCATGCAGGCTGGTGGCCAGGAACACCGACAGCGCGGCAACGATGGCGCGCATCATGCGGCCCTCCCTTTCGCCCGCCCGTTCCTGCGCCTCGCCTGGAACCCGAGAAGCGCGAGGCCGGCGAGCAGCATCGCGTAGGTCTCCGGCTCCGGAATGGGCGCGGTTGCCGTGAGGAGGAGCTGCGTGCCCGACATCGCGACCATGTCGGGATTGGAGAAGGCGAAGAGCCGCTGGGTCCCGGCGCCGGCGTCGATGCTCGTCAGCCTGCCGCCGAAGAGGATGCTGCCCCCTGCCGCGGCGTTCACCGCCGCCAGGCCGTCGGCGTTGAGGACGATGTCGATGAAGCTGTTGTTGTCCGCCAGGCTGGCGTTCACGGTCCCGAAGGAAACACCGGTCCCGAGATCATCGAACGCCGCCTCGCCGCCGCCGCCGGCGAGCAGGGTGGCCGCGGAGGTGGTGACGTCGAAGATCTGCAAGGTCTCGAACGGCCCCGAGTTCGCGGCAGGATTGAACTGGAAGAAGCTGCCGATGGGGTTGAACAGATGCAGCGTGGCGGACGTAATGGTCTGTCCGGCGAACGAGCTCAGGTCGAACGCGAAGAAGCTGCGATAGCCCGCGCCGACGTTCTGCGCCGTGAAATCCAGGCCCGTGAAGTAATTCGTGTTGTCGGGGTTGTGGAAAACCGGCCCGGTGGTGGAGCCGACGAAGCTCCGGTTGTACCAGCCGCGATCGAAGGCATCCACGGCGGTCTGGGCAGCGACCGAGAACGAGGCTGCGGCAAGACCGATCAACGCTAGCGAGCGCAAGAGCATGATTCCCCCTCTGTGTCCGCAGACAGTACTTGCAAAGGGGATCGCGATGGAATGGCCGGACTCTGGGGGAACGCCACGGGAGCAACCTCCCGGCGTGGACATCGAGATAACTTTGGTGCCGGCTGACGGATTCGAACCGCCGACCAACGGTTTACAAAACCGCTGCTCTACCAACTGAGCTAAGCCGGCCCGGAAAAATGGGGACGGACCCCATTTTTCTCATCTGCGCCTATTCTGCTACTTGATGCGCCGGAGCGTGGGCTTGGGGGCGCCGCCGGTGGGCTTGTGTGGCGAGGGCGGCGCCGCCGGCGTGCGGGGCGCGGGAAGCGAAGCGGTGGGCCGCGAGGCGGGCGTTTCGGCCTCGGCGACCGCCTGCAGGCCGGGCTTGGCGCTCTCGATGTCGAACGTCATGCCGTGGCCGGTCTCGCGCGCGTAAAGCGCGTAAACGTTCGGCACGGGAACGGAGATCTGCCGCGCCACGCCGCCGAAGCGCGCGGAGAACTCGATCAGCTCGTTGCCGAGCTGCAGCTTGTGGACCGCGGCGGGGCTGATGTTGAGCGTGATCTCGCCGTTCTTCACGTACTCGGCGGGGACCTGCGTGCGGGAATCGACTTTCACCGCGATGTGCGGCGTGTAGCCGTTGTCCACGCACCACTCGAAGAGCGCGCGCAGGAGGTACGGCTTGGTGGGGATCTCGCTCACTTCTACTTTCTCATCACCTTCTCGGACGGCGTGAGGGCCTCGATGAAGGCGGGACGCGAGAAGATCCGCTCGGCGTACTTCATGAGCGGCGCGGCGGTCTTGCCGAGCTTGACGCCGTAGTGGTCCAGGCGCCACAGCAGCGGCGCGATCGCCACGTCGAGCATGGTGAAGTCGTCGCCGAGCATGTGCTTGGTCTTGGTGAACACGGGCGCGAGCTCGATCAGGCGGTCGGTGACGTGCTGGCGCGCCTTGTCCATCGGCTTGTCCTTGCCCGACTCGAGCGCCTCGATCTGCGAGAACAGCTCCACTTCCATGTTGAACAGCATGAGCCGCGCGCGCGCCCGCATCACCGGGTCGGCGGGCATGAGCTGCGGGTGCGGGAAGCGCTCGTCGATGTACTCGTTGATGATGTTCGACTCGTACAGGATGAGGTCCCGCTCCACCAGCACCGGCAGCCGGTTGTACGGG
>DASZQH010000316.1:0-1690 GCA_035549805.1 Burkholderiales bacterium
TGCGAGCCGCCGTCGAACGAATACGCGCAGATCCGCCGCTACAACGCCGACGGCTCGGGCAAAGAGGTCATCGCCACCGGCGTGCGCAACTCGGTCGGCTTCGACTGGCACCCGAAGACGAAGGAGCTCTGGTTTACCGACCACGGGCGCGACTGGGCCGGCGACAAGGGCTTCGAGGACGAGCTGAACCGCGTCGCCAAGCCCGGCGGCAACTACGGCTTCCCGTACTGCCACAACAACAACACCCCGGACCCGGACATCAAGAAGGCCGACGCGTGCAAGGGCGTCACGAAGCCCGTCGCCCTGATGGGACCGCACACCGCCGTGATGGGCATCAAGTTCTACACGGGCAAGATGTTCCCGGCGGAGTACCAGGGCAAGGCGTTCATCGTGCGCAAGGGCTCGTGGAACCGCGAGAAGCCGTCGGGCTTCGACGTGGTGGTCGCCGACGCCGCGGCCGACGGCAAGAGCGCGAAGTACAAGCCGTTCGCCACCGGGTTCAACGAGGCCAAGGACAGCTACAAGTTCTGGGGCCGCCCGGCCTACCTCGCGCAGCTGCCCGACGGCTCGCTGCTGCTCTCCGACGAGCAGCTCGGCGCGATCTACCGCATCAGCTACGACAAGGGCGCCAAGCCCGCCTCGAAGCAGTAGTGGGTTCGCTCCGGAAGGGGCGGTGGGCTCTGCTCACCGCCCTTTTTCTTTCCGCCGGCGGCTTCGCGCAGGACCGCATCGCTTCCTGCAAGGCCTGCCACGGCGCCGACGGAAACTCCGTGACGGCGGGCGTGCCGTCGCTCGCGGGGCAGCCGAAGCTGTTCCTCGAGAACCAGATGATCCTGTTCCGCGAGGAGCTGCGCCGCTCGCCGGTGATGACGCCGATCCTCGCCGGCATCAAGGACCCCGAGATCATCGCGCTCGCCGAGCACTTCTCGAAGCTGCCGGCGAGGCCGGTCGCGGAAGGTCCTTCCCAGAAGGAGCTCTTCGAGAAGGGCAGCGCGCTGGGCAGGAAGCTGCGCTGCAACGTCTGCCACGTCTCGACCTACCATGGCCAGAAGCAGATGCCGCGGCTCGCGGGCCAGCGCGAGGACTACCTGAACGCGGAGCTGCTCGCCTACCGGGACGGCAAGCGCTCGGGCGGCGACACGATCATGGCCGCCGCCCTGTACGGCGTGAAGGACGACGAGCTCAGGGCGCTGGCGCACTTCCTTTCTCGTCTTCCGTAAGGCGGCGCCGAGCGCGCAGGAAGCGCTCGACCTCGCGCGGATCGAACCACGCCAGGTTCTGCGCGATATCGTCGGAGACGAGCTTCGCCGTCTCGCGCGTCAGGTTCTGGCGCAGCAGGCCGAGGAACTTCGGCGGCGCGAGCAGGAACAGCCGGTCGAAGCGGTTGCGCGCCCGCGCCTGGTCGAGGCGCCGGTCGATCTCCTTGGCGAAGAGCTCGGTCTCGTGCTCGACCGCGCCGGTTTCCTGCCGGTCGCTGCCCGGCCCGGCGGTGCCCCGCATTCGCGGGTGCGCGTCGGTCGTGAGCTCGCGGTCGCTCATGCGGGCTTTCGGGTTGTCGAAACGCTCGATCTCCTCGAGCTGGTTGCGGCCCGTTACTTGCAGGATGCGGGCGCGTGCCGCGTCGCCGGTGACGATCCAGGTGGTAGGCATGACCGTTTGAACGCTCCCGATGCAACTTGGTTCTAAAACG
>DASZQH010000317.1:0-19402 GCA_035549805.1 Burkholderiales bacterium
GAGGAAAAGAAACCCGCGTCCCCCGTCAAGGTTCCGGACGGCAAGGCGCGTTTCGTGATCACGCGCCAGAAGCCGGCGAACGACAAGGGGTTCGTCGGCTACGAAACCGTCTGGGAGCCGTTCCAGAAGGAAGCCGAGTACAAGACACCGAAGAAGCCCTAGCCGCGATTCGTCCGGAGGCGGGGTCGCCTCCCTACAGGCCGGAAATGAAGTCCTTCAGGACCGCGGCCAGCTCGGCCTCGCGGCCATTGTAGAAGTGGTCGGCACCGGCGATGCGCACCTGCACCGAGGCGCGGCGCGCGGGGGCAGACTCGAGGACGGCGGGGAAGTCCTTCTCGCCGTAGACGTCGAGCACCGGCAGCGCGAGCTTCGGCAGCGGCCCGCTCCGCCCCATGCTGACGTAGCCGGCGAACGGTGCCTCGCCCGCCTTCTGCAGGTACTTCTGGCTCATCCACGCGCCGAGGCTGTGCGAGACCAGCACGGTTCTCTTCACGCCCCTGCCTTTCAGCCAGTCCGCGCCCGCGGCGATGCGTTGCGCCGCCTCGGGGAAGAGCTTCGGGTAATACTCGGCCGCGGGCGTGTCGGCGGCTAGCACCGGCATCTGGATGGACAGCGTCGTGAAGCCCGCGTCCGAGAGCGCGACGCGGAGCGTGCCGATCATCCCGTGGTCGGGATGAACGCCGCTGCCGTGCACGATCAGGACCGCTGGCATTCCGGGCTTGCCTTGTGCGTGAAGACCGAGGAACGCTCTTCCGGACGGCAGACGAAGATCCACCGCATCGCCGACCACCAGGTTGCCCATCACCTCCGACTTCCAGCGCGCCTCGCGCGCGTAGTCCTGTGCAAGACATTCATTCGACAGCAACAGAACGGCAAGGAAGGCGATCAGCCGCACGCGGCGTAGTACTCCTTCAGCACGGCCAGCACCTCGGGGCGGCTGAATTCAGCCGGCACGTCCTTGCCCTCCACCAGCCACTTGCGCAGCTGCGTGCCGGAGACCTGGAGCTGGTCGGCCGCGCCGTGCGGGCAGGTGCGGCCCGACGCCATGCCGCCGCACTTGTAGCACCAGAACGTCACGTCCATCTTCAGCGGCCGCGTCTCGAGCGCGCCGGCCGGGATCTCGTCGAAGATGCGGTGCGCGTCGAAGGGGCCGTAGTACTTGCCGACGCCGGCGTGGTCGCGGCCGACGATCTGGTGCGAGCAGCCGTAGTTCTGCCGGAAGAGCGCGTGCAGCAGCGCCTCGCGCGGCCCCGCATAGCGCATGTCGAGCGGATAGCCCGCCTGTACCACGGTCCCCGGTCGGAAGTAGCTCTCGACCAGCACCGAGATCGCCCGGGTACGCGTCTCGGCCGGGATGTCGCCCGGCTTCAGGTTGCCGAGAAGCGAATGCACGAGCACGCCGTCGCACACCTCGATCGCCACCTTCGCGAGGTACTCGTGCGACCGGTGCATCGGGTTGCGGGTCTGGAACGCCGCGACGCGCGACCAGCCGAGGCGCTCGAACGCGGCGCGCGTCTCGGCCGGGGTCATGAACAGGGTGCCGTACTTCGCGCGAAAGCCCCCGTCGGAGAGCACGCGCACCGGCCCGGCCAGGTTTACCTTGCCCTGCTGCATCACCATCTTCACGCCGGGATGCGCCGGGTCGGTGGTCTTGAAGACGCAGGCGCACTCGTGCGCCTTGTCGATCCCGTAGCGCTCGGTCACCCGCATCGTGGCGAGGATCGCGCCGTCGTCCGGATCGGCGAGCGCGATCTCGGCGCCGGCGGCGACGTCCTCGTCGGTGGAAAGCGTGATCGGGATCGGCCAGAAGAAGCCCGCGGCAGTGCGCATGCCGTCGCAGACGCCCTGCCAGTCGGCGCGCGTCATGAAGCCCGCGAGCGGCGTGAAGCCGCCGATGCCGAGCATGATCAGGTCGCCCTTCTCGCGCGAGCTCACGCGCACGCGGCGCAGCGACGCGGCGCGCGCGCGTTCCTCGGCGAGCCGCTCGTCCGGGACCTGCAAGGGCATGAGCCCGTGCCCGCCGTGCGGGGGAACCAGCCTCGACATCAATGGCCTCCGCCGATGAAGCCCGATGCCGCGGCAAGCAGCACCAGGGCCTGCGCGAGCGCGAGCGCGCCGTGCAGCTTCTCGTTCCTCGAGAAATAGAAGAACACCAGGCGCCCGTAGCAGACGAGCGTCGCCAGGGCGAGAAGCGCCACGGCGGCGAGGCTGAGGAAGTCGCCGGTGTGCAGCAGGGCGAGCCAGCCCCACCCTGCGGGCGCGCCGGTCCGGGCGCGGAATTCCTCCAGGGAAAGGACCCACAGCGAGGGCAGCTGCTCGCGCGGAACGTGCGCATCCAGCACGCCCGAGACGTACAGGGCGAAGGCTGCGGCAAGCGCGGCAAGGCCGATGCGCGCGCCGGCATCCAGCCAGCGCGCGTAGACCGCCTGCTCGTCGGGGCGCTCGCTCACGGCCAGATCCCGAGGCCCTTCAGCATGGCGCGCAGGCCGGCGACCAGCAGCACCACGATCGCGACGCGGCGCACGGTCGAGGCGGGCGCGACGCGCAGCACGCGCGCGCCGATGCGCGCGCCGAGCATCACGCCGATGACCGTCGGCGCGACGAGCATGGGCAGGATCGCGCCGCGGTGCAGGTACACCCAGGCCGCCGAGGTATCGATGACGGAGAGGAGCAGCGCCGAAGTGCCGACCGAGAGCTTGAGCGGCGCGCCCATGAGCAGGTTCAGCACCGGCACGTTCGCCCATCCGGCGCCGAGCCCGAACATGCCGGCGAGCACGCCGATGCCGGCGAACGCGACGAGCGCTGCGGGCGTGCGGTGCACGCGCCAGTCCACGTCCTGGCCGCTCGCCGGGTCATGGTAGACGCCGCCCATGCGCAGCGCGGCGGCGATCGCATCCGGACGATCCACGCGCGGCTGGTCGGCCTTTCCGCCGAACCACATGAGCGCCACGATCGCGAGGATGGTGGCGCCGAGCGCCGTCTGCACCACCGGGGCGGGCAGCGCGAAGCCGACCAGCGCGCCGACGATCGAGCCGACCGAGCCGACGAGGGCGAGCGGCAGGGCGAGCCGCAGGCTGGCGAGGCCGTTACGCAGCAGCGCCGGCGTGGCGGAGAGCGAGCCCGAGAGCGCGAGCAGCAGGCCCGCGCCGCGCACGAAGTCGATGTGGAAAGGGAAGAAGCCGCTCACGAGCGGCACGAAGAGCACGCCGCCGCCGATGCCGCCGACCACCGCCATCACCCCGAGGACGAAGCTCATGGCGAACAGGCCGACCGGCCACCACCACCACGCCACGCCGCTCAGTTCAAGGCCGCTCACCGCTCGATTTTCTCGTGCGGCACGCGCCGCGGCGAATCAAGCCGCTCTATCGGCTCATATAATAGACAACCATATGGCCGACCGGCGCCTGCAGGTGTTCCACGCGGTGGCGAAGCACCTCTCCTTCACCAAGGCGGCGGAGGCGCTGTTCATGACCCAGCCGGCGGTGACCTTCCAGATCAAGCAGCTCGAGGAGCACTTCAACACGCGCCTGTTCGAGCGCGGCCACGGGCAGATCTCGCTCACCGAGGCCGGCAGGGTGGTGTTCGACTATTCCGAGCGCATCCTCGGTCTGTCCGCCGAGCTCGACGCGCGCCTGAAGGACATGACCGGCCGCGTGGGCGGGCCGCTCCTCATCGGCGCGAGCATGACCATCGCCGAGTACCTGCTGCCGCGCGTGCTCGGGGAGTTCAGCGCGCGCTTCCCCGGCGTGCTGCCGCGCCTGGTGGTCGCGAACTCGGAGCAGGTGCAGAACCAGGTCGCCGAGCACAGCCTCGACGTCGGCTTCATCGAGAGCGACTCGCAGCTGCCCTCGCTCCTCACCGAGGTGGCGTGCGAGGACGAGCTGCTGGTCGTCTGCGCGCCCTCCCACCCGCTCGCCAGGCTGAAGAGCGTCGCGCCGGCGATGCTGGTGCAGCACGCCTACATCAGCCGCGAGCCGGGCTCCGGCACGCGCGAGGTGACCGACGTCTACCTGCGCCGGGTCGGCCTGTCGCCCGATTCGCTGCAGCCGGCGATGGAGCTCGGCAGCCCGGAGGCGCTGAAGGGCCTGGTGGCCACGGGCCGCGGCTTCGCGATCATGTCGCGCGCCACGGTGGTGAAGGATCGCAGCCTGGGCATCCTGGTCGGCATCCCGCTCGAGCCGCGCCTGGTGCGCAACCTCTCGGTCGTCTACTCGCGGCAGAAGTTCTACTCGAAGCTCGTCAGCCAGTTCGTCGCCTTCGCCCGGGAGCGCCTCGGCGCGAGCCACGCGGAAACGCTTGGCGCCTCCCTATAGGAGAAGCCGCCTCATTTGGGGGGAGAGCCGCTTCACTGCAGGTGCTCGGCGACCAGCTCGAGCAGGCTCTCCATCTTCCGGTCCCACTGATAGTGCGCCTGGCCGTCGTCGAAGGTGAGGCGGCAGTTCGAGCAGCTGGTGGCCATGCGCGAGGCGCCGGAGGCCTCCACCTGCTTCATCTTGATCTCGAAGGCGCGATACCGGTGCGCATCGGCGCGGTGCAGCGTGACCACCCCGCCGCCTCCGCCGCAGCACCAGTTGGCGTCGCCGGAGGGCGGCATTTCCCTGAGGTCCGCGTGCAGGGAATCCAGCACCTCCCTGGGCGCGCTCGTCGCGCCGCCGCGGCGCGACACCTGGCACGGATCGTGGAAGGTGACCGAGCCCTGCATGGGGGAGAGCTTCAGCCGGCCCTCGCGCACCGCCTCGGCGAGGAACTCCGAGATGTGCAGCACGCGGAACGGCAGCGGCTTGCCGTACATGTTCGCGCCCTGCCAGCGCATCGCGCCATAGGCGTGCCCGCACTCGGGCAGCACCAGCGTCTTTGCGCCCGCGGCCACTGCGGCGTCGATCACGCGCAGGCTCATGTCGCGCTGCCAGTCGAGGTTGCCGGAGAACAGGCCGAAGTTGGTCGCCTCGTAGCCGTCGGAGCGGATGGTCCAGGACGCGCCGAGGCGGTTCAGGATCTTCGCCAGGGCGACCAGCGAGCCCGGGTACTTCATGATCTCGATCGAGGAGAGCGTCACGACGATGTCGGCCTGCGGCCGGTCGAGGACGATGTCGACCTCATGCTCGTCGCACAGCCACTCGATGCGCTCCTTCAGCACCTTCGGCGTCGCGCCGAGCGGGCTGCCCTCGCGCTCGGCGCGCTCGGCGACCGCGTGCAGCTCGTGCGGCACCAGCCCGGCGGCGAACATGCCATGCCGCGCCTGCGCGACGAGGCCCGCGATGTCGATGCCCATCGGGCAGGCGAGCGTGCAGCGCCCGCACATCGTGCACGAGTCGTAGAGGAGCTCCTGCCACTGCCGCAGCTCGGCCGCCGTCACCTTTTTCCCGTGGTACGCCTTGCGGAACGGCTCGAGCTTCCAGATCGGGGTGTACTGCGGATCGCCGCTCGCCATGTAGAAATGGCAGGCCTCGGCACAGTGGCCGCAGCGGATGCACGACTCCATGTAGGTCGCGGCGGTGCGCGTCATGTCGCGCGTGAAGGCCTGCACGGCGGCGGCCGCGCGCTCTTCGTCGGACGCGCTGCCCTGCGCATCGAAACGCACCTCCGGCTTGCGGATGGTGAAGCGCGGGCTGTCGAAGTCGAGCTCGTTCATGGTGCGGCTCCCTTGCGGGCGAAGTCGGCGCCGGTGCGCCAGCGCGAGACGAAGACCAGCGCCGCGTGCGAGAGCTTGCCGAACGGCAGCCACACGAGCAGCAGCTCGAGGCTGATGAGGTGGATCGCGAGCGGGACCGGCTGCGCCGGCATCGGCAGCAGCGCCATCCCGGTGAGCAGCGGCGCCATCGTCACCGCCCAGCTGAAGTAGTCGTCGAAGCGGGAGAGCAGCCGCAGCACGCCGTCGGTCAGGCGCGCGAGCAGCGCGAAGACGAGGCCCACGATCGCCACCGCGCTCGCCAGGTAGGTCACCGCGTCCGGCAGCGCCGGCCAGGCGAGCCCGGTGTAGCGCTCGACGAACGCGATGTGCGGCGCGAAGGCGAAGACCACGACCGCGAGGGCGAGGTGGTAGGCGTAGGCGTTCGCCATCGACGCGCCCCGCACCTTCACGCCCCTCGGCGGCAGCATCTTGCGGAAGATCGCCTGCAGGCCGCCGCCCCCGGCGCCCGGCCGCGGCAGCGAGTAGTCCGCGCGCGCCGGCCGGCGGAAGATGCGCCACAGCCTCCAGGCAAGGCCGAGGGCGAACACGGCCACCGAGAATGCGAGCGCGGGCCCGCGGGCGAACTCAAGCAGTTCCATCCCCGCCATTCTCGGCAGGCGTCGCCCCGGCCGTTTGATCTGTATCAAGCCGCGACGCGGGCCGATGCGCTATTCCGTACCCGATGCGTCACTCGATCGCTGCCCTCCTCTTGTGCGTCGCCGTGTCGGCCCACGCCCAGCCGCAGGAACGCGAGTACATCTACGGCGCCGAGCTCATGACGCCCGAGGAGCGGGAGCAGTACCGCAAGGACGCGCAGGCGGCGAAGGACGACGCCGCGAGGACCGGTCTTCGCGAGCGCCACCGCACGCGCCTGCGCGAGCGTGCCCGGCAGCGCGGCGTGCAGCTGCGCGAGCCGCACGGCATCGTCGCGCCGGCGCGCGGGAACTGATGCGCCTCGTCCCGCTCCTGCTCGCGCTGCTCTCCGGCTGCGCAGAGCCGGCGCCGCCTCCGGACCCGGCGCGCGGCGAGGCGCTGCACAAGTCCTGCCTGCAGTGCCACGAGACGGAGCTCTATGTGCCGCCGAGGCGCAAGGTGCAGTCGCTCGAGGCGCTGCGCAAGGAGACCACCCGCTGGGCCGGCTCGTACAACCCGGGCTTCACGCCGGCTGAGATAGAGGACCTGGTGGCGTACCTGAATCGGGACTTCTATCGCTTTCCTCCGGAGAAGCCGAAGAGATAGAGCGATAGTTGGCCGCGTAGTACAGGACCGGGATCACGACGAGCGTGAGCAGCGTCGAGACCAGGATGCCGAACAGCAGGCTGATCGCCAGGCCGTTGAAGATCGGGTCGTCGAGGATGAACAGCGCGCCGAGCATGGCGGCCGCGGCGGTGAGCACGATCGGCTTGGCGCGCGTCGCGGCGGCGTCGATCGTCGCCTGCTCGAAGCTCGCGCCCTCGCCGAGGCGCTGGTGGATGAAGTCGACGAGCAGGATCGAGTTGCGCACGATGATGCCGGCGAGCGCGATCATGCCGATCATCGAGGTAGCGGTGAACTGGCTGCCGAGCAGCGCGTGCCCCGGCAGCACGCCGATCACCGTGAGCGGGATCGGCGCCATGATGACGAGCGGCGTGAGGTACGAGCGGAACTGCGCCACTACCAGCAGGTAGATGAGGAGCAGCCCGACCGCGTAGGCGATGCCCATGTCGCGGAAGGTCTCGTAGGTGATCTGCCACTCGCCGTCCCACTTGAGGCCGAAGGCGCGGTAGCGATCGCCCGGCTGGGCGATGAAGTGCTCCTCGAGCGGCAGCCCGCCCGGGACCGCGAGCTTGCCGATGGCCTCGCGCATCGCGAACATGCCGTAGAGGGGCGAGTCGGTCCTGCCCGGCCCGCCGGCGACGTCGCCCACCACGTACACCACCGGCTGCAGGTCCTTGCGGTAAATCACCGGCTCGACCGCGAGCCGCACCGGGTGCACGAGCTCGGCGAGCGCGACCTCGTAGGCCTGCCCGCGCTCGTCGGCGCCGCGCAGGCGCAGCTTCAGCACGTCGTCGAGCCGGCCGGCCTTCTCGGGCGCGAGGCCGATGCGCACCGGTACCGCGTACTTGCTCTGCCCGTCGTGGATCGGCGTGACGTCCTCGCCCGCGAGCGCAAGGCGCGCGCTGCGCACCACGTCGGCGACCGGGATGCCGTACAGCGCCGCCTTGGCGGCGTCGACGCGCAGGACGATGCGCTCCGCGGCGTCGAGGCTCGTGTCGTCGACCGCGACCACGTCCGGCGTCGACTCGAAGACGCGCCGCACGGCGCGCGCGAGCTCGATCTGCGAGCGGTAGTCCGGCCCGTAGATCTCGGCCACGATCGGCGAGAGCACCGGCGGGCCGGGCGGGACCTCGACCACCTTCACGTCCGCGCGGTGGCGCCTGGCGATGACGGCGAGGCGCGGCGCGACCTCCTGCGCGATCTCGTGGCTCTTGCGGCTGCGTGCGTCCTTGCCGACCAGGTTGACCTGGATGTCGCCCACCTCGCCGCCCGAGCGCAGGTAGTACTGGCGCACCAGGCCGTTGAAGCTGATCGGCGAGGCGAGGCCCGCGTACGCCTGCAGGTCCTTCACCTCGGGAACGGCGGCGATCTCGGCGGAGAGCTCGCGCAGCGCCGCGGCGGTCGCCTCGACCGCGCTCCCGGTCGGCATATCGAGCACGACCTGGAACTCGCTCTTGTCGTCGAAGGGCAGCATCTTCAGCACCACCGCCTTGAGCGGGACGAGCGCGACCGAGAGCGCGATCGCGGCGAGGATCCCCAGGGCGAGCCCGCGCCGGCTGCCGCGCCCCGCGACGCCGCGCAGGAACGGCGACATCAGCTTCGTGAAGAACCTTTCCAGGATTCCGGACAGCTTGTGCGCGCTTCCCGCAACGGAATGTCCTTTCTTCAGGAGGTGAAAGGCAAGCCAGGGCGTCACGACGAACGCGATGACGAGCGAGAGCAGCATGCCCATCGAGGCGTTGATCGGGATCGGCGCCATGTAGGGGCCCATCAGGCCCGACACGAACGCCATCGGCAGGAGCGCGGCGATCACCGTGAACGTGGCGAGGATGGTGGGCCCGCCGACCTCGTCGACCGCGACCGGGATCCCCTGCAGCGGCGGCGAGTGGTCGAAAGCGGCGCGACGGTGGATGTTCTCCACCACCACGATCGCGTCGTCGACCAGGATGCCGATCGAGAAGATGAGGGCGAACAGCGAGACCCGGTTCAGCGTGAAGCCCCAGGCCCAGGAGGCGAAGAGCGTGGTGGCGAGCGTGAGCACCACCGCGGCGCCGACCACGATCGCCTCGCGCCGGCCGAGCGCCGCCCAGACCAGCGCGACCACCGAGAGGGTGGCGAAGAGGAGCTTCTGGATGAGCTTGTTCGCCTTGTCGCGCGCGGTGTCGCCGTAGTTGCGCGTGACGACCACGCGGGTGTCATCGGGGACGAGCGAGCCCTTCAGCTCATCCACCCGCTCGAGCAGCGCATCGGCGACGCTCGAGGCGTTCTCTCCCGCCTTCTTGGACACGGCCAGCGTGACCGCGGGAAACTCTTGGTACTGCCCCTGCGCGCCCCTCTCGCCGTACCAGGCGAAGCGGGTCGGCACGTCGGGGCCCGTGCGCACGCTCGCCACGTCGGCGAGGTACACCGGGCGGCGCTCGTGCACGCCGACCACGAGGCGGCCGACGTCGGCGGCGCCGGACAGGAACTCGCCGGTGCGCACCTCCACGCTGCGGTTGCCGGAGAGCAGGCGGCCCGAGGGCGCCGAGACGTTCGCCGCGCGCAGGGCGCGCTCGAGGTCGGCGACGGTGACGCGGTGCGCCGCGAGCCGCTCGGGGTCGAGGGTCACGCGCACCACCTCGTCGGGGCCGCCGAAGGTCTGCACCTCGCGCGTGCCGGGCACGCGCTTCAGCTCGATCTCGAGCGCGTGCGCGACCTTCTGCAGGTCGGCCGCGGTGGTGTCGGCGCGCGCGCCGTGCAGCGTGAAGGTCACGATCGGCACGTCGTCGATGCCGCGCGGCTTGACCACCGGATCGCCCACGCCGAGATGCGCCGGGACCCAGTCGCGGTTGGCCATCAGGGTGTCGTGCAGGCGCACCAGCGCGGCGATGCGGTCCTCGCCCACCTCGAACTGCACCGTGAGCACCGCGAGCCCGGGCCGCGTCACCGAGAACACGTGCTCGATGCCGCGGATCTGCGACACGACCTGCTCGGCCGGCACGGTGACCAGGCTGGCCACGTCCTCCGTGGAGGCGCCGGGGAACGGGATGAAGACGTTCGCCATCGTGACGTTGATCTGCGGCTCCTCCTCCTTCGGGGTGACCAGCACCGCGAACAGGCCGAGCAGCAGCCCGAGTATCGCGAGCAGCGGCGTGAGCTGCGAGCCGAGGAAGGCGCGCGCGAGCCCTCCGGAGACCCCGAGGCGGCGCTCGCCCGGGTTCATCGCAGCTCCACGCGCTCGCCGGCGTCGAGCCCGGCGAGGACCTCGACCAGGCCGTTGCCGGCGGGCTCGCCGAGCCGGATCTGCCGCAGCCGCAGCTGGCCGTCCGCGCCGATCACGTGCGCGGCGGTGAGCTCGCCGCGGCGCAGGACCGCCGCCTCGGGCACGACCAGCCGCTTCGCCGTTCCGGCGGGCAGCAGCACCTTCGCCGCGGTCCCCGGGATGACGCCGGCGGGCAGCGCGGCGGGAAGCTCCGCGCGCACCTGGGTGGAGAGGAGCCGCGCGTCCGCCGCGGGGAGGACCGTCACGCTCTTCGCGCGCAGCGTGACGCCGAGGAGCGGAAGGACGATCTCGGCCTCGCGCGCGCCCGCGATGCGGGGCAGGATGAACTGCGGCACCGCCGCGACGGCGCGCAGCGCCGCAGGGTCGTGCACCTCGAGAAGCGGCTTGCCGGGCGAGGCAAGCTCGCCGAGCTCCGCGAGGCGGCGCGTCACCACCCCGTCGATCGGCGAGCGCACCTCGGCGAAGCTGCGCGCGGTGCTCGCCTGGCTCGCGCCGGCGCGCGCCACCTCGAGATCCGCCTGGGCGCTCTTCAGGTCCGCCTCGGCCTTGTCGAAGGCCGCCTGGCTGACGAACTTCTGCTCGACGAGCTTCACCGTGCGCGCGTGGCCGAGCTTCGCCTGCGCGAGCTGCGCCTCGGCCTGCGCGACGCGCGCCGCGCCGGCCGCGACCTGCGCGTCGGTGTCGCGCGCGTCGATGCGCACCAGCAGGTCGCCGCGCTTCACGCGCTCGCCCGCGTCGACGTAGAAGCGCGTGACGTTGCCCGCGATCTGCGCCGACACCGTGGCCGCGCGGACCGCCTCGATCACCGCGTCGGCGGCGTAGAAATCGGTCACCTCGCGCAGCTCCACGGTCGCGACCTCGGCCACGCTCGCCGGGGACGCGCTCGCGCCGCTGGTCGCGCTCGGCTGCGGCGCGGGACGCTGGGTCGCCACGAGCAGCGCGCCGAGCGCCACGGCGGCGGCCGCGGAGACCGACAGGAGCAGGATCTTCCTTCGATTCATGCGCTTTTCAGTATCGTTCGGGTCGCGCAACGTCCTTTGACCTGCGTCAAGCGCTGACTACGCCCTGCGCCTGCTGCACCCACGCGACCAGGGAACGCGCGTCGAGGACGCCCGACATGCGGCGCACCTCGCGCCCGTCGCGAAACAGGATCAGCGTGGGAATGGAGCGGATCGCGAAGCGGGCGGCGAGCGCCGGGCTCTCGTCGGTGTTCACTTTGGCGAAGCTCACGCGGCCGGCGAGCTGCGCCGCGGCGGACTCGAGTGCCGGCGCCATCATGCGGCAGGGGCCGCACCAGGGCGCCCAGAAGTCCACGACCACCGCCCCGCCCCCGCCTGCCGCCAGCGCGGCGTCGAAACTGCGCTCGTCGAGCGCCTGCACGTGCGCGCTCATGCCGCGGCCTTCACCGGGCAGCCGACGCCCAGGCGCCGCAGGATCATCTCGAGCGGGCAGAAGCGGGTAAAGCCGCTTTGCAGCAGGTTGAAGCCGACGAAGGCGGTGAACCACAGGAAATGCTGGCTGACGAAGAGCGGGCTCGCCGCGACGCCGAGGGCGAGGGACGCGAGCACGAAGCTGCCCGCGAAGATGCGAATCAGGCGTTCGACCGACATGTGTGACCTCCAGGAGTTGAGAGACGGCATGCCGGCATTCTTGCGGGCGGCGCGGCGCGGGTCTGCGACCTAGGTTCCATTCGTCTACACTCGGGCGGACATGCCCGACCTGCGCAGCCTGCTGCTCGAGCGCTTCGCATTTTTCGCGGAGCTTCCGGCCGCGCGCCTGGATGCGCTGCTCGCGCAGGCGCAGACGATCCGCGCGCCGAAGGGGACGGTCCTCTTCGACGCGCGCCAGCCCTGCCGCGGATTCCCGCTCGTGCTCGAAGGCAGCGTCCGGGTGACGAAGACGGCGCCGAACGGGCGCGAGATCGTGCTCTACCACGTCGAGCCGGGCGACGGCTGCGTGCTCTCCGGGGGGTGCCTGCTCGGCAAGTCGGATTACTCGGCGAGCGGCATCGCGGAGGAAGACGTGACGCTCGTCAGCGTGCCGCCGGTGCTCTTCCAGCAGCTCCTGCTCGAGTTCGAGCCGTTCCGCCGCTTCGTGTTCGGCATGTACGGCGAGCGCCTCGCCGAAGTGATGCAGCTCGTCGAGGAAGTGGCGTTCCGGCGCCTCGACGCGCGCCTCGCGCGGCTCCTCGTGCACCGCGGCCCGGTGGTCGGGGCGACGCACCAGAAGCTCGCCGAGGAGCTCGGCAGCGTGCGCGAGATCGTGAGCCGCCTGCTGCGCCAGTTCGAGGACCGCGGCTGGGTCGAGCTCGGGCGCGAGCGGATCACCCTGCGCGACCCGGCCGCGCTGGCGGACTTGGCGAAAGCCGCCGCCTAGGGTTACAGGGCGTTCATCACCCGCTCGAGGCGGGAGCGGACCTCGCCGGCGATCGACGCGACCTCGGGACGGTCGGTGAGCTGCAGCACCGCGCGCGGGTCCATGAACTCGACCACCGTGGCCCCGTCGCCGCCCTGGCGCACGACGACGTTGCAGGGCAGCAAGGCGCCGATCTGCGGCTCGACCTCGAGGGCGCGCGCCGCGAACTGCGGGTTGCAGGCCCCCAGGATCCGGTAGGGCGGCCGGTCGATGTTCAGCTTCTTCTTCAGCGTCGCCGCGACGTCGATCTCGGTGAGGACGCCGAAGCCCTCTTTCGCCAGCGCCTCGGTCACGGCCTGCACGGCCTGCTCGAAGCCCAGCCCCACGGTCTTTCCAAAAGTGTATTGGCTCATGGGGTCATTGTCCGCCCGCGCCGGGATCGCGTCTGTGACCGCGGTTACAAGCGATAATCGCGCCCATGGAGCACCTCGATCCCCGGCAGGCCGCCGAGTTCCTCAAGGCCACTTCCGACGCGCTGTTCATCGACGTGCGCAGCGAGATGGAGTACCTGTTCGTCGGCCACCCGGTCGGCGCGCTGCACGTCGCGTGGAACGACGGCCCGGACTGGGACGTGAACCCGCATTTCGTCGGCCAGGTGAAGAAGCTCGCCGGCACCGACCACGCGAAGCGCCCGATCGTGCTCATCTGCCGCAGCGGCAACCGCTCGCAGGAGGCCGGCGAGGCGCTCGAGCGCGCGGGGTTCTCGCGCGTCTACAATGTGGCGCACGGCTTCGAGGGACCGCTCGACGCGCACCACCAGCGCAACACGCAGGCCGGCTGGCGCAAGGAAGGCCTGCCCTGGGAGCAGTGCTGAGGGCTGATACAGGCATAAGGACATTCGATCCTGCGGCCGCACTCTCTCGGCGCGGATGCGTTTAGGATGGCCACGATTGGAGGAGGGAAAACACATGGACGGATTGCGTAGGACTCTGCTGCAACGCGGCGGCGCTCTCGCCGCGGCCCTGGCGGCCGGGGTGCTCAACCCGCTCGCCGCGCTCGCGGCGACGTGGAACAAGGGCGCCTTCGGCTCGAAGAGCACCGGCGACGCGCTGAAGAGCATCGGCGCGGAAAGCCCGCAGGCGAGCGGCGACATCGTGATCGAGGCGCCGCAGATCGCCGAGAACGGCGCGGTGGTGCCGATCGAGATCCAGAGCAGGATCCCGAATACCACCTCGATCGCCGTGCTGGTCGACAAGAACCCCTACCCCCTCGTCGCCCGGTTCGACTTCATGGCGGGCGCGCTGCCCTTCGTGAAGGTGAACGCGAAGATGGGCGAGACCTCGGACGTGCGCGTGGTGGCCACCGCAGGCGGCCGGCACTACGTCGCGACCAGGGAAATCAAAGTGACCATTGGCGGGTGCGGAGGCTGACATGGCGGGACCGATGAAGATGAGAGCCACGCTCGGCAGCGGCTACACCGACGTGCGCGTGCTGATGACCCACCCGATGGCGACCGAGCAGCAGACCAAGGGCAACCCGCACTTCATCCAGAACCTGACGGTGAAGGTGAACGGCAAGACCGTGATCGAGGGCGAGATCAGCCAGGCGGTGTCGCGCAACCCGGTGTTCACGTTCCGCCTCGCCGGCGGGGCGAAGGGCGACAAGATCGAAGTCAGCTGGCTCGACAACAAGGGCGACACGAACAAGACCGAGACCGCGGTCGCCTGAGGGCGAACCGCGGCACTCGCCCGCTGAATTGAGGAGGAGGACATGATGCGTCGTCTTGCAGGCCGTGCATTGGCTGCGTCCGCGCTCGCCGCTTTCGCGGCGGCCGCGCTCGCGCAGCAGAAATCGCCGTTCGCCGACTACCAGAGGATGGCCGCCGAGAACGCGCCGATCGAGCTCTACGAGCTCGCCGGCGAGGAGGCCTGGAAGAAGCGGCAGGGCCCGAAGAACGTGTCGCTCGAGCAATGCGACCTCGGCCAGGGCGCGGGCGTCCTGAAAGGCGCGTACGCGGGCCTGCCGCGCTACTTCGCCGATGCCGGGCGGGTCATGGACCTCGAGACCCGGCTCCTGCACTGCATGATGAGCCTGCAGGGGCGCACGCGGGAGGAAGCCACCCAGCGCGTCTTCGGAAACGCCGACAAGCCCTCCGAGATGGAAGTGCTCTCCGCCTTTGTCGCCGGCCAGTCGCACGGCATGCCGTTGCGCCCGGGCTCCGGCCACGCGAAGGAAAAGGCGTCCTACGAGATGGGCGAGAAGCTCTTCTTCCACCGCGCGGGCCCCTGGGACTTCTCCTGCGCGTCGTGCCACGGCGAGGAAGGCAAGCGCATCCGCATGTCGGGGTTGCCGGTCCTGACCAAGGCCGAGTACACGCGCCCGCTCATGGCGACCTGGCCCGCGTACCGCGTCTCGACGAGCGCCTTCGTCACGCTGCAGTGGCGCATGAACGACTGCTACCGCCAGATGCGCATGCCGGAGCCGCTCTTCGGCTCGGATACGACGGTGGACCTCATCAACTACATGACGATGAATGCGCAGGGCGTGGTTTACCGCGGCCCCGCCATCAAGCGCTAGGGAGGCGACGATGAAGCGATTCCTGTGGATTCCAGCCGCCGCCCTGGCGGCCTGCACGACGACCGGCCATGCGCCCGGCACCGGCGAGCGGCCGAAGCTCTCCGAGCGCGACCTCGAGCAGGTGACCGCGCAGATCAAGCGCGACTTCAAGCCGCGCGGCCAGGCGACGATGGAGCGCGTGAACCTCGACGAAGTGCAGCGCGCCTGCAACGTGCACAACGACAATCCGCCGGCAAATGTCGCCAAACCGCTGGAGGACGCGCAGCTGAAGGCGGTCAAGTTCCCCGCGGGCAGCCTGATCGGCGACTGGAAGAAGGGCGAGCGGATCGCGCAGAGCGGCCGCGGCGCGATGTGGAGCGACAAGCCAGGCGTACAGGAAGGCGGGAGCTGCTACAACTGCCACCAGCTCAACCCGAAGGTGGAGGCGTACGGCACCATCGGTCCGAGCCTCGCCGGCTTCGGCAAGATCCGCGGCAACCGCCCCGAGATCCAGCGATACGTCTACGGCAAGATCTACAACGCCAAGGCGTACAACCTCTGCTCGCACATGCCGCGGCTGTCGGCGACGCTGAACGAGGAGCAGATCAAGGACCTCGTCGCGCTGCTGCTCGACCCGGCGTCGCCCGTCAACCAGTGACGCGGCGGTGCTGAGAAGGGAGTTCCTCCGCCTTCTCGCGCTCGCCGCGGCCGCCGGGGGAACGCTCCGGGCCGGGCTCTCCGAGGCGCAGGCCGCCTCGGAGCTCTACGACGTGCCGGCCTTCGGCAACGTCTCGCTGCTGCACTTCACCGACGCGCACGGGCAGCTGCTGCCGGTGCACTTCCGCGAGCCGAGCGTCAACCTCGGCGTCGGCGATTCCGCCGGGCGAGCGCCGCACCTGGTCGGCGAGCGGCTGCTCCGTGCCTTCCGCATCAAGGAAGGCACGCGGCGCGCGCACGCGTTCACGCACCTCGATTTCGCCGCGGCGGCGCAGCGCTACGGCAAGGTCGGCGGCTTCGCGCACCTCGCGACGCTGGTGAAGCGCCTGCGCGCCTCGCGGCCCCACGCCCTGCTCCTCGACGGCGGCGATACCTGGCAGGGCTCGGCCACCTCGCTGTGGACGAAGGGCGCCGACATGATCGCGGCGCAGAAGCAGCTCGGGGTCGACCTCATGACCGCGCACTGGGAGTTCACCTACGGCGCGGAGCGGGTGAAGCAGGCCGTGGAGAAGGAGCTCGGCTTCGAGTTCCTCGCGCAGAACGTCAAGACGACGGACTTCGAGGATCCGGTGTTCAAGCCCTACGTGATCCGCGCGCTGAACGGCATCCCGGTCGCGATCATCGGCCAGGCTTTCCCCTACACGCCGATCGCCAACCCGCGCCACCAGGTCCCCGACTGGACCTTCGGCATCCAGGAGCCGCGCCTGCAGCAGCTCGTCGACGAGGCGCGCGGCAAGGGCGCGAAGGCGGTGGTCCTCCTCTCGCACAACGGCATGGACGTCGACCTCAAGCTCGCGACGCGCGTGCGCGGCCTCGATGCGATCCTCGGCGGTCACACCCACGACGGCGTGCCCGCCGCGATCGTCGCCGCGAACGCCGGCGGCAAGACCCTGGTCACCAACGCGGGCTCGAACGGCAAATTCCTCGCCGTGCTCGACCTGCAGGTGGACGCCGGCGGCGTGAAGGGCTCGCAATACCGCCTCCTGCCTGTCTTCTCGAATCTCCTTCCTGAAGATCCCGGCATGAAGGCCCTGATCTCCAAGGTGAGACATCCTTTTGAAGAGCAACTGCGCGAGCCCCTGGCGACGACCGAAGGCCTGCTCTACCGGCGCGGCAATTTCAACGGCACCTGGGACCAGCTCATCCTCGACGCGCTGATGCAGGTGAAGGGCGCCGAGATCGCCTTCTCGCCGGGCTTCCGCTGGGGCACCACCCTCCTCCCCGGCCAGGCGATCCTGCGCGAGCACGTGATGGACCAGACCGCCATCACCTACCCGCAGGCGACGCTGAACGAGCTCACCGGCGAGCAGATCAAGGCGATCCTCGAGGACGTGTGCGACAACCTCTTCAATCCCGACCCGTACCTGCAGCAGGGCGGCGACATGGTGCGCGTGGGCGGCATGACCTATGCCTGCGAGCCCGGGGCGAAGATCGGCGCGCGCATCTCGGACATGCGGCTCGGCGGCAAGCCGATCGAGGCCGCGCGGCGCTACAAGGTCGCCGGCTGGGCGTCGGTGGCCGAGAACGCGCAGGGCGAGCCGGTCTGGGAAGTGGTCGAGCGCTGGCTAAGGGATCGCAAGGCCGTTGCCGCGCTCAAGCCGAATGCCCCGCGCCTCATCGGCGTGCAGGGCAACCCCGGCATCGCGTAAATGAGAAAAATAGGGTCTGTCCCTATTTTTCTTTTGCGCTAGCAGGTCGCGTTCGGGTCTTCGCGCTTCGGGCAGCCGAGGGGACGCTGCGGGGGCTGGAGGGGGCAGCGGTTGATTTCTTCGGCGGAGCGCTGCAGGAAGCAGGTGAAGGCGCTCGAGGCGGCGGCGAAGGCCCAGAAGAGCAGGAAGCCGATCGTGTACCAGCCGACGCGGTTGCGAAAGCCGACCGACTCCGCCACCAGGTGCAGCTCCAGCGGGTCGAAGAGCGTGAAGAACACGACCTCGGCGACGCCCGCGACGATGAACGAGGGCCAGAGGATCCAGATCGCCTTCCTCACAGTACCTCCTTCGCGATGCGCCAGCGCCCTTGCGGGTCCTCGATCGCCATCTTCCAGCGCCCCGCCGGGAGCGCCGGCAGCGCGGCTTCGTAGCGTCCCTCCGGCGTGCGGGCGAGCCGCAGCCGCTGGTCGTACCCCGCGCGCGTGCCGTGCGCCAGGTGCACGAAGAGCGCCACCGGCGCTTCGCCCGTCAGCTTCACTTCGATCCTCTCCTTGAAGACGAGGACCTCGGCGGAGACCCCGAGCGTCCGGGCGGCCTCTTCGCGGGCGAGGACCTTGTTGATCGCCAGGCCCTGCTTGTAATAGTCCTCGGCGACGAGGCCGTCGGCCGACGCGAACGCGATCCACGTCGTCCACGCGCCGGCGACGAGGACCGCCGCGGGGCCGGACATGAGGATCCAGGGCCAGCGGTGGCGATACCAGGGAAGCGTGGTCATGCGGGGACCTCCTCTCGCGGCTCGAACCAGAGCGGCAGCACCATGAAGACCAGCAGCGCCACGTAGTACGCGGTGCCGCTGACCGGGTCGAACGTCTCGAAGTAGCGCGCGAGCGTCAGGCCGCGCGCCGCGAGCACGACGGTGAACTCGCAGGCGAGGACGAGCGCGAGCGCGAGGATGCCGGCGCCCAGGCGCTCGCCGAAGCCGAGCGCGAGGCGGCGCACGATCCAGCGCGCCGCGAGCGCGGCGAGCGCGAGCATCAGCGGGATCTCGGCGAGCTCGGCGACGCGCGCGCCGAGCGCCGGCGCGATCCACAGCACGCGCAGCGTGCCGAGGAGCGCCCCCGCGCCGAACACCATCGCGAAGTACGCCAGGCCGGCGATCACGGTGCGCGGCATCATCGGACGAGGAACACCGACTTCTCGCGCACCTCGACGCCGTCGAAGCCGACGGCGCGGATGCGGAACTCGATCGGATGGGTGCCCGGCTGGGCGCGGCCGCGCACCTTCACCAGCGCGACGCGGTTCTCCGTGGCGGGCACGATCACCATCGCTTCGCCCCAGATTTCGATGTTGGCCACGCCGCCCGCGGCGTCCCTGGGGGCGGTCGCGGTGATCTCGAACGTGCGCGGCCGCTCGGTGGTGTTCATGACCTGCAGGCGGTACACGTTCTCGATCATGCCGCCCTCGACCTCGCGCGAGATCGCCGCGCGGTCGCGGATCACGTCGACCTTGAGCGGGGTCTTCAGGTAGAGGCTCGCGAGGAACGCGATGCCCACGGCGAGCAGGATGCCGGAGTACACCAGCACCCGCGGCCGCAGCACGCGGCGGAAGATGTCCCGGCGGGAGAGCTTCTGCTCGAGCGCGTGCGTGGTGGTGTAGCGGATCAGCCCGGCCGGGCGGCCGAGCTTGTCCATCACCTGGTTGCAGCCGTCGATGCACGCCGCGCAGCCGATGCACTCGTACTGCAGGCCGTTGCGGATGTCGATGCCGGTCGGGCTGACCTGGACGCAGATGCCGCAATCGACGCAGTCGCCGGCGCCGGCCTTCTTGCCCCGCGGCTCGCCGCGCGCCGCGTCGTAGGTGATGATCAGCGTGTCCTTGTCGAACATCGCGCTCTGGAAGCGCGCGTACGGGCACATGTACTTGCACACCTGCTCG
>DASZQH010000318.1:0-24732 GCA_035549805.1 Burkholderiales bacterium
GCGGCCGATACGCTGTGCCTGCACGGCGACCAGCCCGGCGCGGTGCAGTTCGCGAAGGACATCCGGCAGGCGTTCAAGGAGAAGGGCATCGATGTCGCGGCACCCTAGGCTGTTCACGCCCATCGACCTGGGCGGCATCACCCTGCCGAACCGTGTCGTCGTCGCGCCCATGTGCCAGTACTCGGCGCAGGACGGGCGCATGACCGACTGGCACCTCATGCACCTCGGCACGTTCGCCTGCTCGGGCGCGGGCCTCTTCGTCGTCGAGGCGACCGGGGTGACGCCGGAGGGTCGCATCACGCCGCGCTGCACCGGGCTCTACGACGACGCCACCGAGGCGGCGATGGCGCGCGCGCTGGCGCTGTACCGCTCCATCACGAAGCATCCGATCGGGATCCAGCTCGCGCACGCGGGGCGGAAGGCCTCCACGCATCCGCCGTTTCTCGGCGGCAAGCCGCTCGGCGCGAGCGATGGCGCATGGGAGACCGTGGCGCCTTCGGCGATTCCTTTCGGCGACGGCTGGCATGTGCCTCGTGAGCTTTCCGCTTCCGACCTCCTGGCATTGAAAGACGCGTTCGTCCGGGCCGCGGAGAGATCGAAGCGGCTCGGCTTCGACGCAGTGGAGCTGCATGCAGCGCACGGCTACCTGCTGCACCAGTTCGTCTCGCCGCTCGCGAACCAGCGCCAGGATGCCTACGGCAAGGAGCGGATGAAATTCCCGCTCGAAGTGGCCGCCGCGGTGCGCGAGGCCTGGCCGAAGGACCGCTGCCTCGGCGCGCGAATCAGCGCCAGCGATTGGGTCGACGGAGGCGCCGGTCCGGCCGACGCGGTTGCCTTCGCCCGCGAGCTGAAGAGGGTGGGCTTCGACTACGTCTGCGTGTCGAGCGGCGCGATGGTGCCTCACGCGCGCATTCCCGTCGCGCCGGGATACCAGGTCGGGTTCGCCCACCAGGTGAAGCAGTCCAGCGGAATCGCCGTGCGCGCCGTAGGGATGATCGTCGACCCGGACCAGGCCGAGGCGATCCTCGCCGCGGGAGAGGCGGACATGGTCGCGATGGCGCGCGCGTTCCTCGACGACCCGCGCTGGGTCTGGCATGCCGCCGAGCGCTTCGGCGTGAAGCTCGACTATCCGCCGCAGTACGCGCGCAGCCGCGGCGACGTGTGGCCGGGCGCGCAGATCGCCCGCCCGAAGGAGGCCGCATGAGCTCGCCCAACCTGACGAAGATGCAAGATCTCGTGCGCCAGCTGCTCGAGGAGCTCGGCGAGGACCCGACGCGGGAGGGACTGGTCAAGACGCCCGAGCGCGTGGCGAAGGCGCTCGCCTTCCTGACCGACGGCTACCGGACGCGCCTCGACGAGGTGATCAACCAGGCGCTGTTCACCCAGCAGACGAGCAGCATGGTGATCGTGAAGGACATCGAGGTGTACAGCCTTTGCGAGCATCACATGCTGCCGTTCTTCGGCCGCTGCCACATCGGCTACATCCCGGACGGCAAGGTCTTCGGCGTGAGCAAGCTGGCGCGGCTGGTTGACATGTTTGCAAGGCGCCTGCAGCTCCAGGAGCGCCTCACCGAGGAGATCTCGCGCGTCGTGATGGAGGAGGTCGGGGCGCGCGGCGTCGGGGTCATGATCGAGGCGCGCCACCTGTGTATGATGATGCGGGGGGTCGAGAAGCAGAATTCGACCATGGTGACGTCGTCGGTGCTCGGCGTGTTCCGCGAGCACCTCGCGACGCGCGAGGAGTTCCTGAGCCTGGTGAAGAGAACATGAACGACGCCATCATGGGCGGCCTGATCGGGGTGGGAGTCTCGGTGTTCCTCCTCGCGTTCGACTACATGATGATCCGCAAGGGCGCCGCCGAGCGCGCGCAACGCAACCATCAGAAAGTGGTCACGCTCGATGCGACGGAGAAGAAGCGCATCGGCGCGCTGGTGCGCTTCTGCGTGATCCTGCCGGTGGTTCTCGCCGGCGCGTTCTGGCTGATCGGCGACTAGGAGCCGTTGGCCCCGGGGACGCTAGGACCCGCTCGCAATAGCCAGCTTGTTCTCCACCGCGGTAACCCCGATCACCCGATAGGCGACGCGCGACGCGCGCTGGCGCTCGTCGGGGGTGGCCGCCGTGCCCCACAGCGTCACGATGCCGCCATGCGCCGTCACGTCGATGGCCGCGGCGTGGATCCGGTTCTCCTCCTCGAGCGCGCGCTGCACGCGCTTCGCCAGCTCCTTGTTCGGGTCCGGCTTCGCCTCGGGCGGGAGCTCCGGCTTCGCCGCTTTCGGCGCGGCGGGGGCGGAGCGCTCGGCGACGACGACGGCCTTGGGCGCGGACACCGGCGCGTCCGGCGCGCACGCCGCCGCGATGACGGCGGCAACCACGATGAGGGCGCGTTCCATGGGTCCCATCATGGGCTCGCCCGCGACGCGTCCCGCATGAACGAAGTCACGCGGCGCTGACGGTTGCTGACAGTTTCGCGTGAACTAGTTCACGCGAACAGGCGCGCGATGGCCAACGCGTCGAAGCGGTACTCGTGGTTGCACATCTCGTTGCGGATCACCACTTCGCCCTTCTCGGAGAGGATCGCCTCGACCTCCTTGCGCCCGAGCGCGCGCAGCATGTCCTTCACCTTCTCCGCGTCGTACGGGCAGTGGTACTCGACCGCGTGGAGGCGAAAGACGCGCATCAGCTCCTCGGGAAAGAGCCGCGTGAGGAGATCGTAGGGCTGGGCGTCGCGCGTCTCGTCGAGGCGCAGCGTGCCGGCGAGGTGCCGGACGCGGTCCCAGCCGTCGGCATCCTTCGCGTCGGCGCCCGGCAGCTTCTCGAGCAGCAGGCCGCAAACCGCGTCGCCGTCGGCGTAGAGGCGCAGGAACGACTCGAGTTGCTCCGATTGCGCGAGGTAGTGCTCGAACATGTCCTCGAGCGACTCGCCCTCGAGCGGCACGAGGCTCTGGTACACCTGGCCGCTGCGGACGTCCTCGAGGGTCACGGAAAGGCGGCCTTCCCCCACCAGGGCGCGCTCCGTTAAGCCGGCGTTAAGCATCGGGCTGTCAGGTTGTAGCTGCGCCATCCCGCGGATGCGCAGCTCCGCGGTGCAATCCGACACGAGCAGGCGCACTGGGCCTGATCCTTGCAACTGGAGCGTGACCCGACCGGCCCCTTTCTGGTTCGCTGCGAGCAGGACGTTGAGCGCGGCTGCGTGGCCGAGCAGCGACACGACCCGGCCCGGGTAGCCCCGCCCTTCGAGCATGCGCTGCCATGCTCCGGTCAGGCAGACCAGGCGGCCGCGGATGTCGAGCTGCTCGAAGAGAAAACGCTGGACGTAGTCGGTTTGCAAGGTAGATGGACGGGGGTGTGAAGTGCTAAACCGGAAAGCTGCATGACCACTGTCGCCAAGCGTACCTCAGGCGCCGGCCCGGGTTTGACCGGCCACGACCTGTACCTGTTCCGCGAGGGCACGCACACCCGCCTGCACGAAAAGCTCGGCGCCCACCTGCACGACGGCGGCGCGAGCTTCGCCGTCTGGGCGCCCAACGCCGCGTCGATCGCGGTCATCGGCGACTTCAACGACTGGGACCCCCGGCGTCACCCCATGCAGGGCAGCGAGTCCGGCGTCTGGACCGCCGACGTGCCGGCGGTGAAGCAGGGCGCGGTCTACAAGTACCACGTCGTTTCGCGCCACGGAAGCTTCCGCGTCGACAAGGCCGACCCGTACGCGTTCCGCTGCGAGCTCGCGCCGCGCACCGGTTCGGTGGTGTGGGACCTCGACTACGCCTGGAACGACGCCGACTGGATGCGCGAGCGCAAGCGTCGCAACGCGCTCGACGCGCCCTGGTCGGTGTACGAGGTGCACGTCGGCTCGTGGCGGCGCGATCCGGACGCGCCGGGGCGCCTGCTGTCCTACGCCGAGATGGCGCCGCTGCTGGCCGACTACTGCAAGCGCATGGGCTTCACCCACGTCGAGCTGATGCCGGTGATGGAGCACCCGTTCTACGGCTCGTGGGGCTACCAGACCACCGGCTACTTCGCGCCGAGCTCGCGCTACGGCACCCCGCAGGACTTCATGCGCCTCGTCGACCACCTGCACCAGGAAGGTGTCGGCGTGATCCTCGACTGGGTTCCCTCGCACTTCCCGTGGGACACGCACGGCCTGGGCTTCTTCGACGGCACCCACCTCTATGAGCACTCGGACCCGCGCCAGGGCCACCACCCGGACTGGGCGAGCGCGATCTTCAACTACGGGCGGCACGAGGTGCGCGCCTTCCTCGCCTCGAGCGCGCATTTCTGGCTCGGCAAGTACCACGCCGACGGGCTGCGCGTGGACGCGGTCGCGTCGATGCTCTACCTCGACTACGGGCGCAAGGCGGGGGAATGGATCCCCAACCGCCACGGCGGGCGCGAGAACCTCGACGCCATAGAGTTCATGCGCTTCCTGAACGAGAGCATCTACCGCGACTTCCCGGACGTGCAGACGATCGCCGAGGAGTCCACCGCCTGGCCCCAGGTGTCGCGTCCGGTCTACCTGGGCGGGCTCGGCTTCGGGATGAAGTGGAACATGGGCTGGATGCACGACACGCTCAACTACTTCAAGAACGACCCGGTGCACCGCAAGTACCACCACGACGCGCTCACCTTCAGCCTCTGGTACGCATTCCACGAGAACTTCACGCTGCCGCTCTCGCACGACGAGGTGGTGCACGGCAAGGGCTCGCTGATCGGCCGCATGCCCGGCGACGCCTGGCAGCAGTTCGCCAACCTGCGCCTGCTGTTCGCCTACATGTGGGCGCACCCGGGCAAGAAGCTCCTCTTCATGGGCGGCGAGTTCGGCCAGCGCCGCGAATGGAGCCACGAGCAGAGCCTGGAGTGGCACGTGCTCTCCGTCGACCCGCGCCACGAGGGCGCGCAGAAATGGGTCGCGGACCTGAACGCGCTCTACCGGAAGGAGAAGGGCCTGCACGGCAGGGACTTCTCCCAGGACGGCTTCGCCTGGATCAGCCGTACCGACTGGGAGCAGAGCGTCGTCGCCTTCCAGCGCCAGGCCGACGCCGCGGCCCCGGTCGTCGCCGTCTTCAACTTCACGCCCGTGCCGCGCCACGGCTACCGCGTCGGCGTCCCCTGCGGCGGCCACTGGAAAGAGCTGCTGAACAGCGACGCGCCCCTCTACGGCGGCAGCGGCGTCGGCAACTTCGGCGGCGTGCACGCCGAGCCGCAGCCGTACGACGGCCACGAGCATTCCCTTTCCCTTTCCCTGCCGCCCCTTGGAGCGCTCTTCCTCAAGCCTGCATAAGTCGGCAGCGCAGACCGAGTCCCCGGCGCGCACCCTCGTCGAATCCGTCCGCCCGGAGGTCGACTGCGGCCGCTTCGCGATCAAGCGCGTGCTGGGCGAGGAGGTGGTGGTCGAGGCCGACGTCTTCACCGACGGCCACGATGCCGTCGTGGCGCATCTCGCCTTCAGGCACGAGTCGGAGAAGGCCTGGCGGGAGGTGCCCATGGAGTTCCGGCACAACGACCACTGGGTGGCGCGCTTTCGCTGCGAGAAGCTCGGCCGCTACGAATACACGGTGCGCGGCTGGGTCGACCGGTTCCTCACCTGGCAACGCGACCTGAAGAAGCGCCGCGACGCCGGCCAGGACCTGTCCGTCGACTTTTTGATCGGCGCCTCGCTCCTTAAGAGCAAGGGCATTCTCGCCGATGCTTCGCGCTCGCCCGAGGAGCGGTACGAATTCGCCATGACGGCTGCGCCGGTCCCTCCGGACGCTTCGCGGGTGACGACCTACGAGAAAATCCTTGAAGTCGTGGTGGAGCCGTTGAAGGCGAGGTTCTCGAGCTGGTACGAGCTCTTTCCCCGCTCGTTCGGCGGCCTGCGCGGCGTCGCGGAGCGGCTCGACTACGTCGCGGAGATGGGATTCGACGTCCTCTACCTGCCCCCGGTGCATCCGATCGGGATCACGGCGCGCAAGGGGAAGAACAACCGCGTCGCCGCGGAGCCGGGCGACGTGGGCAGTCCCTGGGCGATCGGCGCGAAGGAGGGCGGGCACAAGGCGATCCATCCCGACCTGGGGACGTTCGACGATTTCGCGCTGCTCGTCCGCGAAGCGAAGAAGCGCGGCATCGACGTGGCGCTGGACATCGCCTTCCAGGCCTCGCCCGACCACCCCTACGTGAGGGAGCACCCGAAGTGGTTCCGCTGGCGGCCCGACGGGACGGTGCAGTACGCGGAGAACCCGCCGAAGAAGTACCAGGACATCTACCCGTTCGAGTTCGAGTCGCAGGAGTGGCCCGAGCTCTTCGACGAGCTGAAGAGCGTGTTCGAGTTCTGGATCGCGAAAGGGGTGACGATCTTCCGCGTCGACAACCCGCATACCAAGCCGTTCGCCTTCTGGGAATGGTGCCTCTCGGAGCTCAAGAACAAGCACCCGGAGGCGATCTTCCTCTCGGAAGCGTTCACGCGCCCGCGCATCATGCACCGGCTGTCCAAGCTCGGCTTCTCGCAGTCCTACACCTACTTCACGTGGCGCAACACGAAGCAGGAGATCGTCGAGTACTTCACCGAGCTCGCGCAGGACCCGTCGCGCGAGTACTTCCGCCCGAACGTCTGGCCGAACACGCCGGACATCCTGCACGAGCACCTGCAGAAGCACGGCCGGCCCGCGTTCATCGCGCGTGCCGTCCTCGCCGCGACGCTCGCCGCGAACTGGGGCATCTACGGCCCGGCCTACGAGCTCATGGAGCGCGCGCCGCGCGAGCCCGGCAGCGAGGAGTACCTGAATTCCGAGAAGTACGAGATCAAGTCATGGGACCTCGACCGGCCGGATTCCCTCAAAACGATCCTCACCAGGCTGAACGCGATCCGGCGCGACAATCCCGCCCTGCAGTCGGACTGGAGCCTGCGTTTCCATGCCGTCTCGAACGATCAGTTGATCTGTTACTCGAAAAGGGAGGACGACAATCTGATCCTCGTGGTGGTCAACCTCGACCCGTACAACGTGCAGTCCGGCTGGGTCGGCCTGCCTCTCGCCGAGCTCGGCATTCCCGAGGGCGAGGAATACCTCGTGGACGACCTCCTGGGCGGCGGGCGCTACCTGTGGAAGGGGGCGCACAACTACACCGAGCTCAGCCCCTACACGCTCCCGGCGCATGTCTTCCGTGTACTCCGACGAACGCACCCCGGCTTCGAAAATTTCGCCTGAGCTGACCGCCGCGCCTGCGGCCGCCGCGCCGGGGCCGTCGGACGCGCTCTGGTACAAGGACGCGGTCATCTACCAGGTGCACGTGAAGGCGTTCTTCGACGCCAACAACGACGGCATCGGCGACTTCCGCGGCCTGACCTCGAAGCTCGACTACATCCAGGACCTCGGCGTGAGCGCGGTCTGGGTACTGCCGTTCTATCCCTCGCCGCTGCGCGACGACGGCTACGACGTCGCGGACTACACCGGCGTGCACCCGCAGTACGGCACGCGCGCGGATTTCCGCGCCTTCGTCAAGGAGGCGCAGCGCCGCGGGCTGAAGGTGATCACCGAGCTGGTGGTGAACCACACCTCGGACCAGCACCCCTGGTTCCAGGCGGCGCGCCGCGCGCCGGCCGGCTCGGAGAAGCGCAGCTGGTACGTGTGGAGCGACTCCGACGAGAAGTACGCCGGCACGCGCATCATCTTCACCGACACCGAGAAGTCGAACTGGACCTGGGACCCGGTGGCGAAGCAGTACTTCTGGCACCGCTTCTTCAGCCACCAGCCCGACCTCAACTTCGACAACCCGAACGTGCTGAAGGCGGTGTTCCGCGTCATGCGCTTCTGGGCGGACCTGGGGGTCGACGGCTTCCGCCTCGACGCCATCCCCTACCTCGTCGAGCGCGAGGGAACCAACAACGAGAACCTGCCCGAGACGCACGCGGTGCTGAAGAAGCTGCGCGCGGCGCTCGACGCGAGCTACCCGGGGCGCTTCTTCCTCGCCGAGGCGAACCAGTGGCCGGAGGACGTGCGCCCGTACTTCGGCGACGGCGACGAGTGCCACATGGCGTTCCATTTCCCGCTCATGCCGCGCATGTACATGGCGATCGCGCAGGAGGACCGCCATCCGCTGGTGGAGATCATGCACCAGACGCCGGAGATCCCCGACACCAGCCAGTGGGCGATCTTCCTGCGCAACCACGACGAGCTCACCCTCGAGATGGTGACGAGCCGCGAGCGCGACTACATGTACAAGATGTACGCCGCCGACCGCCAGGCGCGCATCAACCTCGGCATCCGCCGGCGCCTCGCGCCGCTGATGGAGAACGACCCGCAGCGCATCCGGCTCATGAACAGCCTGCTGCTGTCGATGCCGGGCTCGCCGATCCTCTACTACGGCGACGAGATCGGCATGGGGGACAACATCTACCTCGGCGACCGCAACGGCGTGCGCACGCCGATGCAGTGGACGCCCGACCGCAACGCCGGCTTCTCGCGCGCCGACCCGCAGCGCCTCTACCTGCCGCCGATCATGGACCCGATCTACGGCTACGGCGCGGTGAACGTCGAGGCACAGGAGCGCGACCCGAGCTCGCACCTCAACTGGATGAAGCACATGCTGGCGGTGCGCAAGACGAGCCAGGCCTTCGGCCGCGGCAAGCTCACCTTCCTGCGGCCGGGGAACCGGAAGGTGCTGTCCTACCTGAGGGAGGAAAAGGACGACGTGGTCCTCTGCGTGGCCAACCTGGCGCGCACCGCGCAGCCGGTGGAGCTCGACCTCAAGCGCTTCAAGGGGCGCGTCCCGGTCGAGATGCTCGGCCGCACCGCGTTTCCGCCGATCGGCGACCTGCCCTACATGCTCGCGCTGCCGGCGCACGGCTTCTACTGGTTCCGCCTCACCACCAACGCGCAGCCGCCCGCCTGGCACATGGACCTCCTCATCAACGAGGAGAAGCCGGTGCTCGTGCTGTTCGACCGCTGGGCGAGCCTGTTCCGCGACAAGGTCGTGCCCTGGCGGGTCGGCATGGCGGAGAAGCTGCGCGAGCAGCTCGAGGCGGAGATGCTGCCGCGCTACATGGAGCAGCAGCGCTGGTACGCGGGCAAGGGGCACCGCATCGAGCGCGCGCCCCTCGCCGACTGGGTCGTCTGGGACAAGTGGCTGCTCGCGGTGGCGCAGGTCCAGGACGAGCGCTACTTCGTGCCGCTCTCGCTCGCCTGGGAGGACGCCGACGACGCGCTGGTGAAGTCGCTCGCCTCGCTCACGCTCGCGCGGGTCCGGCAGCAGGCGAACGTCGGCGTGCTCGCCGAGGCGGTCGGCGACGCGGCGTTCTGCCGCACGGTGGCGAAGGCGGTGTGCGGCGGCGCCACGGTGCCGATGGCGCACGGCGAGCTGCGCTTCGCGCCGACCAGCAAGTGCCGCGACTTCGAGAACGAGGACTTCGAGGCGCTGCAGCTCTCGCGGCTGCACACGCAGAGCACCAACACGGCCGCGGTCCTCACCTCGCCGACCCAGGGCGATCGCCTGTTCCTCAAGTTCTACCGGCGCGTGCGCGAGGGCATCAACCCCGAGTTCGAGGTCGGCCGTTTCCTCACGGAGGTGGTCCGCTTCCCGCACTGCGTGCCGCTCGCCGGCTCGGTCGAGCACGTCGCCGGCGGGAAGCGCACCACGGTCGCGCTGATGCAGGCCTACGTGCCGAACCAGGGCGACGGCTGGAGCTTCACCCTGAGCTACCTCGACCGCTACCTCGAGGACACGCGCTCCGTCTCCCTCGAGGCGTCCGCCGACAACCCGCACGGCGCGTACCTGACGCTCACGCAGGCGCTCGCCACGCGCACCGCGGAGCTGCACGCCGCTTTCGCCACGAAGAGCGGCGACCCCGCCTTCGAGCCCGAGCCGTTCACGGCAAAGGACATGGAGGCGTGGAAGCAGCGCGTGCGCAAGGAAGCCGAGGAGACGTTCGCGCTCCTGGCCTCCCAGAGAATATCCTTCGAAAAGGAAAAGATCCTGGCGCGAATCAATGCCTGTGCGGCCCCCAGGGGCCCGGCGCTGAAGACCCGCCACCACGGCGACTACCACCTCGGGCAGGTGCTGATCGCCAACAACGACTTCGTCATCATCGACTTCGAGGGCGAGCCGAACCGGCCGATCGAGGCGGGACGCCGCAAGCACTCGCCGCTGCGCGACGTGGCGGGGATGCTGCGCTCGTTCAACTACGCGAAATGGAGCGCGCACATGCGCGCGCGCGAAGCCGATCCGCACGCGGCGAAGCTGATGGCGGAGCTCGATGACTGGGAGGCGCAGACCCGGCGCGCCTTCCTCGATACCTACTTCGCCGTTTCGGGCGCCGACCGCGAGGACGTGCAGGGGCTGCTCGACCTCGCCGAGCTGGAGAAGGCGCTCTACGAGCTGCGCTACGAGGCGGCGAACCGGCCCGACTGGATCCACATACCGCTGCAGGGGCTCCAATCCAAGATCTCAACGTAATGCTCGAGCCGGTGCGGGTGTTCCTCGCCGAGATCGGCGCCGGCCTGCCGCGCCTGCTGATCGCCGTGCTGGTACTGGTCGCCGGCTGGATCGTCGCCAGGCTCGTGCGCTTCGCGGTGGAGCGCGCGCTGCGCGCGCTCAGCTTCCCCGTGCTGGCGGGGCGCTCCGGGATGGACGACTTCCTGCGCAACGGCGGCGTGCGCACCGACACCACGGGGCTGCTCGCCCGGCTCGCCTACTGGGCGGTCATCCTCGCCGCGCTGGTGATCGCCTTCAACAGCCTCGGGCTGACCTACATCACGGACCTCGTCGGGCGCCTGCTCGTGTTCGTGCCCAAGGTCATCGCCGCGATCCTGATCCTCGCCGTCGGCGGCTATTTCGCGCGCTTCGTCGAGAACGCGCTGCTCGGCGCCGGCAAGGGCATCGGCCTGCAGGACGCGGAGCTGCTCGGCCGCATCGCGCGCTACGCGATCCTCGTTTTCGTCGTCCTGATCGCGCTCGACCAGGTCGGCCTGGGCGGCGACCTGGTGCGCCAGAGCTTCCTCATCGTGCTGGGAGGCGTCGTGCTCGCGCTCGCGCTCGCCTTCGGGCTCGGCGGCAAGGACTGGGCGGCGGACCTCATCGAGCGCTGGTGGCCGAGGAAAAAGTAGAGCCGCCGATGCCGAGGACCAGGATTCGCGAAGGACAGCCGTTCCCGCTCGGGGCGACATGGGACGGCCTGGGCGTGAACTTCGCGCTCTTCTCCGCGCACGCCACCAAGGTGGAGCTCTGCCTGTTCGACCTCGCGGGCGAGAAGGAGCTCGACCGCATCGAGATGCCCGAGTACACCGACGAGGTCTGGCACTGCTACCTGCCCGACGCGCGTCCCGGCACCGTCTACGGCTACCGCGTGCACGGCCCGTACGAGCCCGATGCCGGCCATCGGTTCAATCCCCACAAGCTGCTCATCGATCCCTACGCGCGCAAGCTCGTCGGCAACCTCAAGTGGCACGACGCCCTCTTCGGCTACACGATCGGCCACCCCGACAAGGACCTCTCCTTCGACGTGCGCGACAGCGCGCCGTACGCGCAGAAGGCGCAGGTCATCGACCCGGCGTTCACCTGGGGCAACCTGCGGCGGCGGCGCTGGCCGTGGCCGCAGACCGTCATCTACGAGGCGCACGTCAAGGGCTTCACGAAGCTGAACCGCCGCCTCCCGGAGAGCCTGCGCGGCACGTTCTCGGGCATCGGCCACGCCGACAGCATCGAGTACCTGCAGAAGCTCGGCATCACGACGCTCGAGCTGCTGCCGATCCATGCGTTCGTGGACGACCGCTACCTGGTGGAGAAGGGCCTGCGCAACTACTGGGGCTACAACACGATCGCTTTCTTCGCGCCCGAGCCGCGCTACATGGCGCAGCCCTTCACCAACGAGGTGAAGGAGATGGTCAACCACCTGCATGCGGCGGGCATCGAGGTGATCCTCGACGTCGTCTACAACCACACCGCGGAGGGCAACGAGGGCGGGCCGACCCTCTCCTTCAAGGGGATCGACAACGCGACGTACTACCGGCTGCTGCCGGACCAGAAGCGCCTCTACATCAACGACACCGGCACCGGCAACACGCTCAACCTCAGCCACCCCCGCGTGCTGCAGATGGTCAACGATTCGCTGCGCTACTGGGCGCAGGAGATGCGCATCGACGGCTTCCGCTTCGATCTCGCGACGATCCTCGCGCGCGAGCCCTACGGCTTCGACGAGGGCGGCGGCTTCCTCGACTCCTGCCGGCAGGACCCGGTCCTTTCCAGCCTCAAGCTGATCGCCGAGCCCTGGGACGTCGGCCCGGGCGGCTACCAGGTGGCCCGCTTCCCGCCCGGCTGGGCGGAATGGAACGATCAGTACCGCGACACCGTGCGCGCCTACTGGCGGGGCGACGAAGGCAAGATCGCGGACTTCGCCACCCGCATCTCCGGTTCCGCCGACATGTTCAACCGGCGCGGCCGCCGGCCGTGGGCGAGCGTGAACTTCATCACCGCGCACGACGGCTTCACGCTGCACGACCTGGTTTCCTACAACGACAAGCACAACGAGGCGAACGGCGAGGAGAACCGCGACGGGCATTCGCACAACCTGTCGGCGAACTACGGTGCCGAGGGTCCTTCGGAAGATCCTGCGATACAAAACGTACGGGAAAGGCAGAAGCGGAATTTCCTCGCGACCCTGCTCCTCTCGCTCGGCACGCCGATGATCCTCGCCGGGGACGAGATCGGCCGCACGCAGGGCGGCAACAACAACGCCTACTGCCAGGACAACGAAATCAACTGGGTCGACTGGTCGACGATGAGCGACGGCGGCAAGGACCTGCTCGAGTTCACGCGGCAGCTCATCCGCCTGCGCGCCACGCACCCGATCCTGCTGCGCGGGCGCTTCCTCGCCGGCTGGCACAACCCGGCGGTGGGCGTGAAGGACGTCACCTGGCTCACCCCCGCCGCCACCGAGATGACCGAGGAGAACTGGACCGACCCGGTCGCCAAGTGCCTCGGCATGCTCCTCGACGGGCGGGCGCAGGAGAGCGGCATCAAGAAGCCGGGCGTCGACGAGACGCTGCTGCTCATCATGAACTCGCACCACGACGTGGTGAACTTCACGCTGCCGGAGGTCCCGGAAGGCCGCGCATGGGGCCGGCTGCTCGACACGAACGACCCGAAGCTCGCGCACGAGGCGTTCGAGTTCGGCGCGCAGTACCAGGTCACCGGCCGCTCGCTGCTGCTCTTCCTCCTCGAGCGCGACGGCGCGGCGGACAAGCCGAGGTCGCGCAGGAAAGGTCCGAAAAAGTGAACTTCGGGGCGCAGGTGCTCGCTGGAGGAGGCGTGCGCTTCCGCTTGTGGGCGCCGGCGGCGGCGCGCGTCGAGGTGGTGATCGACGGCACCCGCCTCCCGATGAAGGCGTCGGGCGACGGCTGGTTCGAGCGCGAAGAGCGCGCGGCGCGCGCCGGTACGCTCTACCGGTATTGCATCGACGACGAAGTGCTGGTGCCGGACCCGGCGTCGCGCTTCCAGCCGCAGGACTGCGAAGGGCCGAGCGAGGTGATCGATCCCGCGGCGTTCCCGTGGAAGGACGGCTGGAAGGGCAGGCCCTGGAGCGAGGCGGTGGTCTACGAGCTGCACGTCGGGACGTTCTCGCCGCGCGGCGACTATCGCGGGGTCGCGGAGAAGCTGCCCCATCTCGCGTCGCTCGGCGTCACGGCGATCGAGCTGATGCCGCTTTCGGACTTCGCCGGGCGGCGCAACTGGGGCTACGACGGCGTGCTGCCGTACGCGCCCGACAGCGCGTACGGCCGGCCGGAGGACCTGAAGGCGCTCGTGCAGACGGCGCACGACCGCGGGCTGATGGTGCTGCTCGACGTCGTGTACAACCACTTCGGCCCGAAGGGAAACTTCCTCGGGCGCTATGCGCCCCAGTTCTTCACCGCGCGCCACCGCACGCCCTGGGGCGCCGCGATCAACTTCGACGGCGAGGGCAGCCGCTGGGTGCGCGAGTACTTCATCCAGAACGCCCTGTACTGGCTGGGCGAGTACCGCCTCGACGGCCTGCGCTTCGATGCCGTGCACGCGATCATCGACCAGTCGCCGCGGCACGTCCTGGATGAGCTCGCATTCACGGTGAGGAAAGCCTTTCAGCGGCCGATCCACCTCGTCCTGGAGAACGACCTGAACCAGGCGCGCTACATGGGGCCGGCCAAATACACCGCGCAGTGGAACGACGACTCGCACCACGGCTATCACGTCCTCGCCACCGGCGAAGACGACGGCTATTACGTCGCCTACGCGGATGCGCCCGCGAAGCACCTCGCCCGCTCGCTCGCCGAGGGATTCGCCTACCAGGGCGAAGTGTCGCCGTTCACCGGCGAGAAGCGCGGCGAGCCGAGCACCCACGTGCCTCCTTCCGCCTTCGTCGACTTCCTGCAGAACCACGACCAGGTGGGGAACCGCGCCTTCGGCGAGCGGCTGCTTTCGCTGTCCGACGAGAAGGTCCTGCGTGCGTTGACGGCGATCCTCCTGCTCGCGCCTTCGCCGCCGATGCTCTTCATGGGCGAGGAGTGGGGCTGCACGCAGCCGTTCCTCTTCTTCTGCGACTTCGACGGCGAGCTCGGCGAGGCGGTGCGCGACGGCCGGCGCGCGGAGTTCGCGCGCTTCGCCGCGTTCCGCGATCCGGCCGCGCGGGCGCGCATCCCCGACCCGATCGCGGAGCCCACGTTCCGCCGCAGCGCGCTCGACTGGTCGGCAGCGCAAGCGCCCGCGGGCAAGGCCTGGGTCGCCTTCTACGCGGAGCTGCTCGCGCTGCGCCGCGCGCACATCTGGCCGCTGCGGCCCGGGCCGGGACGCCATCGCATGGCCGGCGAGCGCGCGTTCCACGTCGACTGGCCGCTGCAGGGCGGCGGCACGCTGCGCCTCGCCGCGAACCTCGGCGAGCGTCCGGAGAAGCTCGCGCTCGAGGGCCGGCCCTTCCACGTGCACGGCACCCCGGGGGAGCCGTGGTCGGTCGCATGGACGATCGCGTAGGCGAGGTCGCCGAGAGCTACGTCGACGTCTGGGGACGCAGCCGCAGCGTCGACCCGGAGGTCCGCGAAGCGCTGGTCGAGGCGCTGGGCGCGCGGCGGCCGGCCCGGCGCACGGCGGTCAAGGCGGGGCGCTGCCACGATCCGGAGTTCCTCTCGCGCGGCGGACGCCTCTGGGGCTTCACGGTCCAGCTCTATGGGCTGCGCTCGGCGCGCGCCGGCAAGGATCGCGGCATCGGCGACTTCGGCGACCTGCGCGCGCTGGTGGAGCTGTCGGCGGGCATGGGGGCGGGCTTCGTGGGCCTGAATCCGCTGCACGCCACGAGCGGCGCGAGCCCGTACAGCCCCTCGAGCCGCCATGCGCTGAATCCGCTCTACATCGACATCGACGCCCTGCCCGAGCAGGCGGGCGAGCTGGTCGACTACGACTCGGTGCGAAAGTCGAAGCTGGCGGCGCTGGAGAAGGCGTTCCGCCGCCTGGAGGAACGCAAGGGCCTCGAGGCGTTCCGTCGCTCCGCGGCGCGCGGCGTGCGGACCTATGCCCTTTACGAAGCGCTGCGCGAGAAATTCGGCGGCGGGTGGCAGGGCTGGCCCGCCGAGTACCGCCGCCCGGACACCGCGGCAGTGAAGGCGTTCGCCAGGCGGCACGCGAAGCGCGTCGATTTCCACCTCTGGCTGCAGTGGCGGGCGCGCGAGCAGCTCGACGCCGTGCAGCGCCGCGCGCTCGAGCTCGGCATGCCGATCGGGCTCTACGTAGACCTTGCGCTCGGCTCGGATGCCGGCGGCGCCGAGGTCTGGAGCGACCAGGCGGCGTTCGCGCGCGGCGTCTCGATCGGCGCGCCGCCGGACGAGTTCAACCCGCGCGGCCAGGACTGGGGCCTGCCGCCGTATTCGCCGCGCGCGCTCGCCGCGTCGGCCTACGCGCCGTTCCGCGAGCTGCTGCGCGCCAACATGCCCGAGGGCGGCGCGCTGCGCATGGACCACGTGATGTCGCTCATGCGCCTGTGGTGGATACCGAACGGCAGGACGCCGGACCAGGGCGGCTACGTGCGCTATCCGTTCCGCGAAATGCTCGCGATCCTGGCCGAGGAGAGCCGCGCGCGCCGCTGCCTCGTTGTCGGCGAGGACCTCGGCACCGTCCTGCCGGAGTTCCGCGCCGCGCTGAACAAGGCCGGGGTGCTCTCCTACCGTCCGCTTCTTTTCGAGAAGGCCCCCGACGGCAGCTTCGCCCCCCCCGAGGCGTATCCCCGTGAAGCCCTGGTGTGCGTCACCACGCACGACCTTCCGACCTGGAAAGGGTTTTTCAGCTCTTCCGATTTGAATCTGCGAGAAGAACTGGGCCTGTCGGTCGACCCGCAGAAGGAACGTCAATTGCGGGAAGGGGATCAGGAAAAATTGAAGGAAACACTGAAAGGCGAAGACCCGCATGCGTTCCTGGCGCGCACGCCGGCGAAGCTGCTCGCGGTGCAGCCGGAGGACGTCTTCGGCCTCGAGGCGCAGGCGAACCTGCCGGGCACGATCGACCAGCATCCCAACTGGCGGCGGCGCCTGCCGCTACCGCTCGAGGCATGGGCGGGAGATCCGCGCGTCAAGGCGCTCGTCGCCGCGGTCGCGCCGCGCAGCATCGGCCGGCGCGTGCCGGCGGCGACGTACCGCCTCCAGCTCCACGCGGGCTTTCGCTTCCGCGACGCGATCGCGCTCGTGCCGTACCTCGCGTCCCTCGGCGTGAGCCACGTGTACGTGTCGCCGTTCCTGGCGGCGCGGCCCGGCAGCCTGCACGGCTACGACGTCGTCGATCCGGGCCGCATCAACCCGGAGATCGGGACCGAGGCGGAGCTCGAGCGCCTCCTCGAGACGCTGCGCCGGCACGGCATGGGGCTCGTCATGGACATCGTGCCGAACCACATGGGCGTGCTGCGGGCGGACAACCCGTGGTGGCGCGACGTCCTCGAGAAGGGGCGCGCGTCGCGCTACGCCGGCTTCTTCGACATCGACTGGCAGCCGGAGAAGCGCGAGCTGCGCGGCAAGGTCCTGCTGCCGGTGCTGGGCGCACACTATGGCGAGGTGCTCGAGCGCGGCGAGCTCAAGGTGGCGAAGGAGCGGGGCCGCTGGTGGCTGCGCTACTTCGACCACCGTCTCCCCCTGGATCCGAAGTCCACCCGGGGAATGCATCCGGGGAAGCTCAACAAGGACCCCCTCGCGCTGCACCGGCTTCTCGAGCGGCAGCACTATCGCCTCGCGTACTGGCGCGTCGCCTCCGACGAGATCAACTACCGGCGCTTCTTCGAGATCAGCGACCTCGCGGCGCTGCGGCAGGAGGCGCCCGGGGTGTTCGAGGCCTCGCACGCGCTCGTGGCGCGGCTCTGCCGGCAGCCCGGCGTCGACGGGCTGCGCGTCGACCATCCCGACGGCCTTGCCGACCCGAAGCGCTACTTCGAGCGCCTGGGCGAAGCGACCCGGCGCGCGGGCGCGCGGCCGTGGATCGTGGTGGAGAAGATCGTCGCGGGGCACGAGTCCCTGCCGGCCGACTGGCCGGTGGACGGCACGACGGGCTACCGCTTCGCCAACCTGCTGACCGGCCTTTTCGTCGACCGCGCGGCGGAGACGCGCTTCGACCGCATCTACCAGCGCTTCACCGGCGAGCGGCGCAGCTTCGGCGAGATCGCCTACGCGAGCCGCATCCTCGTCATGGCGACGACGCTCGCGGCCGAGCTCGCGACCGCCGCGGCGCGCCTGGCGCGCATCGCCGCAGGCAACCGCTTCACGCGCGACTACACGGCGGGGGGCCTGCGCAAGGCCCTGGCGGAGACCGCGGCGCATTTCCCGGTCTACCGCACGTACGTGACGGAGCGCGGCCCTTCCGAGCTCGACCGCCGCCACATCGACTGGGCGGTGGGCAAGGCGAAGCGCGCGAGCCGCATCGCCGACCCGAGCGTGTTCGATTTCATTCGTTCCACACTTTTGCTGAGCACCAGGACTCATGGCGAGGAGCGGAAAAGGGCCATGGTCGATTTCGCGATGCGCTTCCAGCAGGTCACGGCGCCGGTGGTGGCGAAAGGCGTGGAGGACACCGCGTTCTACCGCTACCACCGCCTCGCCGCGCTGAACGAGGTCGGCAACGAGCCGGAGACCTTCGGCTTCACGCTGAAGGCCTTCCACGCCGCGAGCGAGGACCGCGCGAAGAGCTGGCCGCACACCATGATCGCCAGCTCGACGCACGACACCAAGCGCTCGGAAGACGTGCGCGCGCGGCTCGCGGTGCTCTCCGAGCTGCCCTCCGCGTGGCGCCTGATGCTGCGTCGCTGGGGCACCCTGATGCGCAACGCCCGCTCCGAGGTGAACGGCGAGCGCGCGCCCTCGGCGGCGGACGAATGCCTTTTCTACCAGGCGCTGCTGGGCGTCTGGCCCCTGGGGTCGCCCGAGCTGGAGTCGCTGCGCGAGCGCCTGTCGGCCTACATGCTGAAGGCGGCGCGGGAGGCGAAGGAGCGCACGAGCTGGATCAATCCCGACGAGGAATACGAGGCTGCGCTGCAGCGCTTCATCGTCCAGGCGTTCGATAACCCGCTCTTCGTGCGCGACGTCGCCGAGGCGGCGCGCCGCATCGGGCGCCTCGGCCTGCTCGCCGGCCTCTCGCAGGCGCTCCTCAAGGTGGCGTCCCCGGGCGTGCCCGACTACTACCAGGGCACGGAGCTCTGGGATTTCAGCCTGGTCGACCCGGACAACCGGCGGCCGGTCGATTTCGAGCGGCGCCGCGCGCTGCTCGGCGAGACCCAATTCTCCGCGGCGCTCCTCGGTGAGCTGGAGAGCGGGGCGGCGAAGCTGTGGGTGATTCGCAAGGGCCTCGAGCTGCGCCAGGCGTTCCCCGCGATCTATGCGCAGCCCGTCTATGCGCCGCTCTACGCCGACGCCGGCCGCGAGGAGAACGTCTGCGCGTTCTCCCTCTCGTCGGGCGAGCAGCGCCTTGTCGCGGTCGCGCCGCGGCTTTTCGCCGCGCTCATGGAGGAGGGCGACGCGGCGCCGCTCGGCGAGAAAGCCTGGGGAGAGGCGCGCCTGCCGGTCCCGCCGGGGCGCTATGAGAACGTGCTCACGGGCGAAGCCGTCGAGGCGGGGGAGGGCGGCGTGCGCCTGGCGGCCCTGCTGGCGCGCTTCCCGGTGGCGCTCCTCAGGCCGCGGCCATGAAGCCGAACCGCGTCATCGACGTCGACGCCGAAGGCAACGTCCGGGCGGTGGAGGAGGCGGGCGTGCGGGAGACGCGCGAGCGGCTGAAGCAGCTCGCCTGGCTCCTGGACAGCTCGATCCCGATCCCCGGCACGCGCTTCACCATCGGCGTGGATGCGCTGGTGGGGCTCTTCCCGTTCATCGGCGATCTGGTCGGCGTGCTGCTGTCCAGCTACATCCTCGGCGAGGCCGCGCGGCTCGGCGCCCCGAAGAGCGTGCTTCTGCGCATGAGCCTCAACGTCGGGCTCGAAGGGCTGGTCGGCATCGTGCCCTTTGCTGGCGACGTGTTCGACGCGGCATTCAAGGCGAACCAGCGCAACGTGCGCCTGCTCGAGAGCTGGCTCGAGGAGCCGCGGCGCACCCGGCGCTCGTCGCGCCTCTTCGGCGCGGCGCTGGTGGCGGCGGTCGTGATATTCGTCACGCTGCTCGTGGCGGCCGTGACGCTTGCTTTCAAATGGATCGCGGAAGCCCTCTGACGTAGGAAGGCCCGTTGTGGCACCCTACGGCCCCCAATGGAACCCGGCCGCACCCTCGTCTCCAGCGTGCTCTTCCTCGACATCGTCGGCTACTCGACGATGGGCGTGGGCCGCCAGGTCGAGCTCAAGCAGGCGTTCAACGCGGCGCTCCTCGCCGCGCTCGGCTCGGTCGCGGTCGATGAGCGCGTGGTCGTCGACACCGGCGACGGCGCGGCGATCACGATCCTCGGCGACCCGGAGCGCGCGCTCTTCGTCGCCATCGCGATCTTCGACAACATCGGCGACATCCGCGTGCGCGGCGGCGTGAACCTCGGCCCGATCTCGCTCACCACCGACATCAACGGCCAGCGCAACGTGATCGGCGACGGCATCAACGTGGCGCAGCGCATCATGGATTTCGCGAACGAGGGCGAGCTCCTCGTCTCGCGCAGCTTCCAGGAGACGATGGCGCTGCTGTCGTCCGACTACGCGTCGATCTTCAGCCACGAGGGCTCGCGCACCGACAAGCACGGCCGCGCCCACGTGGTCTACGCGGTGCGCCAGAGCGTGCGCGTGGGCCGCCGCATGGCGGAGAAGCAGGGCAGGATGGCGCCCCGCGGCGCGGAGGCGCCCGGCACGGCGGCGCCGGCGGTCATTTCCGACGCGGGGCCGCACCTGCTCGTCTCGGCCTACAGCGAGGCGGCGATGAACGAGGCGCTGGACCGGCTCGTCGCGAGCGGGCGCAGCATCACCTCGCAGCCGATGCGCAACGGCGCCAAGTGGTACGCGACCGTCGACAAGCCCGAGGTGGAAGGCGCCACGGTCGCCTCGTTCGGCTCCAAGCGCATGATCACCGGCCCGACGCGCGAGTCCGTCGAGCTCAAGGTCGCCGAGCTGCGGGAGTTCGGCGCCACGCTGCTGCACGAGATCGAGTGCATCGACGGCGTGTGGACCGCCGTCTGCGACAAGTCCTAGACTACTAGAGGGTGACGGAGATCGGGGACAGCTACCGATCTCCAGCAACGCGAGTGCGGCGCGCAGCGCCGGGAGATCGGTAGCTGTCCCCGATCTCTGCTAGAGGGTGACGCAGGCCTTCGCGTAGCTCGCTTCGCCCATCGCGCCCGGCTCGAAGATGCCGTGCGCGCGGATCCACTCGAACGACTCCTCGTAGGCTTCCTTCGTGTAGGGCTCGAACACGATGCGCTCGCCGGGCCCCCAGCGCCGCGTGTCCATCTGCTCATGGAAGCGCTCCGGGAACTCGTGGCGGTTGTGCTGCGTGTAGAGCTCGGGGCGCACGTCGATGTCGCGCTGGGCGCGCCGCAGCGCGCGGAAGTATTTCCTCACGTCCTCCGCGTCCGGCTCGCCGGTGAGCATGGTGGCGATCATGAAGGTGGTGTCGATGACCTTGCGGAAGCCGAGCTGCTCGAGGAAGTAGTACGGCCCGCTGAACAGCGCCGCCGCCGGGACCTGCCGGTCGACGAGCTTCTCCAGCCGCCCGAACAGGATGCCGTCGGCGAAGGAGAGCTTGATGTCCTCGGGCTTCAGGTACTGCTCCAGCGCCTGGATCGTCGAGTAGTGGCTGCCGGACTGGAAGCCCACCGAGATCGGCACGCCCTTCAGGTCCTGCGGCACGCGGATGTCCGACTCGGGCGGCACGAACACCGCCGCCGGCGCCACCGAGTACGCGTCGGCGTAGAGGCGGCCGTGGCCCTTCGACGCCGCCACGTTCACCGTCCAGTGGCAGGCGCAGCTCACGTTCGCCTCGAGCCCCTTCTCGATGTTCTGGAAGGCGCCCTGCCGGTCCGGCGTCTTGTGCGTCTTCCAGACGCCGCGGAACTCGTAGTCCAGGCCTTCGGCCCGGAAGTAGCCCTTCTCCTCAGCGACCCACTCCTGCAGACGGAAGTGGGGAGAGATGACGAACTTCTCCTGTTTGCTCATCCTGGATCCTTTTCTCCAGCGTGCGGCGGAAGTGGGCGAGGGGGGCATCGGAGACGATGCCGTGGAACTTGAAGCCGGGATCGGCGTCGAGGGTTTCCTGCTGCGCCTCGATGATGAACTTGTCTTCCATGAACCCCTGCACCATGGAGTCGTGCAGCGACAGGCCGATGGTGGCGTCGTCGAGGTCGTAGTCGTGCAGGTAGTTCCAGAAGAAGTGCGTCGAGCGGCGCGTCTCGGGGGTGAAGAACTGGCAGTTGCGGTATTCCTTCGCGCCCTCGCGGTTGCCTTTCTCCAGGCCGTTGCCGGCGGGCGCGAACAGCGACTCGAGGAAGAAGATCCCGGGCACGTGCATCCTTCCGATGTTTCTCCGGTCCACCATCGGGACGTTCCTGACGACTTTCTTGTGGAAAGGCGGGCAGGGCGCGTTCATGTGCCAGCGCTCGACGCGGAAGCCGTCCTCGAGGCGCTCCACGGCGACGGGCTTGGACTTGAACGCGTACTCCTCGGTGCCGCCGAGCGTCTTCGTGTGCACGAAGGCGAGGTGGGCGAAGTCGGAGAGGTTGTCGACGATGAGGCGGTAGTCCGCCTTGTAGTGCATGTAGTCCGGCACGCCCCGCCACTGCGGGCTGTCGAGGTACGGAATGTCGAGGATCAGGGAAGGATCGGCCTTCGCCGCCTCGCCCATCCAGATCCAGACGATGTGCTGCTTCTCGATCACCGGGTAGGCGCGCACGCCCAGGCCCTTCGGGATGTTGTCCTGGCCGGGGATCTGGATGCACCTGCCGCTCGGGTCGAACTTGAGCCCGTGGTACATGCAGCGCACGTCGTCGCCTTCGAGCCGTCCGTTCGAGAGCTTCGCGCCGCGGTGGCAGCAGCGGTTGTCCAGCGCCACGACCCGGCCGCTGTCGCCCTTGTAGAGCAGGACCGGCTCCTCGAGGATCGTGCGCGCGACGAGCTTGCCGTCGATCAGCTCATGGTCCCACGCGGCCATGTACCAGCAGTTCATCAGGAACGTTCCGGCGGGCGCGGACATGAGGTCTCCTTTGCCGTGCATTAAAGACGTTCTTCGGCGGGCGATAAATTGCCATTCGTGGATTCATTGTTCAGAATCCTGAACAATGGACTGGAACGACGTCGAGGCGTTCTGCTGCGTGATCGAGCGGGGCGGGTTCACGGCCGCGGCCAAGGCGCTGGGGCGGCCGAAGTCGAGCCTGAGCGCATCGGTCTCGCGGCTGGAGACCGAGCTCGGCGCGCGGCTCCTCCAGCGCACGACGCGGCGCGTGCGGCCCACCGAGGCGGGCGAGTCGCTCTACCAGGACACGGGCGCGATGTTCCAGCGGCTGCGCGAGATCCGCATGGACGCCATGGCGCGCGGCCAGGCGGTGGGCGGCACGCTGCGCATCGCGGCGCCGTACGAGTTCGGCGCGCACCACCTGGGCGCCGTCGCGAGCGCGATGCTCGGCCGCTACCCGGACCTGCGCGTCGACCTCGACGTGGAGTACGGGCGCATCGACCCGCTCGACCGGCGCTACGACATCGTGTTCTCGCAGTTCGACGAGCCGCCCGACAGCGGCCGCGTGGCGCGGCACACCTACTCGGTGAAGCGCGGACTCTATGCCGCGCCGTCCCTCCTCGAGCGCTCGCACGCCGTGCGCTCGCCCGAGGACCTCGCCGACCTCCCGGCGATCGCCTCGACGACCGACGCCGAGTGGGCGTTCATCGACCGGGACGGCGCGCAGCACAAGGTCCCCGTGCGGGCGCGGCTGCGCAGCGTCAATGCGGACGTGCGGCGGCGCGCGACCGTCGACGGGCTGGGGGTCTCGCGCATCGTCCGCACGTTCTGCGTGAACGAGGTGAAGCAGGGCAAGCTGGTCGAGGTGCTGCCGGAGTACGCCTGCGCGCCGCTGCGCTTCCACGCGCTCCTGCCGGGGCGACGCCTCATGCCGCCGAAGGTCCGCGTCTTCCTCGAGACGCTGGGCGCCACCTTCCCGGGACTGGAGAAACGCTAGGTCATCAGGAGGTCGGTGCAGCGGAGGAAGATGGCATCCGACGGGACGCCGCGCCCGTTCAGCCAGTCGTCGACTTCCCTTACCGAGACTCCCAGGTACTCCGCGAGCTTGTGCTCGCCGCCGAGTTTCTTGCAGGCATCGTGCAGGCAGCGGATGTAGATGTGTGCGTTCTTGTGGGTCGACGGGCAGATGTCTTGCATGGGGCGCATCATGCCCCGGTTCCCTCGACGCCGCCTGTAGTACCGGCGCACTCTTTCCTATAGTGCTTTCGGCGACGGCTTCCTTGCGGTGACTTCGATCTCGATCCGGATGCGCTCCTCGAGCAGGCCGGCCTGGATCATCGTCGCGGCCGGCCTCGCCTTCGCGAAGTAGCGGCCGAGCACCGGCCAGCAGGCCTGGAAATCCTCGCGGCGCGGCAGGATGTAGTGCACGCGCACCACATCGTCGACGCTCGCGCCGGCTTGCTCGAGCGCCGCGGAAATGTTCTTCATGCACTGCTCGGCCTGCTTCACCACGTCGTCGGAAATGGTCATCGTCGCGTAGTCGAAGCCCGTGGTGCCGGAGACGAAGATCCAGTCGCCGTCCACCACGGCGCGCGAATAGCCGATCTCGCGCTCGAAGCTCGAGCCCGAGGAGATCAGACGCCTGGACATGGGTAGTTCCTCCCGATCGCTTTCCACGGCAGCTTGAGGTCGATGCCCGCGCGGCGCAACACCCAGCTAGCGAACGTGTTGCTGTTCGGCCCTGGCCAGGCCACGTAACGGTGCCGATACGGATACTCCTCGCCCGCCTTTTCCAGGACTTCCTTCAGCCGGAGCGCGACGGCGCCCTGCCACTCCGCGGACAGGCGAGCGGGTCCGCCGCCGACGCCGTCGTGAGGCCCCTTGAGGTTGCAGTGCAGGTGGCCGATGCTCACGCCGCCGGCGCCGGGCCGCTGCCAGATCTCCCACCGGTCGCAGCGCTCGCCCTCGCTCACGGTGAACCAGTAGTGCGCGGCGACGAGGCCGAGCGGCGCGGGGAGGCTCGCGTAGTGGAGCCCGACGGTCATCGCTCCTCCGGGTAGATGGCGACGCGCGCGCGGCCGTCGCGGCCGATGCTCGCACGGTACATGCCGTCGCTGTTGAACGGCATGGCGACGTTGCCGCGCCG
>DASZQH010000319.1:0-4549 GCA_035549805.1 Burkholderiales bacterium
TGCGGCGCGGAAGAGCGCCGGCACGTCGAGCCAGTCGAAGGTCCAGTCCTCCAGGCCGGCGATGAAGTCCTCCACGCTCGCCTGGCGGTTCCAGTCCCACGCCCGGTGCTGCGGCGATTCGATCTCCCAGAGCCAGTTCACCAGTTGCCGCCCTTCCGCGTCGATGTTGTTCCGGATGGGGTAATACACCAGCTTGCCCGTGGCGAGCCACCCTGCCCGCACCATGCTCGCGCCCGAGAGGATCGGCTTCGCGCGCGTCACGCCGCGCCACATGTTGACGCCGGAGTACCGCGGACCGCCTTCCCCGGGGTAGAGCTGCGCCCGGATGACCGAATGGATGCCGTCGCAGCCCACGATGGCACGGCCCGTCGCCGTTTCGCCGTTCCTGAACTTCAAGGTCCGATCCTCGAATCCCGTGCAAGCCCAGCCAAGATGGAGCCTGTCTGCCCCTATCCTCTCCTTGAAGGCAAGAAGCAGCGCAGCCTGCAGGTCGCCGCGGTGGATCGAGAACTGCGGCCAATCGTAGCCGGCGCGCCGGCCGAGCGGCTCCCGGTAGATGAGCTGGCCGTAGCGGTTGAAGAAGGCCGCCTCGGCCGTCTCCACGGCCACCTTCGCCAGCGCCGGCTGCAGACCGAGGGCGGAGAGCACACGCATTGCATGCGGCAGCAGGTTCACGCCCACGCCGACCGCCTTGATCTCCGGCGCAGATTCGAAAACCCGGCAGGGAATGCCGCGCTTCTGCAACGAAAGCGCAAGCGTCAATCCGCCGATTCCTCCGCCAACGATGAGTACGTCCTGCATTGGACGGCTAGTCTATTCGACCGTTACGGTACTCGGGCAGGTCGGGCCACGGCGTTTCGCCTGCTAGGCGGAAATCCGGTCGAGGAACGACTGAATCTCTTGCTTGCAGCCCTCAGGATTGGCCTGAAGCAGGAAGTGCGGTCCCGGTACATCCACCACGCTGCAGGAGTCGAAGTGCTCCTCGAACCAGGTGGCGCAGCCTGCGGGAACGAGGCGGTCGCGCGTCGCGCGCAAGTAACAGGCGGGAACGCCAGAGCCGAACTTCCGGAAGCGCGTCCCCGAGATCATGCCGAGCCTGTGCGCGATGACGGACGGATGCACCCTCGACACGGCGTCGCGAAAAATCTTCAACTCCGCCGCGCCCGCCTGTTCTCCCAGGCAGTATTTCCGTAGGAAGAAGGCCGGAATCGCGCTGGCAAGGGACGCCGCCGGCGATAGCGCACCCGCGAGCCTGGCAAGCATCGGGCGGGGCGGCTCCGCGAAAGCACCGACGAAAACAACGCCCCGGAGACGGGACGGTGCGCGCTGTATCAGGCTCAAGGCGACGAGGCCCGAGAAGGATTCGGCCACGACCACCGCTTCTTGCGGCAATCGTTGCAGGACGATCTCGGAAAGCTCCAGGAGCGAGAGCTTTCGATCCTGCGGATACTCGACTACGCGCGGCTCCCGGAACCCGGAAAGCGCTCGAACAAACGGAGCGAAAAGAAGGCCGGTCCCGTCCAATCCCGGAAGGAGGACCAGATCAGCGCTGGCTCTATCCAACCCAACGGCGAGCGTTGTAGAACATCTGCATCCAGGGCGAGTCCTCGCCCGCCGCGTCAGGTGCCCACGACATCTGGACGTTGCGGAACACGCGCTCCGGGTGCGGCATCACCACCGTGAAGCGGCCGTCCTTCGTCGTCACGCCGGTGATGCCCTGCGGCGAGCCGCTCGGGTTGTAGGGATAGGTCTCGCTCGCCCGGCCGCGATTGTCGACGTAGCGCATCGCGACGATCGCCTCCTTCAGGTCCGCCGGCGCGTCGAAGAGCGCCCGGCCCTCGCCGTGCGCGGTGGCGATCGGGATGCGGCTCCCGGCCATGCCCCTGAAGAAGATCGACGGGCTCTCCGGGATCTCGACCAGCACGAGGCGCGCCTCGAACTGCTCCGAGCGGTTGCGCACGAAGCGCGGCCAGCGCTCGCCGCCGGGAATCACCTCGCGCATCGCCGCCATCATCTGGCAGCCGTTGCACGCGCCGAGCGCGAACGTGTCGGCGCGCGCGAAGAACTTCTGGAACTGCTCGCGCACGCGCGGGTTGAAGAGGATCGCGCTCGCCCAGCCCCGCCCGCCGCCCAGCACGTCGCCGTAGGAGAACCCGCCTCCGGCCGTGAAGCCCTTGAAGCCCTCGAGGGTGATGCGCCCTTCGATGAGGTCGGTCATGTGCACGTCGACCGATTCGAAGCCCGCGCGGTCGAACGCCGCCGCCATCTCCACCTGGCCGTTCACGCCCTGCTCGCGAAGGATGGCGATCTTGGGTCTTGCGCCTTTCCCGACGAATACCTCCGGTGAAAAGGAAAGAGCGACATGCAACCCCGGATCTTCCCTGTCGAGGATCCGGTCGTATTCCTGCTGCGCGAGCTCCGGGTTGTCGCGCAGCGTGGCCATGCGCCAGCTCGTCTCGCTCCAGGCGCGCTGCAGCTCGACGCGCGGCTTCGCGAACACCGGCTTCGCGTTGCGGCTGATGCGGATCTCGTCGCGCGTGTTGAGGTGGCCGACGACGTGCGCATGGTCGCCGAGGCCCGCTTCGCGCAGCGCCTGCATCACCTTCTCGCGGTCCGCGGTGCGGATCTGCAGGATCGCGCCGAGCTCCTCGCTGAAAAGCGCCGCGAGCGCGAGGTCCTTCGCGCGCCCGGCGAGCTGCTCGTCCGAGTTGCGCTTGAACGCGTCCACGTCGTCCGCGGCCGCGTCGAACGCGATCGCGTCCAGGCTCAGCGTGATCCCCGTGCGGCCCGCAAACGCCATCTCGCACGCGGCCGCGACCAGGCCCCCGTCGGACCGGTCGTGGTACGCGAGGATCCGCTTTTCGCCCGCAAGCCTTTGCACGACGGAAAAGAAGCCCGCCAGCAGCGCCGGCTCATCGAGATCCGGCGTCTCGTCGCCGAGCTGCGAGTACACCTGCCCCAGGATCGAGCCGCCCAGGCGGTTCCTGCCGCGGCCGAGGTCGACGAGCACGAGCTCCGTGTCGCCCGCATCGGTGCGCAGCCGCGGTGTGAGCGTGGCACGCGCATCCTCGACCGGGGCGAAGGCGGAGACGCAGAGCGAGAGCGGCGCGACCACCTCCTTGCCGTCCCAGCCCGTGCGCATGGAGAGCGAATCCTTGCCCACCGGGATCGAGATGCCGAGCGCCGGGCACAGCTCCATCCCCACCGCGCGCACCGTGTCGAAGAGCCGCGCGTCCTCGCCGGGATAGCCCGCCGCGGCCATCCAGTTCGCCGACAGCTTGATGCGGCCGATCGACGCGATCCTCGCCGCCGCGATGTTGGTCACCGCCTCGCCCACCGCCATGCGCCCGGACGCGGGCGCGTCGATGAGCGCGAGCGGCGCGCGCTCGCCGACCGCGAACGCCTCGCCGGCGTAGCCCTCGTAGTCGAGCAGCGTCACCGCGCAGTCCGCCACCGCGGTCTGCCACGGGCCGACGTACGGGTCGCGCGAGCACAGGCCGCCGACCGTGCGATCGCCGATCGAGACCAGGAAGCTCTTGTCCGCGACGGCGGGATGCCGAAGCACCCTCAGGGTGGCTTCCTCGAGAGAGATTCCATCGAGAAGCAAGGGCCGCAAAGCCACCTTCTCGTGCCGGACATCCCGCAGCATCTTCGGCGGCTTGCCGAGCACGATGCCGAGGTCCATGTCCACGGGCCTGGACTTCAGCAGGTCGTCCTCGACGAGGAGATGCCCGTCGTCGGTCGCGGTGCCCAGCACGGCGAACGGACAGCGCTCGCGCTGGCAGATGGCGCGGAAGGCCTCGAGGTCCCGCGGTGCGATGGCGAGGACGTAGCGCTCCTGGGCCTCGTTGCTCCAGATCTCGCGCGGCGACATGCCGTGGTCCTCCGACGGGATGTCCCGCAGCTTGACGCGCACGCCCCGCCCGGCCGAGTGGGCGATCTCCGGCACCGCGTTCGACAGGCCGCCGGCGCCCACGTCGTGGATCGACAGGATCGGGTTCGCCTCGCCGCGCTGCCAGCAGCGGTCGATCACCTCCTGCGCGCGGCGCTGCATCTCCGCGTTGCCGCGCTGCACGGAGTCGAAGTCCAGGTCCTCAGTGTTCGCGCCCACGCCCATCGACGAGGCGGCGCCGCCGCCCATGCCGATGAGCAGGCCCGGCCCGCCGAGCTGGAGGATCAGCGTGCCGGCGGGAAGCGGCGACTTCTGCGCGTGCTCGGCGCGGATGTTGCCGATGCCGCCCGCGAGCATGATGGGCTTGTGATACCCGCGCAACGCGCCGCCGGCCTCCGCCTCGAAAGTGCGGAAGTAGCCGCACAGATTGGGGCGGCCGAACTCGTTGTTGAAGGATGCGGCGCCGATCGGCCCGTCGAGCATGATCTCGAGCGCGGAGGCGATGCGCCCGGGCTTGCCGAAATCGCGCGCCTCCCACGGCTGCGCCGCGCCCGGAATGCGCAGGTGCGACACCGAGAAGCCGACCAGGCCCGCCTTCGGCTTCGCGCCCCGCCCGGTCGCGCCCTCGTCGCGGATCTCCCCGCCGGAGCCCGTCGA
>DASZQH010000320.1:0-4413 GCA_035549805.1 Burkholderiales bacterium
GTAATAGGCGCTCGTCGTCCCGATGACGCCGGCGCCCAGCACGATCACTTTCATTGGAAGGCCCTCGACGGGAGTGAGTCGGCGCACGGCAGGAAGAACCCTGCTCGCGCCGCTCCCTCTGTCACGGGGCCTGAGAGATTCTGCGAAGCGCCGGGCTTCGCATTGCTCCTTCGGCGGATCCGCCCCCGTTTGCGGCGGATCACTCTCCAGACGGCGAACTACCGTTGTTGCAGTACAGGAACCTGAGCGTTCATGGGAGATTGCGCCTTCGGTGGGGCGCCGCCTTTTCCGCAAGCGCCCGCTCTCCTGCAACACCGCGATTGTAGCCCCGGAACCTGCTGCGGCGCGTAGTGCAAATCGCGATTGACGGCCCGGGGGTGCGACGGAGTAGAGTGGAAACGAGTTCGGCGGGGTCGCCGTAGCAGGGAACCACGGACAGCAGCGGCAGCGTGGAATGCCCGGCGACACGTCGGGATACCAGACCCCACCCGGGCTCGCCGCGGGCTACCCGTGGATGCAATAGGCGCCCAGCTCGGCGCCTGAAGCAATAGACGCCCTCGTCAGGGCATCAAGGGCCCGCCTCCGTGCGGGCCCTTTCCGTTACAGGGTTACGAATCCAGCCACTGCTGGCGCGCCTCGCTCGCGTTCTTGCTCAGGCACACCTGCTGGCCGTCGATGCGCTCCACCCAGTCGGCCGGGATGTAGTGGTGCTTGCCGTTCGCCTGAGGATCGCTCCTCGCCAGCTTGATCCGTCCGCCTTCGACGTGGTCCACCGTTCCGACCGGCTGCTTGTCTGCCCCGATCACCTTCATGTGCTCGCGGATTTCCTGGATGTTCATGGGGAGTTCCTTTCGTTGGATTGAAGAATGCGGCGCGTTGCGCGCCGCACATCCGCAATCCCTTGCAAGCGGGATGCCGCCTCTCCGTTTATCTTCCCGTACACTCCCGTCTGGGGGTGAAGGACGTGCTCAAGAAGATATGCATCGCTACCTGCGTTGCCGCCGCGGCCGCCGTCTCCACGGGCGGCGTGCAGGCCGCCGACGACAAGAAGTGGGTCCGGCTGGATGCCTGCCGCTACATCGCGGACAAGAACAACGACGGCGACAGCTTCCTCGTGCAATGCGGGCGGGAGAAGTTCTACGCCCGCTTCTACTTCATCGACGCGCCGGAGTCCGACGTCACGTTCCCCGAGCGCGTGCGCCAGCAATACGACTACTTCGGCGTGACGATGGACGAGCTCACGCGCGGCGGCGCGCAGGCGCGCGAGTACGTGCAGCGCACGCTGTCGACGCGCCCGTTCGTCGTCCACACGCGGCACTCGTCGGCCCAGGGCCGCGCGAAGACGGTGCGCTACTACAGCCTGGTGGAAGTCGACGGCCGCTACCTCCACGAGGTCATGCTGAGCGAAGGCCTCGCGCGCAACTTCGGCACGCGCGTCACGCTCCCCACCGGCCAGAAGGGCAAGGCCTACGCCGCCGCCCTGGCGCAGCTCGAGGAGCGCGCGCGCCTGCAGCGCCGCGGCCTCTGGGCCACCTCCGACCCCGCGAAGCGCAAGTCGCCGCTGTAGCGCCGGATGGCATTATTTCCCGTCGATAGAATTCGACGGCCATGAGAGTCCAAGTCGCCATCATCGGCGCCGGCCCGGCGGGCCTCCTTCTCGGCCAGCTCCTGCACAACGCCGGCATCGACGCGATCGTCCTCGAGCAGCGCTCGCAGGAGTACGTGCTCGGCCGCATCCGCGCCGGGCTGCTCGAGCAGGGCACGGTCGACCTGCTGAAGAAGGCGGGCGTCGGCGAGCGCCTCGCGCGGGAGGGCCTGGTCCACGACGGCCTCGAGCTCGCGGTCCTCGGCCGGCGCTTCCGCATCGACCTGAAAGGCCTGGCCGGGCGGAACGTCGTCATCTACGGCCAGACCGAGGTCACCAAGGACCTGATGGATGCGCGCGCGAAGGCCGGCGCGAAGATCGTCTACGAGGCCGAGGGCGTCACCCCCCGCGACTTCGATTCCTCGTCCCCCTCGGTCACCTACCGCAAGGACGGCAGGGACCACACGATCTCCTGCGACTTCATCGCCGGCTGCGACGGCTTCCACGGCATCTCGCGCCAGAGCGTGCCGACGGCGGCGATCAAGGTGTTCGAGCGCCTGTACCACTTCGGCTGGCTCGGCATCCTTTCCGACACGCCGCCGGTGTCTGAAGAGCTGATCTACATCCACCACGACCGAGGCTTCGCGCTCTGCACCATGCGCAGCACGGTGCGCAGCCGCTACTACCTCCAGGTCCCGCTCTCCGAGGACGTCGACGACTGGTCCGATGCGCGGTTCTGGGACGAGCTGAAGCGCCGCCTCGACCCGGGCACGGCGGCGAAGATGGTCACCGGCCCGTCGATCGAGAAGAGCATCGCGCCGCTGCGCAGCTTCGTCGCCGAGCCGATGCGCTTCGGCCGCCTGTTCCTCGCCGGCGACGCCGCGCACATCGTCCCGCCCACCGGCGCCAAGGGCCTGAACCTGGCCGTGAGCGACGTGCACTACCTGTCGGAAGGATTCGTCTCGTATTTCAGGCACAACTCTTCGCGGGAACTGGATGCCTACTCCGCCCGCGCCCTCGCCCGCGTCTGGAAGGCGGAGCGCTTCTCCTGGTGGATGACGAAGCTCCTGCACCAGTTTCCTGAGGAAGGCACGTTCGGCCAGAAGATGCAGGAAGCCGAGCTCGAGTACCTCGCCGGCTCGAGGGCCGCCCAGGCCGCGCTCGCCGAGAACTACGTCGGCCTGCCCTACTAGCGATTTGCCTTGCGCTCCCCGGGGCGGCCCCGTATGGTGGGCAGATGGAATGGCCGGCGATCACCGCGGGCTGGAGCTACCTCTACAAGGGCAACTTCCAGCGCCGCTTCCACAAGCTGACGCGCGCCCAGGTCGAGGCGACCGAAGGCCGGCGCGAGGCGCTCGTCACGCTCGTGCAGGCCGGATACGGCGTGCCGGCGGAGAAGGCCGAAGCTCAGGTCGCCGACTGGCAGTCGCGCCAGCGCGTGCTGCGCATGCTGATCGACCAGCCGTGGTGACCCACCGGAGATAAGGCGCATGGACTGGACGCAGGTCGAGACAAGCTGGGACAAGTACCTCGTCGCGGCGAAGCAGCAGTGGGGCAAGCTCTCGGAGGAGCAGATCGCCGCGACGCGCGGCCGCTACGACGTGCTCTCCGCGCGCGTGCGCGAGGCCTACGGCCTGACGCGCCAGCAGTCGGACTTCCAGCTTTCGGAGTGGCTCTCCCGCCAGCAGTCGCGCTAGGCCCGCAGGCCCTCGCGGTACTCCCTTACTGCACCTTCAGCAGCTCCACGTCGTAGACCAGCGTCGTGGGCTGCGCCGGCGACGCCGGGCGCCCGTGCTCGGCGTACGCGTACTCGGCCGGGATCGTGAGCTTGCGCAGCCCGCCCACGCGCATCCCCTGCACGCCTTCGTCCAGTCCCTTGATCACCGTGCCCATGCCGACCGCGAACTCGAGCGGCAGACGCCGCTCGCGGCTCGAGTCGACCTCGGTGCCGTCGAGCCGCTTCGCCACGTAGTGCACGCAGATCGTGTCGCCGGGCTGCGCGAGCGCGCCGCGGCCGACGATCAGGTCCTGGATCACCAGCGCGGCATGCACGGCATCCGCGGGTGCGGGACGAAGGATCATTCGCTGCCTTCCTTTGGGGTCGAGGCAGTCTACGCGCTATTCGGACCGCGCGTGGTTGCCGGAGCGACGCGACGCATCGGGGAACGACGGCTTCGCGACGCTTTCCTCCCGCGCACAATGGGACGCATGAACGCTCTGCAACGAATGCCCGCGCTCCGGGCGCGATTCCGGCGGTGGCGCAGCTCGCTCTGGGCCCTGCCGCCCAACCCGGGCAGCCATGAATCGCTGCGCAAGCACGAGCAGGACGCCGCGAACGAAGCGTGGGAGCACGAAGGCGGCAGCGTCCGCCCGCCTTCGCGTTCCCGGAAGTAGATCAGCACCCAGCGACCCACAGGAGACAGGACCATGGAAGAGAACCCGAACCAGCCCGAGAAGTACGCCGGCGAAGAACGCCGCCACGCGCAGGAGGAGTACGAAGGCGAGGATCGCCGCCGCTCCAGCGTCGAGCAGCCGCAGGACCGGCCGGCGGAGCGGCAGGCCCCCCCCGCCTAGCGGCTCATCGGCCGGCTCGCCGGTACGGGCGTTGCTGCACCGGCTCTCCAAGGAGACCGCCATGGAAGAGCTGCACGAAACCCAGCAGTACGCCGCGAAGCAGTTCGGCGCCGAGCGCCGGCTGGCCCATTGCGCCTACGAAGGCCCGGACCGCCGCAAGGCGCGCGCCACCGACGACGAGCGCCTGGAGCAGCAGGAGCAGCTCCGGCAGCAGGACCAGGACCGCCCTCCCGAAACCGACTGAGATCGGGGAC
>DASZQH010000321.1:0-2626 GCA_035549805.1 Burkholderiales bacterium
TCGCCTCCGGCGCCAGCACCGAGTCGTTGCCGCTCAGCTGCACGTAGGCGGCGCCGAGCTCGAGGCCGCGCTTCAGGCAGGCATTGCCGCCCCCGGTGAACCCGCGGTTCTCGGGCAGCTCGACCAGATCCAGCCCCGGGAACTCGTCCTTGAGCCGCCGTCCGCAGGGCTCGCGCGAGCCGTTGTCCACGAGCACGACGCGCAGGTTGGGATAGTCGCTCGCGAACACGGACCGCAGGCATGCCCGCGTCATCTCCGTATCGTTCCACGTCAGTACGGCGGCGACGACGAGGGGCGCGCCGGCTGCAGCCTGCGTCATCGCGGCGCCGCGGCGCGGTAGAAGGCGGCGAACTCGTCCCACGCCGCCTTCTCCGACCAGGGGAACGAGCCGTCGTCCGCGGGCTCGGTGTTGATGCGGATGCGCGGCTCGGCGAACTCCGCCTGCGTCGCGAGCTCGACCTCGCACGCCAGGCCGAGCCGCTCGCGCATCGCGGCGGCGACGCGCAGCGTGAACGCGCCCTGGCTCTCGGCGTAGCCGCTCGGCCGCGCGAAGTGCAGGCCCGCGGCGGGGAGCCGGGCGGCGAACTTCGCGTACGCCTTCGCGAGGAGCGAGACGTGGATGTTGTCGCGCACGTAGGCCGGCGTATTGACCTTCGCGGGCTTGCCCTCTCCCCAGGTCTTCATGAGGAAGGAGGTGAACCGCGGCTCCTCGTAGGGCCCGAAGGGGTTCGGGATGACGAACTTGCCCAGGGCGAGCCCGGCGCGCGCGGCATGGTGACGGAAGAGCTGGTACGTGAACGCCTTCGACAGGCCGTAGGGCGAGAACGCGGGCAGGCCTTCCGAGCCCGCGCCCTCGTCGTTCTCGAACACGGACCCGGTGAGCAGGACGCGGCTGCACTGTCGCTCGCGCAGCGCCTGCAGCACGGCGGGCAGGTTCGCGCTGTTGCGCTGCGCCGCGCCGAGCGGGTCGAAGTCCGGGCTGCGGTAGTTCGTGACGTCCGCGCCGTGGTGGCAGAGGAGGTCCCAGGACCGGCTGCGCACGAGCTCGAGGAAGCGCGCGTCGCCGAAGCTGCAGCCGATCTCGGCGCGGCAGGACTGCTGCGCCAGCGCCACGCGCTGCCGGCGCCCGGCGTCGGCGTAGGCCTCGGGCGGCTGGCGGAACGTCGCGACGACTTCGTGGCCGGCCTGCGCGAGCTCGCGCGCGAACCACATCCCCGTGAACGAGCTCGCGCCCGTGAAGAGGATCCTCATCGCGCCCTCATCGGCCGCTCATCGGCCCAGGTGCCAGGCCGGGTCGAAGTCCTTCTGGTTCCTGTCCTTGTCGGAGATCACCGCCGGCTCGCGCGGCCACTGGATGCGGAATTCCGGATCGTTCCAGCGCACGCAGCGCTCCGTGCCCGGCGCATAGAACGCGTCGACGAAATAGAACGCCTCGGTGTCGTCGGCGAGGGTGACGAACCCGTGGGCGAAGCCCTTCGGCACGTACATCATGCGGCGATTCTCCGCCGACAGCTCCGTCCCGTAGCTCTTGCCGAACGTGGGCGAGCCTTCGCGCAGGTCGAGGATGACGTCGAACAGGCTGCCGCGCACGCAGCGCACCAGCTTCGTCTCGGCGTGCGGCGCGAGCTGGTAGTGCATCCCGCGCAGCGTCCCGGCCGGGCGGCTGAGCGAGTTGTTCGCCTGGACGAAGCGCGTCACGAGCCCGTGCTCGCCGAACTCCTTCTCGCAGAACGCGCGGGCGAAGAAGCCGCGCTCGTCCTCGCGCTTCTCCAGGTCGATCACGAACGCGCCCGCAATCGGCGTCTGTTGGAATTTCATGCCGGCCTCACGCCGCCTGCTTGAGGAGGTCGAAGCGCTTCTTCAGGGTGCGCAGGCGCACGAAGCGGTCGCCCTCGAAGTCGGCCTTGGAAAACTTGTGCTCGACCATCTTGCGGTGCAGTTCTTCCATGCCCCGCACCAGGTTGTACTCGAGGCGGAAGTCCGGCAGCAGCTTGTAGAGCAGGTCGAAGTTGACGCGATAGTTGCGCGGGTCCGCGCCCACCTCGCCCGTATACACGACCTTGGCCGTCGGAATGAGGCGCTTCACCTGGTCGCCGACGTCCTTCACCTGGTAGTTCTCGCTGTTGGCGCCGACGTTGATCGCGCGGTTGTGCACCACGTCGCGCGGCGCCTTGGCGAGCGCGATGAACGCGCGCGCGATGTCGCGGCAGTGGATCAGCGGCCGCCACGGCGAGCCGTCGCTCATGATGCGGATCTCCCCGTAGGAGAGCGCGGAGCCGAGCAGGTTGTTGACCACGAGGTCGATGCGCAGCATCGGCGAATGCCCGTAGGCGGTCGCGTTGCGCAGGAACACCGGGGTGAAGCCGGCGTCGGCCAGCGGCGAGATCGCCTGCTCCGACTCGATCTTCGAGTGCGCGTAGGCGGTGAGCGGGTTGAATGCCGCGGTCTCGTCCAGGTCGAGCGTCTCGCCCGCGCCGTAGATCGAGCAGCTGCCGGCGAACAGGAAGCGCGGCACGCCGGCGGCCTTGGCCAGCTTGGCGAGGCGGATCGAGGCGTCCCGGTTGACGTCGTAGGTGATCGAGGCGTCGATCGCGCCCATCGGATCGTTCGACATCGCGGCGAGCTG
>DASZQH010000322.1:0-14165 GCA_035549805.1 Burkholderiales bacterium
CAATGCTGAAACTGCACACGAAGGCGTGAGGAGCCAGAAGCGAGGCGTCGTGGGGCAAGCGCGCGGCGCTTCCCTGCAACGCTTCGCTCCTGACCCCTTCGCCTCCATCGGAATCCCATGAGCCTCAAATGCGGCATCGTCGGCTTGCCCAACGTCGGCAAGTCCACCCTTTTCAACGCGCTGACCAAGGCCGGCATCGCCGCCGAGAACTATCCGTTCTGCACCATCGAGCCGAACGTCGGCATCGTCCCGGTGCCCGACCCGCGGCTCGACGTGCTGGCCGGGATCGAGAAGCCGCAGAAGGTCGTCCCGGCCGTCACCGAGTTCGTCGACATCGCGGGCCTGGTGGCCGGCGCGTCGAAAGGCGAGGGGCTGGGCAACAAGTTCCTGGCGAACATCCGCGAGACCGACGCGATCGCGCACGTGGTGCGCTGCTTCGAGGACCCGAACGTGGTGCACGTCGCCGGGAAGGTCGATCCGGTCTCGGACATCGAGACCATCAACACGGAGCTCGCGCTCGCCGACCTGGATGCGGTGGAGAAGCAGATCTCCAAGCACGCGAAGCTCGCCCAGACGGCCGGCGACAAGGACGCGCAGCGCCTGGTGGCGGCGCTGGAGAAGGTGCGCAAGGTTCTCGACGCCGGCCGGCCGGCGCGCACCGCCGAGCTTTCCAAGGAGGAGCTCGCGGTCGTGAAGCCGCTTTTCCTGCTCACCATGAAGCCGACGATGTACGTCGCCAACGTGGCGGAAAAGGGCTCCGACGAGCTGCTCAACAAGGTCATCGCCCATGCGAACAAGGAGGGGGCACCGGTCGTGCCCATCAGCGCGGCGATCGAGGCGCAGATCGCCGACCTGGCCGAGGAGGACAAGGCGGTCTTCCTCGAGGACCTGGGCATGAAGGAGCCCGGGCTCAACCGCGTCATCCGCGCCGCGTACGCGCTGCTCGGGCTGCAGACCTACTTCACGGCCGGCGAGAAGGAAGTGCGCGCCTGGACCATCCCGCAGGGCGCGACCGCGCCTCAGGCCGCCGGCGTCATCCACACCGACTTCGAGCGCGGCTTCATCCGCGCCGAGGTCGCCGCCTACGACGACTTCGTCGCGCACAAGGGCGAGGCGGGCGCCAAGGAGGCGGGCAAGCTGCGCCTCGAAGGCAAGGACTACATCGTGCGCGACGGCGACGTCGTGCACTTCCGCTTCAACGTCTGATGGCGATCCGCTTCGATGCTGCGGCCGCGAAGGACCTGCCGCAGATGGTCGAGCTGCTCGGCACGCTGTTCGCGCAGGAAGCCGAGTTCACTCCGGACGCGGCAAAGCAGGAGGCGGCGGTGAAGATGATCCTCGCCGACCCGAAGCTCGGCCGGTTCTACGTCGCGAAGGACGGCGCCAGGGTGGTGGCGATGGCGTGCCTGCTGTTCACGGTGAGCACCGCGGAAGGGGGCAAGGCGGCGCTCTTCGAGGATCTCGTGGTGCGCGACGACTATCGCCGGCAGGGCATCGGCGCCCGCCTGCTCGAGCACGTCATCGCGCAGGCGCGCGCCGAGGGCGTGCTGCGGCTCACCCTGCTCACCGACATGCAGAACGAGCAGGCGCAATCGCTGTACCGCCGGCTCGGCTTCGTCGGTTCGCCGATGAAGCCGATGCGCCTCAAGCTCAAGCCGAAATAGGGGCTTAAGAAGCTTTTAGGATTTCCTTAAGCGCGATTTAGGAACGCCGATCGCGCTGTCTTCCTACACTCCTCCCCGTCGCGTCGAACGACGCCAACACCGATCGAGGAGATGGACATGATGGAAGAGGCGCTGCATCCGAGGGAAGACCTCTACACCGGCATTCACAAGGCGCTGCGCGCCCTGCTGTGCGACACGCTCGTCCGCGCGGGCGCCATGGACGTCGAGGATGGCGAAGAGACGGCGGTCGTGCTCGCGGCGGTGCGCAACCTGATCGACCTTACCCGCCATCACCTGCACCACGAAAACCAGCACGTGCATCCGCTGCTGGAGGCGCGGGTCGCCGGTGCCACCGCGTCCCTGATGCGCGAGCACATCGAGCACGAGGAGGCGTTCGAGCGCCTCGAGGCGGCGGTGCGGGCGGTGGAGCAGGCCGCGGGCGCGGCGCGCGCGGCCGCAGCGCTGGCGCTCTACCGCGAGCTCGCCCTCTATGCCGCGGAGGACTTCCGCCACATGCACGAAGAGGAGACCCGCACCAACGCGCTCCTCTGGGAACGGTGCACCGACGCGGAGCTCAAGGCGGCCCACCACGCCATCGTCTCCGGCATCGCGCCGGACCTGATGGCGCGCTACGTCCGCTGGCTCGTGCCGTCGATGACGCCGGCGGAGCGCGCCGCCCTGCTCGCCGGTGCCCAGGCGAGCGTTCCGCCGCAGGTGTTCGCCGGCATGCTGCAGATGGTCCGGCCGCTGATCGGCGAGGCGGGCTGGGCGAAGCTCGGGCGCGCGCTCGCCCTGCCGCGCGCGGCCTGATCAGGCGCCGACATCCTCCAGCCGGTAGGCGCGGCTCGCTTCGACGCGGAAGCGGCCGCGCCCGGTCTTCTCGATGCGCAGAAAATCGCAGCGCTCGGCGAGGCGCCGCTGCAGGAGGATGAGGCGCGCCTCGAGGTTGTCGCCCACCTCCGGCAGGCGCAACGAGGCATCGAGGCGCAGCTCGCGGTTGGTGAATTCCGTGCGGCCGTGGCGCAACCCGTCGCGCAATAGCTTGGCGAAGATGGCGCCGGCGACGCCCTTGATGAGGTAGTCGTCGCCGATGAACACGCTGCTGTCGGCCGCGTAGTGGCGCACCAGGATCGGTGCGCCGCCGGCAGCTTCCGTGCCGCCCTGCGGAGCGCGCGCCGGCTCGCCATTTTCCGAGGATTGCTGCAGGTAGAGCATGGCGAGGCCCAGCGCCGCGGCGAAGGCGACGAGCGCGTCCTCGTCGTCGTATCCGAAGCGCAGGTCTTCCTGGCTTTCAACGAACAGCACGCCCTGAACGCGGCCGGCCATCAGGATCGGCACGGCGAGCTGGCTGCGCGAGTCCGCGAGCCCGGGCAGAGGGATGGAGGTCTCGATGAGTCCGGCGAGGCCCTCGCGCTCCGCGCTTTCGCGCATGGCGCGGCTGTAGGAATACTCCGCCGTCATGTGCGTGACGCGGATCGGGGTCGCCTGGGCGGCCGCCACGCCGATGACGCCGCACCCCACCGCGATCTCCGAGCCGACGCCCGACTGCGCGTAGCCGCGGCTCGCCACGGTATAGAGCCGCGAGCCGGTGGCGTCCAGTATCAGGACGATCGCGTGCTTGATGCCGAACGCCTTGTCGAGAAGCGCGAGCGAGCTGTCGAGAAGCGTCCCCAGGTCCGCCGCCTGCGACATGTGTTCGGCGCACTCGCGCAGCGCTCCGAGCAGGCTGCGCCGGGGTGCCGGCGCCAGGCTCGGCCCCGGCACCGGCGCGATGGACTCCACCCGATACACGTCGGAGCCGCGCAAGCGGAAGACGCCGGTCATCCCGGTGTGGGAGGCGATGCCGGACAGGCGCGCCTTCATCTTCTCGAACAGCGGCCCCGCGGTCTCGGTGCGCAGGTACTCGAGTCCCAGCGTGTAGCGCGCGCCGGTCTCGGGATGGATGACCAGCGCGGTCGCATGCGGGTTGGCCAGCACGTTCTCGCGCGTCTTGCTGAAGAACTGGTAGCTCAACGCGACATGCGACTCGTCTACGTAATGGATATGGGAGACGTAGGAGACATTCGGCGTGGCGTCGGGCGCGCACGTCGCGATCGTCGCGGGCACCGCGCCCTCGAGACATTCGCGGATCGCGGCCAGGCTGAGAGTCACGCGCGCTCCGGCAAGGGCGCGCCGGCTTTCGGACCCGGCGTCTGGTCGAACGCCTGCGCCGGCGCGAAGGACACTGAAACGAAGTCCTGCGGCGCGGACCACACCACCGCGCGGATCGCCTCCGACCGGTAGCCGAGGCGGGCCACTTCGGCGCAGAACGCCCGTACATACGCTTCGATGCGCGGGACGTCGCCGGGCTCGAGCGGGCCGACAATGGGCGCGGGGCCCTTGAGCTGGTACGTGCGATGGGTACTCGGCTGGCTGAACACCGCCGCGATGCCTCCGCCAGAGCGGAAGCTCTCGAGCACTGCAGCCGCTTGGGGCTCGGCGAGGAATAGCGTGACCGTCCTGCGGTCCGCGGCCACGCGGCAGCCGCCCGCGCGTGCGATCGTCGGCCGGTTGAGCGCGCCGCTCGAGGCCACGACGATGGAGACGCCGCCCTCCAGGAAGGTGGCGAGCGCAGGCTCGATCCGCATCTCAGCCGCCCGCGGGGGCCCGTACGCGCTCGGCGAAGATCCTTGCGAGCGTGGCGCGGAAGCCAAGGACTTCCGCGCCTTCAAGCATGCCGTGGGCCCGCATCTCCCGGTGCAGCGCCGGGAGGTGGTAGTGCGGCACCGAGGCGTAGAGGTGGTGCTCGATGTGGTAGTTCACGTGGTGCGGGAAGATCAGCCATGCGAGCCAGCCCGGGAGGAGGTTGGTTCGCGCCGCCGTCAGCGGCGAGGAGAAATCGGTCGTCGCACCGTGCTCCGCGATCGCGCGCAGCCGCAGGATCGCCTGCACGACCGTGACGAGCGGCAGGATCCACAGCACGAGATACTCGACCAGATAACCCGCCCAGGCGAAGAAGGCGAGGGCCGCGACATGGAACGCGATGACCACGTTCCGGTCGGATCTTGCGTCTCGCCGCAACTTCTCCGACGTGTCGTCGAGCGGCCGGATCGCGATGTTGGTGCTCGTATTCAGCGCCGGCGCTCCGCCGAGGAAGTAGGCGTACGTCTTCCACGCGGTCAGCCCCGCCAGGTCTTTCAGCAGCTTCTTGAAGAGATAAGCGCGCCCCCGGGGGTAGCCACCGTGCAGCGCGGTGTCCGGATCGAGCTCGGTGTAAAGGTTGTTGTGATGCAGGCGATGGATGACCCGGTAGGTGCACATCGACAGCCCCTGGACCGTCGCCGCCGCGCGCCCGACGAAGTCATTCAGCTTCCGGCTCTCGTAGAGCAGGTAATGCGCCGCGTCGTGCGCGATGACGAACAGCGCGTGCTGCCTCGTCCCGATGAGGATGACCGCCGGAACTACTACGAGAGGGTTCGGCCAGTAGTAGAGGGAAAATCCGATGAAGACAAAAATCAAAGCGAAGTCCTGCAGAACCGAGAGCGAGGCGCGCCAGGAGGATCGACGGGTGAAGCGCTCGAGGACGTCCTTCGGCAGGGCCTTCCGGAAGTCGTCCTTGAACTCCTCGCCTTTCACGGCAGGCTAGGCCGGGGCGCCCGGGCGAAGGCCCTTGCGCCACTCGCTGGCGCTGACGCCGTACACGGCGCGGAAGGCGCGGCTGAAGTGCGCGGCGCTGCTGAAGCCCCACGAGAACGCGATGTCGCCGATCGCGCGCGTCGCCGCGCCCGGCGCTTCCAGGTCCGCGCGCACCGCCGCGAGACGCCGCTCCCAGACGTAGCGGTTGAACGAGCAGTCCTCGAGCTCGAACGCCTGGTGGACCGCGCGCTTGGAGCAGCCCATCGCCGCGGCGACGCGATCCACGTCGAGCTCGGTATCGCCGAGGTGCTCGTCGATGAAAGCCTTCGCACGCTCGCGCAGCATGGAGCGGCGCAGCGGCTCCGTGCGCGCTCCCGCCTGCTCCAGGAGCGCGAGGTGCACCAGCTCGACGATGCGCGCGCCCTCGCCGGAAGGGAGCGCGACGCCGGCCGCCGCGTCGCCGAGCGCGCGGGAAATCGCGGCGCAGGCCACGCTCCCCATGCCGGAGCCGCGCAGGCGTCGCACGAGCAGCTCGTCGAGCTCCGCGCGCCCGCGCAGCACGTCGGCGCGCGGCAGCATGAGCACGTGCAGGTCGACGGGATCCGGCGCGGAGACGATGTAGGACTCGGTGGTGTCGTAGAGGCTCCAGTCGCCCGGGCGCAGCCAGGCGCGCCGCCCGTTCTGCTCGAACAGGCAGCGCCCGCGGCGCTGCACCACGAGCTTGAGGTGGCCCGGGTCGCTCGCCCCGCGGCTGCCGGCGACGCGCACCACCCGGTGGCGCGACGCCTCCAGCGTGCCGATCTGCACCTCGCCCAGGCCGAGGTACGCGATGCGACCGCGGAAGCTGTCGTCGCCGTACGTATCGCTGTTCAGGCGCCCGAAGGAGCGCGACACCATCTCGCCCCAGTAGCCCTTGGCTTCCCGGGCGGGGACTTCGTCGGTGCTGCGGACAGTCAGGGTTGCGCTCATGGACAAGCACCTGCTCTGCAAGGAGACTAAGATGGTATCCCAGCCATCATGGGAGGAGGAACCATGGCCCGCATCGTCTCCGCAATTCTCGGCGTTCTGGCGCTCGTCGCCGGGCTGCCGGCGCTCGCGCAGGACACCGTCAAGATCGGCTACGCCATCTCGCGCACCGGGCCGTTCGCCGCCGGCGCGCAGATCTCGCAGGAGCCCAACTACATCCTGTGGGCAGAGCAGGTGAATGCCCGCGGGGGCCTCTCCGTGCAGGGCAAGAAGCGCAAGGTCGAGCTGATCGGCTTCGACGACCGCAGCGAGGTCGAAACGGCGGTGCGCACCTACGAGAAGCTGATGGGCAGCGACAAGGTCGACCTGATCCTGCCGCCGTGGGGCACCGGGATGAACTTCGCCGTCATGCCGCTCATGCAGAAGTACGGCTACCCGATGCTCGCGCCCACCGCCACCGGCCGCAAGCTCCTCGGCATGAAGAACCCCTACTTCTTCGCGCTCCTGCAGCAGCCCGACTCGATGATGATCGCGCTCGCCGAGTTCATGAAGGCGCGCCGCGTCGAGACCGCCGCGGTGATCCACGTCGACGAGCTGTTCGGCATCGAGCAGATGGCCGCGCTCGAGACGGCGCTCAAGGAAAAGGGCATCCGGATCGTCGAGAAGAAGAGCTACCCGATCGGCGTGAAGGACCTGCAGCCGGTGCTGAACGACATCAAGTCGAAGAACCCGGACGCGTTCATTTCGCTCAGCTACCCGCCCGACACCTTCCTCGTCACCGGCCAGGCGCGCGAGGTCGGCTTCAACCCGAAGCTCTTCTACGCCGCGGTCGGCAGCGCGTTCCCCGTCTACCGCGACAAGATGGGCCCGGCGGCGGAGGGCGTGATGGGCCTGGGCAGCTGGAACCCGAAGATGAGCAAGGAGGCGAAGGCCTACTTCGACGCGCACGTCGCGCGCTGGAAGAAGGAGCCGGATCGCTGGGCGAGCGCCCATGCCTGGGCGGGCCTGCAGATCCTCGAGCAGGCCGTCGAGAAGGTCGGTCTGGATCGCAAGAAGCTGCGCGACGCGATCGCAGGCGGCGAGTTCACCACCGTGCTCGGCAAGGTGCGCTTCAAGAACGGCGAGAACGTCGCCACCCCCGGCGTGGTGAGCCAGTGGCAGAGCGGCGAGTTCGAGATCGTCTGGCCGCCCGATCGCGCCACGGGGCCCGCCATGTTCCCGAAGCCCAGCTTCCGCTAGGGAATCCCGACCCGGCCCCGCGGCGACCCCGCGGGGCTTTTTATTCATGACGTTCTGGATCGAGCTCCTCGTCGGCGGACTCATCACCGGCGGCATCTATGCCGTGGTGGCGATGGGACTCAACCTGCAATACGGGCTGATGCGGGTGATGAACATCTCGCACGGCGAGTTCCTCATGGTCGGCGCGTATCTCACCTGGCTCGCGCACACGGTGCTCGGCATGAGCCCGCTCGTCTCGCTGCCGTTCGTCATGCTGGCGCTCTTCGCGCTGGGCCTCGCCGTGTACTGGGTCTGCTTCCGGCGGATCGCCCGGACCGCCCCCTCGGCGGAAGTGGTCGAAGCGCGCAGCCTGCTGGTCGGCTTCGGCCTCATGTTCCTCGTGCAGAACGCCGCCTACTTGATGTGGGGCGCGGATCTGCGCGGCTATTCGTACTTGGCGGAGCCTCTGCAAGTCGGCGGCATGCGCTTCAGCGCCAACCGCCTCGTCGTCTTCGCCTTCGCCATCACCGCGAGCGTCGCCCTCCTCGCGCTGCTGCGCTGGACCCTCGTCGGGAAAGCGGTGCGCGCGATGATGCAGTCGCCCACCGGCGCGCAGCTGCTCGGCATCGACACGCGCGTGCTGCATCCGGCGGTGTTCGGCCTCGGCCTGGCGTTCGCCGGCGCGGCCGGCGCCCTGCTCTCGATGGTGTACGAGATCTCGCCCTCGATGGGCGAGCCGTACACGGTCACCGCCCTGATCGTGATCACCCTCGGCGGGCTCGGCAGCGCCGCCGGCTGCCTCGTCGGCGGACTGCTGCTCGGCCTGATCGAGGCGTTCGGCATGCACTTCACCAGCCCTTCGCTCAAGATGCTCCTCTCCTACGGCGTGCTGATCCTCGTGCTGCTCGCCCGGCCGAAGGGGCTCTTCTCGCGATGAGATATTTCCTCTACAGCATCCCGGTGCTCGCGGTCATGCCCTGGCTGCTGCAGGACTTCTACCTTTCCCTCCTGCTCACCTGCCTCATGTACGCGGGCCTCGCGGTGAGCTGGTCGATGTTCTGCGGCGCGACGAACTACCTCTCGCTCGCCACCGCGGCGTTCTTCGGCATCGGCGCCTACGTCACCGCCCGGGGCTTCGAGACCCTCGGCTACTTCCCCGCGGTCCTCTTCGGCGGCATCGCCGCCGGCGTGTTCGCGGCGCTGGTCGGGGCCGCGGTGCTGCACCTGCGCGGCGCCTACTTCGCGGTCATCACGTTCGGCCTGGGCGAGCTGGTGCGCCACGCCATCACGTACTACGAGAAGACCTGGATGCATACCGTCGGGCGCATCATCACCGAGGCGCCCGAGTCGGCCACGGTGTACTTCACCGTCCTCGCCCTCACGCTCGCGGCGGTCGGCGCGGCGATCCTCGTGCGCGACAGCCGCCTCGGCCTGGCCTTGCGCGGCATCGGCCAGGACGAGGGCCGCGCGCAGACCCTCGGCGTGAACACGCGCGCGGCGAAGATCGCCGCGTTCGCGCTCTCCGCGTTCTTCGCCGGCGCGCTCGGCGCCGCGATGGCGGTGCGCTGGACGTACATCGACCCGCCGACGGTCTTCAACCCGTTCATCGGCTTCCAGACCGTGCTGATCGCGATGGTCGGCGGGGCGCACACCATCGTCGGGCCGCTCGTCTCCTCGGCCGTCTTCAGCGTGCTCACCGAGTTCCTGCGCCTGCAGTTCCCGTACGCGTTCCTCATCGTCCTCGGCACGCTCCTCATCGTGCTGGTGCTCTACCTGCCGGGCGGCTTCGCGTCGCTCTTCCAGCGGAGGAAGCCGGATGCTCCTTAGGGCGGAGAACGTCACCGTGCGCTTCGGCGGGCTGGTCGCCGTCGACGGCGCGAGCCTGGAGGTGCGCGCCGGCGAGCTGGTCGGCCTGATCGGGCCGAACGGCGCCGGCAAGACCACCTTCTTCCATACCCTGTCGGGCGTGCTGGCGCCGACCTCGGGACGGCTGATCGTCGGTGACGACGATCTCACCGGGCGCCCCGCGCACGCGTTCGCGGCGCACGGCGTCGCCCGCACCTTCCAGACGCCGCGCGTGTTCCGCGACATGTCGGCCGAGGACAACGTGCGCTTCGGCCTGCAGTTCGCCGGCCGCTCGCGCAAGCACGCGCACGATTCCTTCGATGACGCGGGGAAGATCCTCGGCTTCCTCGGCCTGGCGGCGTTCGCCGCCGTGCCGGCGGGCGCTCTCCCGCCGTCGCGCCAGCGGCTGCTCGAGATCGGCATGGCGCTCGGCGCGCGGCCGCGCGTGCTGCTCCTCGACGAAGTCGCGGCGGGCCTCACCCCGACGGAGCTCGAGGCGAGCGCGCAGCTCATCCGGCGCGTGCGCGACGAGCTCGGCGTCGCCGTGGTGTGGATCGAGCACGCGGTGCGGGTGCTCATGAACTACGTCGAGCGCGTCGCCGTGCTCCACCAGGGAAAGAAGATCGCCGACGGCGACGTGCGCACGGTGTCGAGGGATCCGGCGGTCGTCGAGGCCTATCTCGGAGAGGAGATTCCCGCATGACGGGTGGAAAAGGCTCAGGGGCAGGCCTGATCGTCAAGGGCCTTTCCGCCGGCTATGGGCCGATCAAGGTCCTCGACGGCATGGACATCGAGGTGCCGGGCGGGGAGCTGACAGTGATCGTCGGCCCGAACGGCGCCGGCAAGAGCACGCTGCTGCGGGCGATCTCGGGGATCATCCCGCGCTCGGGCGAAGTGCTGTTCGACGGCAAGCCGCTCCCGGCCGAGCCGGCGGCGATCGTGTCGCGCGGCCTTGCCCAGGTCGCGGAAGGCCGCCAGCTCTTCCCGGAGATGACGGTGCGCGAGAACCTCGAGCTGGGCGGTTATTTGCTCGCGCGCGGCGAGCGCAAGGCGCGCCTCGAGCGCGTGTTCGACTTCTTCCCCAAGCTCGCGCAGCGGCGCGAGCAGCTCGCCGGCACCATGTCGGGCGGCGAGCAGCAGATGCTGGCGGTCGGCCGCGCGCTGATGGGCCGGCCGAAGCTCCTCATGCTCGACGAGCCCTCGCTCGGCCTCGCGCCGAAGATGGTCGACGAGCTCCTCGCGATCGTGAAGCGCATCCGCGACGACGGCGTCACCATCCTGCTCGTCGAGCAGAACGTCGCGAAGGCGATGGCGATCGCGGAGGGGGCCTATGTGATCGAGCGCGGCGCGGTCGCCCTGAAGGGGCCCGCCGGCAAGCTGTTGAAGTCGGATCGCCTGCGCGCCGCCTACCTCGGCGCCGAAACCAAGCCCGGAACGTTGACCTGGAAAGGAGGACTCTTCATGTCCAAGGAACAGACCACCGCCGTAGCGATTGCCGCCGAGAACGCCTGGAAGGGGAAAGTGTTCACCGGCCGCTGGCAGATGGCGAAGGGCGGCACCCGGGAGGTCGTGGAGCCCGCGACCGGCAAGGTCCTCACCGAGGTCGGCTTCGCCGATGCCGAAGACGTCCGCGAGGCGGGGCAGGCCGCCGCGGCGGCGCAGGTCGAATGGGCCAACACTCCGGCGGACCAGCGCGCGGCGGTGCTGCGCCGCGCCGCCCAGCTCCTCGAGACGCACGCCGATTCCATGCGCACGTGGATCGTGCGCGAGACCGGGTCGATCCCGCCGAAGGCGGACTTCGAGCTGCACATGGTCACGGGCATCCTGCTGGAAGCCGCGGCGATCGCCACGCAGCCGCCGGGGATGATGCTGCCCTCGGGGCCGAAGCGCATGTCGTTCGCGCGCCGCGTGCCCCATGGCGTGGTCGGCGTGATCTCGCCGTTCAACGCGCCGCTCATCCTTTCGGCGCGTGCCGTGGCGCCTGCGCTGGCGCTCGGCAACGCCGTGGTGCTCAAGCCCGATCCGAGCACTCCGGTGACCGGCGGCTTCATGCTGGCGCGACTCTTCGAGGCGGCCGGGCTGCCGGCCGGACTGCTGCACGTCCTGCCCGGCGACGCCACGGTCGGCGAAGCGATGATCTCGGATCCGAACATCGCCATGATCTCGTTCACCGGCTCGACGGCGGCGGGACGCCGTGTCGGCGAGCTCGCGAGCCGGCACCTCAAGCGCGTGACGCTGGAGCTCGGCGGCAAGAATTCCACCATCGTGCTCGACGACGCGGACCTCAACGTCGCCGCCTCGAGCGCGGCCTGGGGCGCCTACCTGCACCAGGGCCAGATCTGCATGGCGACCGGCACCGTCCTCGCCCAGCGCAAGATCGCGCGCGACCTGACCGAGAAGCTCGTCGAGAAGGCGAAGAACCTGCCCGTGGGAGACCCGAGCGCCGGGCCCTGCGCGCTCGGCCCCATCATCAGCGGCCGCCAGCTCGAGCGCATCGACGGCATCGTGAAGGACGCGATCGCCAAGGGCGCGGTGCTGCGCGCCGGCGGGACCTACGATCGGCTGTTCTACAAGCCGACGGTGCTCGAGGGCGTGCGTCCGGACATGCGCATCTACCGCGAGGAGGTGTTCGGCCCGGTGCTCAGCGTGCTCGAGTTCGATACCGACGAGGAGGCGATCGCGATGAACAACGCCACCGAGTACGGCCTGTCGACCGGCGTGATCACGGCGTCGGTCGAGCGCGCGATGAACTTCACCGCCAAGCTGAAGACCGGCATCGTCCACATCAACGACCAGACCGTGTCCGACGAGCCGTGGGTGCCGTTCGGCGGCCGCGGCGCGTCAGGCAACGGCGGGCGTCACGGCGGCGTCGCGAACTGGGAAGAGTTCACCCAGTGGCAGTGGGTGACCATCCAGGACAAGGCGACCGCCTACCCCTTCTAGAAGGGCTTGTCGCCGGCGAGGGTGATGCGATGCATCACCCTGCGGTACCCGTGATAGTCGTTGATCGGGTTGTGCTGCACGCAGCGGTTGTCCCAGAACGCCAGCGACCCGGGCGCCCAGCGGAAGCGGCAGGTGAACTCCGGCCGCACCTGGTGCCGGTAGAGGAAATCCAGCAGCGGCGCGCTTTCCTCGACGGTCATGCCCTTGAAGCGCGTCGTGTGGCCGACGTTCACATAGAGCGCCTTGCGCTTCGTCTCGGGGTGCGTGCGCACCACCGGGTGCTCGGCGACGTAGTGCTTCACCTCGGCGCCGGCTTCCCGGACGCGGTCTTCGCGGGTCCGCGTGACGTCGGCCTTGGCGGACTCGTTCACGCCGACGAGGCTCGCCAGCATCTGCTTCATGCCGTCCGACAGGGACTCGTAGGCGAGGTACTGGTTGGCGAACTCGGTGTCGCCGCCCTGCGGCGGCACTTCGCGCGCGAGCAGCATCGAGCCCATCGGCGGCTCCTGCAGGTAGGCGGTGTCGGTGTGCCAGATGCCGCCGAAATTGTGCTTCTCGTGCTCGAGCTTCTTCACCTCGATGACTTCGGGGAAGCCCTCGATGCCCTTCACGAACGGGTACTCCACCGGCTTGCCCATCGCGCGCGCGAACGCCATGAACTGCGCCGGCGTGAGGCTCTGGTCGCGGAAGAAAATCACCAGATTGTCGAGGAAAATCCCGCGAATCTCCTTCACCTGAGGATCGGTCAGGCGGGAAAGATCGACGCCGAGGACCTCCGCCCCGAGCGCGCCGGCGAGGCGGCGGACTTCCATCAGCCGAAGGTCCCCGGGTAGGCGCCGCCATCGAGCAGCAGGTTCTGGCCCGTCAGGTACCCCGCCTGCGCGCTGCACAGGTAAGCGCATGCATCGCCGAACTCCTCGATGGTGCCGAAGCGGCCCGCCGGGTTGGCTTCCGCGCGGGCGCGCGCCAGCTCCTCCGGGGTCTTGCCGGCGGCCTTGGCGTTGAACGCGAAGTTGCCGCGCAGGCGGTCGGTGTCGAACGGGCCCGGCAGCAGGCTGTTGATGGTCACGTTGTGGCGCACCGTCTTGCGCGACAGGCCCGCGACGAAGCCGGTGAGGCCGGTGCGCGCGCCGTTGGACAGGCCGAGCTCCGGGATCGGCAGCTTCACCGCGCCGGAGGTGATGTTGACGATGCGGCCGAACTTCTTCGCGATCATCCCGTCCACCACCGCACGGATGAGCAGGATCGGCGTGATCATGTTCGCGTCGAGCGCCTTGATCCATGCCTCGCGGTCCCAGGCGCGGAAGTCGCCCGGGGGCGGGCCGCCGGCGTTGTTCACCAGGATGTCGGGGCTCGGACAGGCCCTGAGCGCGGCTGCGCGCCCTTCTTCGGTCGTGATGTCTCCCGCGACGGTCTTCACGTCCACGGAGAATTTCCTGAGCTCGGCGGCCGTCTGCTCCAGCGCTTCCTTGCCGCGCGCCGTGATGACGAGGTTCACGCCTTCGCGCGCGAGCGAGGTGGCGCAACCCTTGCCGAGCCCTTTGGAGGCGGCGCACACGAGGGCGGTCTTGCCGCGGATTCCGAGATCCATGTCAGTTCCTTTTCACGGTGACGAGCAGCACGCCGGCGATGACGAGTACCGCGCCGACCATCTGGAGCGGGCCGAACGCTTCTTCGAGGCCGAGCGCGCTCAGCAGCGCGGTACTGACGGGGCCGAGCGTGCCGACCAGCGCGAACTGGTTCGCGCCGATGCGCTTGAGCGCCTCGGCCTGCAGGAACACCGGCAGCACGGTGCTGAAGGTCGCCATGATGAAAGCGTAGGTCCAGACCGCCGGCGGCAGCTCGAGCGCCGAAAGCGGCTCGAGGGCGAAGAACTGCGCCACCGCCGGGAAGGTCGAGATGATCATGGTATAG
>DASZQH010000323.1:0-2455 GCA_035549805.1 Burkholderiales bacterium
GATCATCGCCCGCGACGGCAAGTTCATGCGGTAGGCACGCCAAAAACACAACGGGAAAAGGCAGGGAAGAGCCATGGCAATCAAGATCGGTGGGTTGAAACTCGGCGCATCCAGCGTCCAGGAGGCGAAGAGCAAGCCGGCGGCGTCCGGCGGCGGACTGCTCGCGGGCCCGCTTCCCATCATCGGGAAGAAGCCCCTGCGCGCGCAGATGCAGATCCTGATCCCGCTGCTCGCGTTCTTCGTGGTGGTGACCGGCGCGATCGTCGCGCTCGACGCCTACCAGGGGACGGTCGGCACCGCCTACATCGCGGCGGTCGGCAAGATCCGCATGCTCTCCCAGCGGCTCGCGAAAGCCGCCCAGCAGGCCTCGCAGGGCAACCGCGAGGCGTTCAAGCAGCTGCGCCAGTCGCGCGACGAATTCGACACGCTGGTCAAGGTCCTCGCCACCGGCGGCGACATCGGCGGCGGCGTGAACGTCCCGGCGACCGCCGAGGGGGCGAAGCCCGCGCTCGACAAGCTCGAGGCGGAATGGCGCAAGACCGAGCGCAACGCCTCGCTCGTCGTCGGCGAGGAGCGCAACCTGGTGGCGCTCGGCGAGGCGGTCCGCTCGATCAACCTGAACAACCCGACCCTGCTCGAGCTCGCCGACGAGATCGCGGCGCTCAGCGTGCAGGCGGGCGGCAGCGCGCGGCAGAACGCGGTCACCGGCCAGCTGGTGATGATGACGCAGCGCATGGCAAAGAACGCCAACGCGATGCTCGCCTCGGACGTGGTCGACCCCGCGGTCTCGTTCCTCCTCGGCAAGGACACCAACACCTTCCGCGACACGCTGCAGGGCCTCATCAAGGGCTCGGAGGCGCTGCGCATCCAGGAAGTGCGCGATCCGGAGATCAAGGCGAAGCTCTCCGAGCTCGAGGTCGGGTTCCGCGAGTACCAGCGGGCGGTGGCGGACATCCTCGGCAACCAGCAGCGCCTGGTGAACGCGAAGCGCGCCACGCGCGACATCTTCAACGACTCGGAGACGCTGCTCGCCGCATCGGAGGCCTTGAACGAGGCGTACACCGCCGAGCTCGAGGCGCGCACCTACAACTTCATCGCGCTTGCCGTGTTCTCGGTCCTCGCGCTGCTCGTGCTGCTGATGATCGGCAAGGCCTACCTCGACGACAGCCGCCGCCGCGCGGACGAGTCGGAGCGCCAGAGCCGGCAGAACCAGGAGGCCATCCTGCGGCTGCTCGACGAAATCGGCAACCTTGCGAACGGCGACCTCACGGTGCGCGCCAAGGTGACCGAGGAGGTGACCGGCGCGATCGCCGACTCCATCAACTACACCATCGACGAGCTGCGCCGCCTGGTGACGGGCATCACGGCGGCGGCGGGCGAGGTGACCACCGCCACGCAGCAGGCCTCGAACGTGTCCGGCCAGCTCCTGCAGGCGACGCAGAAGCAGTCGACCGAGATCCAGAACACCGGCCGCGCGGTCGCGCAGATGACGCAGACGATGACCGACGTGTCGAAGAGCGCGGGCGAGTCGGCCAAGGTGGCGGAGACGTCGCTGAACGCCGCCGAGAAGGGCGCGCTCGCGGTGCAGAACGCGATCCGCGGCATGAACGACATCCGCGAGCAGATCCAGGAGACCTCCAAGCGCATCAAGCGCCTCGGCGAGAGCTCGCAGGAGATCGGCGAGATCGTGCAGCTCATCTCGGACATTACCGAGCAGACCAACGTGCTGGCGCTGAACGCCGCCATCCAGGCGGCTTCCGCCGGCGAGGCGGGGCGCGGCTTCACGGTGGTCGCGGAGGAGGTGCAGCGCCTGGCCGAGCGCTCGGCCGAGGCGACCAAGCACATCAGCGCGATCGTGAAGTCGATTCAGCGCGATACGCAGGACGCGGTGGAGGCCATGGAGCGCAGCACGCAGGGCGTGGTGCAGGGAACGAAGACCGCCGACGAGGCGGACCAGGCGCTGCGCGAGATCACGCAGGTCTCGAACCGCCTTGCCGAGCTGATCGGCTCGATCTCCAACTCGACCCAGCAGCAGGCCGAGGCGGCGACCAAGGTGGCGGCGAACATGAAGGCGATCCTCGCGATCACCCAGCTCACCTCCGAGGGCACGAAGCAGACCGCGGCCTCGGCGCAGAAGCTGACCGCGCTCGCCGACGGGCTGAAGAGCTCGGTGGCCGGCTTCAAGCTCGCGTAGGGAAAGGCGCCGGCAACCCTTGCACCGCGACCCGCCCATGGCCGATACGACGCTGCTGTCGTGGATCAGCACCGAGGTCGACCAGGCCCTCGGCTCGGTCCGCGAGCGCATCGCGAAGTTCGCCGCCGGCCCTGCCGACGCCGCCGTCCTGCAGGCCTGCCCCGAGCACCTGCACCAGGTGAGCGGCGCGCTGCGCATGGTCGGCCTGACGGGCGCGACGCGCTTCTGCGAGACCCTCGAGACGAGCTTCACCGGCCTCGA
>DASZQH010000324.1:0-13895 GCA_035549805.1 Burkholderiales bacterium
GAGCACGAAGGAGATCGTGCCCAGGCGCGCCACCGGCGCGAAATCCTTCACCGGGTCGTAGCTGAGCTTCTTGAACAGGCTCACGTTCGCCGCCTGCGGCGTGTTGGTCGTCACCATGAGCGTGTAGCCGTCCGGCGCCGCCTTCGCGACCTCGGCCGCGGCGATCGAGCCCTGCGCGCCGGCCTTGTTGTCGACCACGAACGGCTGGCCGAGGGCCTCCTGGAGCTGCTGCCCGACGACGCGGGCGATCTGGTCGGTGGCGCTGCCGGCCGGGAACGGCACCACCAGCTTGACGGGGCGGGACGGCCAGGCCTGCGCGGCGCAGGCGGCGGAGAACAGCAGGCTGGCGGCGAACAGCACGATTCTCATCGGATCCTCCTCGGAAGAGCGGCGATTACAGCGCCGGACGACTGATAAAGCAAATAACTCATTCCAATGCATTGATATGATTTCGCCATGGATCCGGAGCTGCGCCACCTGCGCGCCTTTGCCGCCGTCGCGGTGCACGGCGGCTTCACGCGCGCCGCGGAGCGCCTGCGCAGCACCCAGCCCGCGCTGACGCTGCTGGTGCGCCAGCTCGAGGCATCGCTCGGCGCGCGGCTCTTCGATCGCAATACGCGCCACGTGCAGCTCACGGCCACCGGGGCGCAGCTCCTGCCGGCGGTCGAGCGCCTGCTCGCGGACCTCGAGACCACGATCGACGGCGTGCGCGACGCGGTGGCGCGCGCGAGCGGCCGGGTGGTCGTCGCGAGCCTGCCCTCGATTGCCTCCTCGATGCTGCCGCAGGCGATCGCGCGCGCCGTCGCGTCCAACCCCGGCATCGCGGTCTCGGTGCGCGACGCCGTCGCCGGGCGGATCTCGGCGATGGTGCGCACCGGCGAGGCGGACCTCGGCGTGGCGGGGCGGCCGGACGGGGAGGCGGGCCTCGCGTTCGAGAAGCTGCTCGCCGACCGGCTGGTCGCCGCCTGCCCGCGGGCGCACGCGCTCGCGAAGCGCCGCCGCGTGTCCTGGAGCGACCTGGTGGGCGAGTCGTTCATCTCGATGAGCCGCGACAGCAGCGTGCGGCGGCTGGTGGAGCAGGCGTTCGCCCAGGTCGGGCAGCGCCACGACCCGGCATACGAAGTGGTCTACCTCTCGAGCGCCGTCTCGATGGCGGCGGCGGGCCTCGGCATCGCGGTCGTGCCCTCCTCGGCGCTGAGCGCGCTCGACCTGGAGCGCATCGTGGTGCGCCCGCTGGTGGCGCCGGCGGTGGAGCGGGAGATCGGCCTGCTCACCGACCGCAACCGCAGCCTCTCGCCGGCGGCGCGCTTCTTCGCCGGCCAGCTGAAGGACGCCCGCGCTACGAGTTGAGCTGCGCGAGCAGCTCGCGCGTCTTCGCCGGGTCGGTGGCGCGCAGCACGCGCTGCGCGAGCGTCTGCACCTCGCCGAGGTTGGTGCCGAGGATGCGGTCCTTGACGGCGAGGAGCTGCGACGGGTGCATCGAGAAGTTGCGCAGCCCGATGCCGAGGAGCAGGCGCGTGAGCAGGCGGTCGCCGGCCATCTCGCCGCACACCGCGATCGGCATGCCGCCGCGCGTCGCGGTCTGGATGGTGCCCGCGACGAGGGTGAGCACGGCGGGGTGCAGCGGGTCGTACAGGTGCGCCACCGCGTCGTCGGTGCGGTCGATCGCGAGCGTGTACTGGATGAGGTCGTTGGTGCCGATGGAGAGGAAGTCGAGGCGCCGCATGAAGATCGGCAGCGCGAGCGCGGCGGCCGGGATCTCGATCATGCCGCCCACCGCCACCGCCCGGTCGTAGGGCTGGCCGCGCTCGTCGAGCTGCTGCTTCGCCTGGCGCAGGAGGGCCAGGGTCTGCTCGATCTCGTGCACGTGCGCGACCATCGGCAGGAGGATCCGCACCTTGCCGTAGTGCGAGGCGCGCAGGATGGCGCGCAGCTGGGTGAGGAAGAGCTGCGGCTCGGCGAGGCAGAAGCGGATCGCGCGCAGGCCCATGGCCGGATTGGGCTGGGCCTGGCTCGCGTAGTGCTCGCCCATCGCCTTGTCCGCGCCGACGTCGAGCGTGCGCAGCACCACCGGCCGGCCGTCCATGGCCGAGGCGACGCGCCGGTAGGCCTCGAACTGCTCCTCCTCGGCGGGCAGGTCGCTGCGGTTGAGGAACAGGAACTCGGTGCGGAAGAGACCCACGCCGTGCGCCCCCGACTCGAGCACCTCGGGCATGTCGTCGGGCAGCTCGATGTTGGCGAAGAGCTCCACCGGCGTGCCGTCGAGCGTCGCCGCGGGCGTGCTCTTCAGCTGCTTCAGCCGGTGGCGCTCGACGCCGAGCTGCGCCTGGCGCGTGCGGTACTCGGCGAGCACCGCGGGGTCCGGATTCACGACCAGCACGCCGTGCTGGCCGTCGACGATGAGGAGCTCGCCCTCGCTGATCGTCTGGTAGGCGTGGTGCAGGCCGACGATCGCCGGGATGCCCAGGCTGCGCGCCACGATGGCGGTATGCGAGGTCACGCCGCCGAGGTCGGTGACGAAGCCGCCGAAATGGTGGCGCTTGAAGAGGATCATGTCGGCCGGCGACAGGTCGTGCGCCACGACGATGAGCTTCTCCTCCTCGGTGAGCGCGGCCTCCGGGATCGCGTGGCCGCCCATCAGCGCCTTCAGCACGCGCTCGACGGCCTGCTGGATGTCGGCCTTGCGCTCGCGCAGGTAGGCGTCCTCGATCTCGTCGAAGCGGTCGGTGAGCTTCTCCATCTGCTGCACCAGCGCCCACTCCGCGTTGCAGCGGCGCACGCGGATCAGCTCGCGCGGCGCGTCGACCAGCGACGCATCCTCGAGGATCATGCGGTGCAGGTCGAGGAAGGCGGCGACTTCCGTCGGCGCGTCCGCGGCGATCTGCGATTTCAGCGCCGCCAGCTCGGCGCGCGCGCGCTGCAGCGCCGCGTCGAAGCGCGCCACCTCCGACTCGACGTCCTCCGGCGGCACCTCGTAGTGCCCGACCTCCATGCGCGCGGTCGAGACGAGGTGCGCGTAGCCGATCGTGATGCCGGTCGACACCGCGTGGCCGTGCAGGATGAAGTTCACGCTACTCGCCTTCGCCGAAGCGGTCCGCGATGAGCTGCGCGAGCGCCGCGAGGGCCTCGTCGGCGTCGCTGCCTTCGGCCTCGATGAGGATCGTCGAGCCCTTGCCGGCGGCGAGCATCATCACCCCCATGATGCTCTTCGCGTTGACGCGGCGGCCGCTGCGCGAGAGCCAGATCTCGCACTGGTAGCCGCCGGCGAGCTGGGTCAGCTTCGCCGAGGCGCGCGCGTGCAGGCCGAGCTTGTTGACGATCTCGGCTTCCCTACTCGGCATCGCAGCACCGGTCGGTGTTCATGTGCACCACGCCCTCGGCGCCGCCCGACAGCGCGCGCTGCACCGCGCCGCGCAGGTCGAGCGGCGGGGGGCCGTTGCGGCTGGCGAGCACGCGCAGCACCATCGGCAGCGACACGCCCGAGACGCCTTCGACGCGGCCGTCGGCGAGCAGGCGGGCGATGACATTGCCGGGGGTCGCGCCGAAGATGTCGGTGAGCACGAGCACGCCGTCGCCGGCGTCGAGGTCCTTGACCATGCGCCGCGCGCGCAGCACCAGGTCGTCCGGGTCGTCGTCGCGCGATACGCCGAGCGTGGCGACCTGCGCGGGCGCGTCGCCCAGGATGTGGCGCGCGCTATCGAGGATCGAGCGGCCGATCGCGCCGTGCGTCACGATGAGCACGCCGACCATGGCTAGCCCGGGGCGCGCGCCAGGCTGCGCTCCAGCGCGTCGGTGAACATGCCCGCGACGTCGAAGCCGGCCTGGTCATGGATCTCGCGGAAGCAGGTCGGGCTCGTGACGTTGATCTCGGTCAGCCAGTCGCCGATCACGTCCAGGCCGACGAGCAGCAGCCCGCGCTTCGCGAGCACGGGCCCGAGCGCCGCCGCGATCTCGCGGTGGCGCGCCGTCACGGGCTGCGCCACGCCGCGGCCGCCCGCGGCGAGGTTGCCGCGCGACTCCCCCGGCTTGGGAATGCGCGCGAGGCAGTGCGGCACCAGCTCGCCGCCGATGAGCAGCACGCGCTTGTCGCCGTCGCGGATCTCGGGGATGTACTTCTGCGCCATGATCATGCGGGCGCCGCCCTGCGCCATGATCTCCACGATCACGTTGCGGTTCGGATCGTCGTGGCGCACGCGGAAGATGTTCTCGCCGCCCATCACGTCGAGGCGCTTCAGGATCACGTCGCGATGCTCGTCGACGAAGTCCTGGATGCGCCCGGGCTCGCGCGCCGCGAGCGTCGGGGCGACGAACTGCGGGAACTCGAAGATCGCGAGCTTCTCGTTGTGGTCGCGGATCGCGTCGGGCGCGTTGAACACGCGCACGCCTTCGCGGGCGGCGGCCGAGAGCAGCCAGGTGGAGGCGACGTACTCGAGGTCGAACGGCGGGTCCTTGCGCATGAGGACCGCGTCGAAGTCCTTCAGCGGGCGGGTTTCGTGCGCCTGGGCCCGGTACCAGTCCTCGTCGTTGTCGGTGAGGGCGATGCGCTGCGCCCAAGCGCCGACGCGCGCCTTGAGCCAGTGCAGGCTGTCGTGCCCGCAGATCCACGCCTCGTGACCGCGCGCCTGCGCGGCGCGCATCATCGCGACGGTGCTGTCCTTGTACGCCTTCAGCGACTCCGGCGGATCGATGACGAAGAGGAATCGCAAGGCAAGGCGCTACTGTTTCTTGCCGGCCGCCGCCTTTTGCGCTGGCTCTTTCAGGCTCTGCCCGGACTGGTTGGCCATGTGGACGATGGCGCGCGCGAGCTCGGTGTCGGTCAGGTCGGCGGCGCCGCCGCGCGGCGGCATGGCGCCCTGGCCCTTGATGGCGACGCCGAGCATCTTCGGCAGGCCCTGGCCGGCGAGCTTCGCCCACGCCGCCTTGTCGCCGATCTTGGGCGCGTTCGCCACGCCCGCGGTGTGGCATGCGCCGCACACGCTCTTCACGATCTCTTCGCCGCTGCGCGCCCCGGGCGCCGCCGCGGGCGCGCCGATCTCGACCGCGCCGACCGGCTGCAGGCGCGCGGCGATCGCCTCGGGCTTGAGCGCCGCGGGGTCCGCGGTCGGCTTCCCGACCACGAGCTGCACGACGAGGATGATGCCGATGATCGGCACGATGAACGACAGCAGCACCACCACGATGAGCTGCTGCGGGGTCTTGATGAAGGAGGTGTGCTCGTGCGCTGTGTCGGCCATGCGTGCGGGTGTCGGTCTGTTTTGTTTGTGAGGAGTTAAGCGTATGATTCTAGCCCGGAAACGCGCCCGTAGCTCAGCGGATCAGAGTATTGGCCTCCGAAGCCAAGGGTCGTGGGTTCGAATCCCGCCGGGCGCGCCAGCAGCAACTTCCGTCCCGAATCGCACACTAAAAGGAATCTAGGAGAGTTCGATGAGAGCCGTTTCCGTTCGCCTGGCCGCGGTCGCCCTGGCCTTCGCCGCCAGCAACGCCCTCGCCCAGCAGTACCCGACCAAGAGCGTCACCATGACGGTGCCGTTCGCCGCCGGCGGCCCGACCGACACCGTGGCCCGGGTCGTGGCGCAGGCGATGACCAAGCCCCTCGGCGAGACCGTGATCGTGGAGAACAAGCCGAGCGCCGGCGGCATCCTCGCGCCGGAGCAGGTGAAGAACGCGAAGCCCGACGGCTACTCGATCCTCATCCACCACATCGGCATGGCCACCACGCCGACGCTGTACCGCAAGCTGCGCTTCGATCCGCTGAACGACTTCGAGTACATCGGCCTCATCAACGACGTGCCGATGACCATCATCGCCAAGCCGCAGATGCCGGCGAAGGACTTCAAGGAGTTCCTCGCCTACCTCAAGGCCAACAAGGACAAGGTCTCCTACGCCAACGCCGGCATCGGCGCCGCCTCGCACCTCTGCGGCATGCTGTTCATGAGCGCGATCGAGACCAGCTTCCTCACCGTGCCGTACAAGGGCACCGGCCCGGCGATGAACGACCTGCTCGGCGGCACGGTCGACTTCATGTGCGACCAGACCACCAACACCACCTCGCAGATCAAGTCCGGCAAGGTCAAGGTGTACGGCATCACTTCCGCGAAGCGCGTCGCCTCGCTGCCGGACGTTCCCACGCTCCAGGAGCAGGGCCTCAAGGGCGCCGATGTCGGCATCTGGCACGCGCTCTATGCGCCGAAGGGAACGCCGAAGCCGGTGATCGACAAGCTCGTGGGCGCGCTGCAGACGGCGCTCGCGGACGAGACGGTCAACAAGCGCTTCGCCGACCTCGGCGCGGTGACGTTCCCGAAGGACAAGCAGACCCCGGCGGCGCTGCAGGCGCACCTCAAGGCCGAGATCGAGAAGTGGGGCCCGCTCATCAAGAAAGCCGGCCAGTACGCCGACTGACGCCGTCATCCCGCGAAGGCGGGGATCCCAGTAAAAAGGCCGCCCGAGGGCGGCCTTTGCGTTTCTGGCTCTGCTTTCCTTCCTTCAACAGCCGGCAACGCAGCGCCCGCCGCCGTCGAACTGCATCGTCTTTCCGCTGAGCGGGACGTGCACCGGCATCTTCGCCGCCTGCACGAACGCCGCGGTCTTGGTGTTGGGCGCTAGCTTGCCGTTCACCGTGGCCGGCTCGTTGACGTGCGTCGCGATCACCGAGGCCGGCCGCACCAGCTCGTTCACCACGTAGGCGGACTCGACCGGGCCGGTGGTGAACGGGAAGCCGCCGATGTTCATCACCACCAGGTTCGCCTTGTAGTGCCCGCGCACCACGAGGTCCTGCTCCGCGGTGATGCCGGTGTCCCCCGAGAGGTAGGCGGTCAGGCCGTTACTGAAGCGCAGCACGAAGCCGCCGGGCTCGCCGACGTAGGCGGTGAGGCCGGTGGCCTGGAGCGCCTGCGCCTGCTCCTTCGGCAGGAACGCGGGCGGCAGGCCATTGCTGTGCACCGCGGGCACGCCGGCGACCATCACCTTGCCGACCATGGTCTGCGCGCCGAAGCGCACCAGGCGCACCAGCTTCGCCGGGTCGCCGCCGAGCGAGGAGACCTTCGCCGAGAGGAACGAGCCCATCTCGCCGCCGACGATCATCGGCGCCTGCTTTCCCATGGCGATGTTCACCATGTTGGAGTTCGGCGTCACGTTCACCGAGAAGTCGGGCCGCGGGCAGGTGCCGGCGTTGGCGGAAGGCTGGATCAGGTCGCCGAGGTGATCGCCGTGCACGTGGCTGAGCAGCACCGCGTCGATCCTGCCCAGACGAGGATCGGACGGGCCGCGTACCGTGCGGCCGGCGTCGTACAGGATGCGCGTGCCGTCCGGGTCCTCGAACACGATCGCGCGGTCGAGCGGGCAGAGCTCGCCGTCGTGGCTGCCGAGCGAAGTGATCTTGACGGTGGGACCGCCGCTCTGGGGCGCCGCGGCGCAGCCGGCCAGCGAGGCCGCCGCGATTGCAGCCAGGAGCGCCCTCATTTAAGCGCCGACGAGAAGAACTTCGCCGCCTCCGCCTTGGACTGCCTGTCCGCTTCGGCGTGGTAGGCAAGCGGGATGTTGTACTGCTTGCCCTTCGCGGTCGCTTCCGGGTTGGTGAAGGCGTGGACCGCGCCGGGATAGTTGACGAACTTGTAGTCGACCTTCGCCGCTTCCATGTCCTTCTTGAACGCCTCGATCTGCTCGGGCTTGTTGAACGGATCGTCGGCGCCGTTCAAGACCAGCACCTTCGCCTTCACCGCCGCGTCGCCCGGCTTGTAGCCGCCGAGGCTGGGGTGGAAGGCAGCGACGCCGGCGAGCGGCGCGCCGCTGCGCGCCATGTTGAGCACCACGGTGCCGCCCATGCAGTACCCGGAGGCGCCGACCTTCTTCGCGTCGACGCTGGCGTGCTTCTCCAGCTGCGCGCGCGCCGCGGCGAAGCGCGACTGCACGGCTTTCGGGTCCCCCATGAGGGACTTCATGAGCCCGCTCGCGTCCTTGGGGTTGTCGGCCGTCTTCGCCTCGCCGTACATGTCGGCGACGAACGCGGTGTAGCCTTGCTGGGCGAAGCGCCGCGCCTCGGCGCGGGTGTGCTTCGTGATGCCCCACCATTCGTGGATCACCAGCATCCCGGGCCGCTTGCCCTTCTTCGCGTCGTCGTAGACCACGAAGCCTTTCAGCGTCGTGTCGCCGTCCTTGTAGGTGACGGGCTCTTCCTTGATGGCGGCGTGGGCGGCGCCGAAGGAGAAGGCCAGCAATGCTGCGGTCAACCAGCGTTTCATGGGAACCTCCTGAGTGGGGTGGACTATCATAAACACACCCATGCGCTATCCCATTCCAGACCTGAAAGACCTGCCCGACGACGTGCGCGAGCGCATTGCCGCAGTGCAGGAAAAGTCCGGCTTCGTGCCGAACGTGTTCCTCGCCTTCGCCCGCCGTCCTGCCGAGTTCCGGGCCTTCTTCGCCTACCACGACGCGCTGATGGAGAAGGAAAGCGGCCTGACCAAGGCCGAGCGCGAGATGATCGTCGTCGCGACCTCGGCGGCGAACGACTGCCAGTACTGCGTGGTCGCCCACGGCGCGATCCTGCGCATCCGGGCGAAGAATCCGCGCGTCGCCGACCAGGTGGCGGTGAACTACCGCAAGGCCGAGATCTCGCCGCGCCAGCGCGCGATGCTCGATTTCGCGATGAAGGTCGCGCTCGCGTCCGGCACGGTCGGCGACGAGGACTTCCCGCCGCTGCGCGCCCACGGCTTCTCGGACGAGGACATCTGGGACATCGCGGCGATCGCGGCGCTGTTCGCGCTCTCCAACCGCATGGCGAACTTCACCAGCATGAAGCCGAACGACGAGTTCTACCTCATGGGGCGCGTGCCGAAGTAGCTAGCGCACCAGCTCGTACTTCCCGCCCTTCTCGAGGGCGCGCTGGTACGCCGGCCTTGAATGGATCTTTCCCAGGTAGTCGAAGAGCCGCGGCGCGGAGGCCTGGTCCAGCCCGCCGCGCGCCTGCATGGCTTCGAGCGGAAAGCTCATCTGGACGTCCGCGGCGCTGAAGGCGTCGCCGGCGAACCACTCGCGCTTCGCCATCTCCCCTTCCATGTACGCCAGGTGGCGCGCGAGGTTCGGCTCGACGATCCAGTTCAGCGCCCGGTCGGCGATGGCGCGCGCGACCGGCCGGACGAAGAACGGCATCGGCGCCTTCTTCATGCGGCCGAAGACGAGCTTCATGAGCAGCGGCGGCATCGCCGTGCCCTCGGCGAAGTGCATCCAGTACACGTAGCGCCAGTACGCGTCGCTGCCGCGCGGCGGGATGAGTCGATCGGGCGCGTAGGTTTCCGCGAGGTACTGGACGATGGCGCCCGATTCGGCGAGCGTCCGCGATCCATCCTGGATCACGGGCGACTTGCCCAGCGGATGCACCTCGCGCAGCTCGGGCGGGGCGAGCATCGTCTGCGCGTTGCGCTGGTAGAACCTGATCTCGTAGGGGACGCCGAGCTCCTCGAGCATCCAGAGCACGCGCTGCGACCGGGAGTTGTTGAGGTGGTGCAGGACGATCATGGGCGCTCCTTTCGCAGGCCGGGCAGGCCGATGCCGGCGGCGTCGAAGCCGCCGTCGGCCGAAAGGGTGTGCCCGTTGATGTAGCTCGCTTCGTCGCTGCACAGGAACCAGATCGCGTTGGCGAGCTCTTCCTCCGTGCCGTAGCGCTCGAGCGGGATCGCGTCGCGGTAGCCGCGGCGGATGTCCGGCGTGTGGACCTGCTTCGCCATCGCCGTGTCGACCGGGCCGGGCGAGACCGCGTTCACGCGGATGCCCAGCGGGCCGAGCTCGACCGCCTGCTGCTTCGTGAGATGCACCAGCGCGGCCTTGCTCGTGCCGTAGGCGACGCGCAGCGTGCTCGCGCGCATCCCGGAGATCGAGGCGACGTTGACGATCGCGCCGCCGCCGTTCTCGAGCATCACGGGCGCGCAGGCCTGCGTGAGGAGGAAGGGCCCGTTCAGGTTGACGCCCATGACGCGGGACCACTCCTCGAAGCTCGTCTCGAGCAGCGGCTTGAAGACCGCGACGCCCGCGTTGTTGACGAGGGCATCGATGCGGCCGAGCTCGCGCACGATGCGCGCGACGGCGCCGGTCACCTGCCGCGGGTCGGCGACGTCGCACTCGATCGCGAGGCAATCGGCGCAGGCGCGCCCGAGCTCCGCGGCATCGATGTCCAGCGCCGCGACGCGGTAGCCCTCGCGCCGGAAGCGCCGCGCCACGGCGAGGCCGATGCCGCGCGCGGCGCCGGTGACGACGGCGACTTTCACCGGAACGTCCGGCTCGCCAGCACGACCGACGTCTCGACCTGCCGCTCGGGGATGCGCCAGTACTTCTTCAGCAGGCGCACCGTGTCCTCGCGCGACAGCACCCGATAGCCGTGCTTCTCGTAGAAGCGGACTGCCCAGGTGGCCGCCGCCCAGGTGCCGATCAGGATCGGCTTTTCGCTGGTCTTTTCCAGGTGGCCGAGCAGCTTTGCGCCTACCCCGGAGTTTCTTCTTGAAGTGCGAACGTACGCATGGCGGATGAGGTCGACGTCGCCGCGGTCCTGGATGCCCATCACGCCGACGAGGCCGTGGTCGTCGTAGCCGACGAAGCGCACGCCGTCGGCCATCTCCGACTGCAGGTGGTCCAGGGGCATGTAGGGCTCGTGCCAGCGGTCGGCGGGGATGATGCCTTTGTACGCGACCGCCGCGTCGTTGATGATGTCGCAGATCTGCGGCGCGTCGGCCGCCGTGCAGGCGCGGATCATTGCGCCAGCGGCGGGCGGCGCTTCCACGCGCCGGTCGCCTGCTCGAACGCGTGCGCGAGCTGCAGCACGCCGAAGTCGTCGCGGTAGCGGCCGACGATCTGGATGCCGACCGGCAGGCCCTCGGGCGTGAAGCCTGCCGGCACCGAGATCGCCGGGTGGCCGGTGAGCGTGATGTAGTAGCAGCTCTTCATCCAGTCGAGGTAGTTCTCCATCTTCGCGCCCGCGATCTCCCGCGGCCATTCGGTCTCGATCGGGTAGGGCGGGAGCTGGTTCACCGGGCAGACGAGGAACTCGTGCTTCTCGAGCAGCACGCGCATGCGCTGGTAGAGCTGCGCGCGCTTCGCCTCCGCGCGCGCGAGCTGCTCGGTGGTGAGGGCGAGCCCCTGCTCGACGTTCCAGATGATGTCGTCCTTCAGCTTGTCGCGATGCTTCTTCAGGTTCTCGCCGTTGCGGTGCACGAACACGAAGGCGCGCAGCGTCTCGAACGCTTCCTTCGCGCCCTCGAAGTCGGGCTCCGCATCCACGACCGCGCAGCCCAGCGCCTTGAACGTGGCGCGGTGCGGCTCGAGCACCGCCGGCACGCGCGGGTCCATCGGCAGCCCGCCGAGGTCGCGGCTCCAGGCGATCTTCGTCTTCCTGAAGTCCCTTCCCAGGGGGCGCAGGAAGACGCTGCCGGGCTCGTTGAAGCAGACCGGCGAGCGTGGATCCGGACCGGCCATCGCCGCGAGGAGGAACGCGGCATCCTCCACGGTGCGGCCCATCGGCCCGAGCTCGCTCATGTTGCTCCACGGGTTCGCCTGCGGGTAGGCGGGCACGCGGCCCGGGCTCGGCCGGAAGCCGACGACGTTGCAGTAGTTCCCCGGGTTGCGCAGGCTCGCCGCGAAGTCGCCGCCGTCGGCGAAGGGCAGCATGCCGCAGGCCACGGCGACCGCCGCGCCGCCCGAGGATCCGCCGCAGGTCTTGGTCGGGTCGTAGGGATTGAGCGTCGCGCCGAACACCGCGTTGAACGTCTGGCTGCCGGCGGCGAACTCCGGCGTGTTCGTCTTCCCGAGCGTGGTCGCGCCCGCCGCCTTGAGCCGCGCGACAAGCAGATGATCTTCCTGAGGAATATTCCTTTCAAACAGCAAGGATCCATAGGTGGTGCGGATGCCTTTCGTCGCCATCATGTCCTTGAAGGCGATCGGCAGCCCGGCGAGGAGCGGCTTCTCCTTCCTGCGATCCATCGCCTTTGCCGCCTTCAGCGCTTCGTCGGGGAGGAAGGTGACGACGGCGTTCACCTTCGGATTCACGCGCTCGATCTGCGCGATGAAAGCGCGCACCACCTCGGTCACGGAGACCTTTCGCGCGTGGACGAGCTTCGCGAGCTTGCGGGCGGGGAGGAAGCAGAGGTCCATTTACATCAGCACGATGTCGTACTGCTCCTGGGTATAGCTCGCCTCGACCTGCACCGAGACGGGCTTGCCGATGAAGTCCGAGAGCATGGCGAGCGAGCCCGACTCCTCCTCGAGGAACAGGTCGATCACGCGCTGCGAGGCGAGCACGCGGAACTCCTTCGCCTTGAAGGCGCGCGACTCGCGCAGGATCTCGCGCAGGATCTCGTAGCAGACCGTCGGGGCGGTCTTGACCTCGCCGCGCCCCTCGCACACCGGGCAGGGCTCGCAGAGCACGTGGGCGAGCGACTCGCGCGTGCGCTTGCGGGTCATCTCGACCAAACCGAGGGCGGTGAAGCCGTTGACCGTCACGCGCGTGCGGTCGCGCGCGAGCGCGCGCTTCAGCTCGTCCAGCACGCCGCCGCGGTGCTCCTGCGAGTCCATGTCGATGAAGTCGACGATGATGATGCCGCCGAGGTTGCGCAGGCGCAGCTGGCGCGCGATCGCCTGCGCCGCCTCGAGGTTGGTCTTGAACACCGTGTCGTCGAAGTTGCGGTGGCCGACGAAGCCGCCCGTATTCACGTCGATCGTCGTCAGCGCCTCGGTCTGGTCGATGATGAGGTAGCCGCCGGACTTGAGGTCGACGCGGCGCGACAGCGCCTTCTCGATCTCCGGCTCGACGTTGTAGAGGTCGAAGATCGGCCGCTCGCCGGTGTAGTGCTCCAGGCGCCCCTGCAGGCGCGGCATGTAGGTCTGCGCGAACGCGGCGAGCTTCTGGTAGGTCTCGCGCGAGTCGACGACCACGGCGCCGGTCTGCGGCGTCACCATGTCGCGCAGCACGCGCTGCGCGAGCGTCAGGTCCTGGTACAGGCCCAGCGGGGCGGCGCCGGCCGACCCGGCGCGCTCGCGGATCACGCCCCACAGGTGGCGCAGGTACTCGAGGTCCGCGCGCAGCTCCTCCGCCGTCGCCGCCTCGGCGAGGGTGCGCACGATGAAGCCGCCTTTCTCGTCGGGCGGCACGAGCTCCTTCAGCCGCTCGCGCAAGAGCTGGCGGCCTTCCTCGTCGCCGATGCGCTGCGAGATGCCGATGTGGGCGTCCTCGTGGGGCTCGTCGGCCGGCAGCGCCGGCAGGTAGACGAGCAGGCGGCCGGCGATCGAGACCTGCGTCGAGAGGCGCGCCCCCTTGGTGCCGATCGGGTCCTTCACCACCTGCACGAGGAGCGGCTGGCCCTCGGCGAGCTGCTTCTCGATCGGCTTCGCTTCTTCGCCGTGGCGGCCGCCGTTGCGCCGCAGGTCGGCGACGTGCAGGAAGGCGGCGCGGTCGAGGCCGATGTCGACGAAGGCCGACTGCATGCCCGGCAGCACGCGCGCCACCTTCCCCATGTAGAGGTTGCCGACCAGGCCGCGCGTGGCGGCGCGCTCCACGAGCAGCTCCTGCACCACCCCGGCCGAGACGATCGCGACGCGCGTCTCCTGCGGCGTGACGTTGATGAGGATCTCCTCCGACATCGCGGCCTCAGCGGCGCTTCAGGCCGTCGAGCAGGCGCGCGGTCTCGTACAGCGGCAGTCCCATCACGCCGGAGTAGCTGCCGCGCAGCTCGATCGCGAAGCGGGCGGCGCGGCCCTGGATGGCGTACGCGCCCGCCTTGTCGTCCGCCTCGCCGGTGGCGAGGTACTCGCGGATCTCGGCGTCGGACAGGTCCTTGAAGCGCACCTCGGAGCGCGACAGCGCGCTGTGCACGTCGTCCTGCCATTTCACCGCCACCGCGGTCAGCACCTCGTGC
>DASZQH010000325.1:0-7115 GCA_035549805.1 Burkholderiales bacterium
TTCGGCGCTGCCTTCACCCATGCGCTCGAGGCGCTTGAGCTCCTTGGCAGCGTGCTTGAGCACGTCCTCGGGCATGCCGGCCTGCTCGATCGACTTCCTCAGCTCGGCGATCTCGGTCGACCCCTCCTCGCCTTCACCGAGCTCCTTCTGGATGGTGCGCATCTGCTCGCGCAGCACGTGCTCGCGCTGGCGCTCGTCGAACTGCTTCTTCGTCTTGTCGCCGATCTCCTTCGAGATGCGCAGCACGCCGACGCGGGCCGACAGGAGCTCCAGCACCTTGTCGAGGCGGCGGCGCAGGTCGAACGTCTCGAGGAGGTCCTGCTTCTCCTCGTTCTTCACGTCGAGGAGGTTCGCCACCATGTCGGCGAGCAGCCCGGGGCTCGTCATGCCCTGGATCACGAGGCCCAGCTCGTCGGGCGCGTTCGGCAGCAGCGCGAGCGCTTCGTTCGCCTGCTCCTTGAGCTGCAGGAAGCGCGCCTCGACTTCCGGCGTCAGGTCCTCCCGCGTCTCGATCGCCTCCACCCGCGCGACGAGGAACGGCCAGCCTTCCAGGAACTCGACCGCGCGGAAGCGCCCGTGGCCCTGCACCACGAGGTGGTGCGTGCCTTCGGCGCCGGTGAGGTAGCGCACCACTTGGCCGCTCGTCCCGACCCAGTAGAGGTCCTCGGGCTTGACGTCGTCCTTGGTCGGGTCGCGCTGGAGCACGAAGCCGAGCCTGCGCTCGCTGCGCACCGCCTCCTGCGCGGCCGCGACCGAGCGCGCGCGCCCGACGGTGATCGGCGAGATCACGCCCGGGAAGAGGACCGTATTCCTCATCGGGATGAGGATCATCGCGTCCTCGGGCACGGCCTTGTACGGGCCGCCGGTGCCGCGCGGCGCGGCGTCCGGGGCGGCCGGCGGCTTCTGCTCCGACAGCGTCCTGCTCTCTTCGGGGTGCGTCATGCGCCTTCCTTCCTGCGAAATACCAGCGTCAGGACGCCGTCCTCGAGCGCGCGTGCCGCGAGCTCGAGCGGGGCGTACGGATCGGCGAGGGGCAGGTCGATGCGACGCTCGAAACGCCCGTAAGGAATCTCGACGCGATGGATGTGGGCGCCGGGCACGCGGCACGGGAAGGCCCGCAGCGCCGACACGGTGATGCCGCCCGCGTCCGCGGCGATCGTGATGCTGTCGGGCGATACGCCCGGCAGCGCCACGTGCACCGCGACCGCGTCGTCGGCCTCGACGATGTCGACCGGGGGCTCCCAGGCGGGGGTGCTGCGCAGGGCGCCGGGACCGGCGTGCGGCGGGGCGAAGAACTGCCGCTGCAGCCGCTCCGCGCGCTCCAGCACCGCGAGCGCCTCGCTCCACATCCAGCTCGAAATTTCTCGCGATCTCACGGGCTTCAGGTGGCGGCGTTGCGCCGCAGAATCAAGCCCGTTGCAAGAACTGCTCCCGATTACAGGTGCAACAGCGCCCCCGGGACCGGGGAATCAGCGCTTCTTGTAGGGGAATTTCCGCTGCGGGTTGCGCGCCGGGGCGGGCGTGTCCAGGTGCCGGAAGTTGATCCGGCCGCGCGTCACGTCGTACGGCGACATCTCGAGGCTGACGCGATCGCCGGCGAGGATGCGGATCCGGTTCTGCCGCACCTTTCCGCCGGCATAGGCGAGGACCTCGGCGCCATTCGTCAGCTGCACCCGGAACTGGGTGTTCGGCAGGACCTCGGCGACGGTCCCTTCCATCTGGATCATCTCTTCTTTCAAGGGCAAAGACCTTTCCACGCCCGGACGCGGGCGCTGGCGGAACGACGGGGTATGGCTGCTCTGAGGAAAACTTCTGCGCCGATTATACCTGCTCGAGCAGCCACTTCCGGAAAGCCGCGACCGTAGGCCGGTCGGCAATGACCTCTGGGCAGACGAGGTAATAGGCGCTGCGCGGCCGCACCTCGACCTGGAACGGCGCGCAAAGGCGCCCCGAGCGGATGTCGGCGTCGACCAGGGGCCGCAGGGCAAGGGCGACGCCGAGCTTCTGCGCCGCCGCCTCGAGCGACAGGATGTTCGAGGAGAAGCGCGGGCCGTGCACGCCGCCGTCGACGTCGTGCTCCACACCCGCCGCCTCCAGCCACTTGCGCCAGGCGTTGCCCGCCGCCACCGTGTCCATGGCGTCGTCGTGCAGGAGCGTGTGCCGGGCGAGGTCGGCAGGCACGCGCAAGGGCGGGTCGCCCTTGACCAGATCGGGGTTGGCCACCACCGTCATCGCCACCTCGAACAGCTTGTCGGCGCGGAACCCGGGATAGTCGCCGGCGCCGAGGTGGATCTCCACCCCCGAGGCCTCGCTGCGCAAGTCGATGCCGCTCATCAGAACCGCCGAGTCGAGCGCACCGGCGTCCACCATCTTGCTCGAGGCGACGACGCGCACCTCGATCTTCGGCTCGCGCTTCGAGAACGCCGCCAGGCGGGGCATCAGCCAGCGCGCACTGAAGACCGGCGGCGCGGTTATCACCAGCTCCGTTTCCTGGCCGCGCTCGCGGATCGTCTCGACGGCCGCAGCGAGCGCGTCGAAGCCCTCGCGCAGCATGGGCAGGCAGGCACGCGCGGCTTCCGTGAGCTGGACGCCCCGGCCTGCGCGGCGGAACAGCTCCACGCCCAGGAAGTCCTCCAGGCTTTTCACCTGGTGGCTGACGGCCGCCTGCGTGATGGAGAGCTCGTTGGCCGCGTCCTTGAAGGAGAGGTGCCGCGCGGCGGCCTCGAAGACCCGCAAGGCATTCAGCGGGGGCAGGCGATAAATCACGCGACCGATGAGCTCAGGTAATGAAAGACGTGAATTTTCATCGTTTGTCCCTTGCGTTTCAGTCCCTTATCTTGTGACTCGTGAGGAAAGAAACGGAAAGAAAGGAAGGAAACACCATGCAGGACTTCAAGATGCCTTCCGCGGAAGAATTGTACGCGTACGAGGTGCGGGCCCGCCGCGAGCGCGCCAAAGCCCAGGGGGCGCTTGCCGCCGCCGCGTTCGCCTGGCTCCGCCAGGCTCTCGTGACCGTGTTCACGAAGCCCTACGCGACGAAGGGAATGCGCCATGCGTAATCCCAACGCCCAATTCTGGCGCGAGGCCGCCCAGTCGCTCCCCGAGCACGTGCGCGCCAGGTACGCCGGCTACTTCGAAGCGGCCCAGACCTGGGAGCTCGCCTTCGATCGGATGAGCGCGTTCGGCTCGCTGGTGAAGGGCTTCTTCCAGAGGACCCGCCCCCAGGCCGCCTAGCGGCTACGCCTTGCCTCGCCGTCCGCGCAGTCCGGCCTTCCTCCTCCTCCTCTGGCCGGGCGGCACGGGCGGCGGGCATCTCAAAGCAAAAGGGGCCCTCGGGCCCCTTTTGCTTTTCCTCTTTTTGGCCTTCTACCGCGAGCCGGTCGAAGCGCTGTTCTTCGGCTGGCCGGCGAGCATCTTGGCCGGCCGCTCGTCGGACTTCCACACCACCTCGCTGTCCACTGCGTACAGGGCGCAGTTTCCGCCAGCGACGTTCTTGCACTCGCGCAAGGCCACGCCGGTCGCGTCCGGCATGGCGCCGGCGAACCCGCAGCGGCCGTCGGCGCTGACCGCATAGGCGCGGGGCGCGGGCGCCTCGAGGAAGGCGCGATAAAGCGCGCGGCAGGAGTCGGTCTGCTCGACCGGAAGCTTCGCGAACAGCGGCTGCGACGGAGAATCCAGGCGGTCGAACGCGACCTGGTTCTGCGAAAGGAAGCGCTCCACGGCCGGCAGCCACCAGCGCACGCCGACGATGTCCCCGAAGAGATAGTGCCCGTCGCGCCCGAAGGCGGGCTGCATGACGAACTGCGCGCGCGCGCCCGCGGCGACGAAGCGCTCGTGCCAGTGCTTGGTAGTGGCGGGACCGAAGTACTTGTCGTTCTCCGCGTAGTGCATGAGCACCGGCACGCGGATCTTCGGGCCCATCGTGTCGAACACGCGGGCCACGGCCTCGACGGCGCACGGCGTGCCGGGCCGCAGGTCGGGATTGCCGCCGCGGCCTGCCGCGAACGTCAGCACGGCCACCAGGCCCTTGGGCTGGTGCATGGCCGCGGCGAACATGGACACGATGCCCCCGGCGGACTGCCCGGCGAGGATCATGCGGCTGCCGTCGACGTAGGGGAGCGAGCGCGCGTACTCATAGGCGGCCATCACGTCCTGCGAGGCCGCTTCCTCGCCGCGCATGTAATCCGGGTTGCGGCACGGGCCGGCGTCTTCGGCGAACTCGCCGCCGGTCGCGCCGAAGCCGCGGCGCATCGGCATGACGACCACATAGCCGCGCCGCGCGAACACCGGCGCGGCGGCGTTGTAGTCCGCCGCCGCGGATTCCTTCAGGCGCTCGCGCTCGGAGCCCGAGACGCCGTGGTTGAGAACCACCACGCCGTAGGGGCCCTGGCCATCCGGTCGCAGGATGGTCGCAGCGACGGTGTAGCCGCCCTCGCGCACCGGAATGCGCACGTCCTCCTGGATGAGACGCGGACCGACATGCGGAGGAGAATACGTGGGATCCGCGATCGCCTTGCCCGCCATGACCACGCAGCCGCCGACGATGCCGAAGAAGATCGCGAGAGTGGAAGCGGCTCCGGCGAGTGCTGCGGTGGCGTTGGCGAGTCTTCTGCGGAGTCTGCGCGTCACGGTATTCCCCTACCCATCGTCGTTCGATCAACGACGCGAGTGTAAAGGGAAACTGCAGAGCGTTGTAGCGGAAAATATGGTGTCGTGTCGTCGCGACGACGCGGTCTGATACCTTTGTAAAAATGAATGCATTCCAGCAGCGTCTCGACGCTCTCGCCGCGGATTCGCTGGCGCGGATGCGCCGCGGGATCGAAAAGGAGAGCCTGCGCGTGCGGCCCGACGGCGCGCTCGCGACGGGCGGCCATCCCGCCGCGCTCGGCTCGCCGCTCACGCATCCGAACATCACCACGGACTTCAGCGAGAGCCAGCTCGAGCTGATCACCGGCGCGCATACGCGTGCCGACGCGTGCCTGGAGGAGCTCACGCGCATCCACCAGTTCGTCTATCGCGCGCTCGCCGCCGAAGGCGACGAAGCGCTGTGGGCGTGCAGCATGCCGTGCCGGCTTCCCGCCGACGCGGACATCCCGCTCGGGCGCTACGGCGACTCGAACGTCGGCCGCATGAAGACGATCTACCGCAACGGCCTGTCGTTCCGCTACGGCCGGCGCATGCAGACGATCTCCGGGATCCACTACAACTTCTCGCTCCCCGGCCTGAGCTCCGCCGACTACTTCTCGCTCATCCGCAACTTCCGCCGCAGCTCATGGCTGCCCCTTTACCTGTTCGGCGCCTCGCCGGCGGTGTGCGCGAGCTTCGTCGAGGGAAGGGAGCACGGGCTGCAGGCGCTGCGCCCGGGCACGATGTACCTGCCGCACGCCACCTCGCTGCGCATGGGCCGGCTCGGCTACCAGAGCGACGCCCAGTCGACGCTGTGCGTGAGCTACAACAATCTCGAGAGCTACGCGGCGTCGCTCGACCACGCGCTGTCGCGCCCGTATCCCGCGTACGAGAAGATCGGCCTGCGCGATCCCGCCAGCGGGGAGTACCGCCAGCTCGCCACGACGCTGCTGCAGATCGAGAACGAGTTCTACAGCACGATCCGCCCGAAGCGGCGCATCCGGCCCGGCGAGCGGCCGCTGCACGCGCTGCGCGAGAGGGGCGTCGAGTACGTCGAGGTGCGGCTCATGGACCTCGATCCCTTCGAGCCGGTCGGCATCGCCGCGCCGACCATGCGCTTCCTCGACGTGTTCCTGCTCGCCTGCCTGCTGCAGGATAGTCCGCCGGACACGCCGGAGGAGGTCCGGGCGATCGGGCGTAACCAGCACACGGTCGCCGCGCGCGGGCGCGAGCCGGGCCTGCGCCTGGACCGCGGCGCGGGCCAGGTGGCCCTCGTCGATTGGGCGCGGGAGATCTTCGCCGGCTGCGAGGCAGTCGCGGCGAAGCTCGACGCGGCGCTCGGCGGCGCGGCCCACCGCGACGCGGTGGACGCCGCGTGGCTCCTGATCGACGACCCTTCGCGCACGCCCTCCGCGCGCGTGCTCTCGGCCATGGCCCGCAACCACGACGACCGCTACCTGCAGTTCGGCATCGTGCAGTCGCTCCTGCACGCGGGCCACCTGCGCGGCCTCGACCTGCCGGCCGCCTCGCTCGCCTCGTTCGAGGAGATGGCGCACCGTTCGATCGCCGAGCAGCGCCGCATCGAGGCGGCCGACCGGGTCGACTTCGAGTCGTATCGCCAGAAGTACCTCGCGCACGACACCCTCATCATCGGCGAGCCGCGCTTCCGCGAAGACCGGTGAGCGTCTAGCCCCAGGGAACCGGCGTCAGCTTGCCGGGCAGGTACAGGGGGTGCGCCGGCACCCCGCCGCCGTTCATCCTCAGGTAGTGCAGCCTCACCCCTGCGCGGCGCAAGGCGGCGACCACCGCGCCGGACCGCTCCAGGTGCGAGCCATGATTTCCCCAGGCGCAGACCACCAGCCCGGCTTCCCGCGCGGCGCCGAGGATCGCGGCATCGTTGCCGCGCCCAACCGGATCGGGCGCGGCCTTCATGTCGGCGGGGTCGGTGGCGCGCCAGCCGAAGAGATTGGTCACGATGAGCGCGCCATAGCCCCAGGCTTGCGCGTAGTTGCGCGCGCGGGTACAGGACGGGTCGAGGCGCAGCTCGTCCGCGGTGCTCGGATTGAGCATGAGGAAGTTGGCGGCGGGCTTCGCCGCGTCCCATTGCCGCCAGAGAAGATAGCGCCAGCGCCTGCAGCGCGAGAAGAGCGCTCCGGACTCGCCGCGGACGATCGTCACAGCTCGCCGGGGGTGACGACGCGGAACGGCAGGCGCGCGCGCAGGCGAAGCAACGCGGCATCCTTCGTGACGAGGGCGTCGGCGGCGGCCGCCGCTGCAAGCTCGAGGAATTTCTGGTCGTCCGGGTCTGCGCAGCGTGGCAGCGCGCGCGGCTCGCGAGGGGCGTGGGGCACGGCGCGGGCGAGGCGGCGGCAGGCGGCCGCGCAGGCGGCGCGGCCCGCCGGGTCGAGGGACCACTTGCCCAGCGCATAACCGAGCACCCGCTCGAGCTCCGCCGCGCAAGGCTCGTCGATGACGATGTCGTGCCCTCC
>DASZQH010000326.1:0-10315 GCA_035549805.1 Burkholderiales bacterium
TGAGCTTCTCCGAGGTGCACGACATCTTCGGCTGCCGCGTGATCGTCGATGACGTGCCCGCGTGCTACCTCGCGCTCGGCGCGCTGCACGCGCTCTACAAGCCGATCCCCGGCAAGTTCAAGGACTACATCGCCATCCCCAAGGCGAACGGCTACCAGTCCATCCATACCGACCTCATCGGCCCGTACGGCGTGCCGGTGGAAGTGCAGATCCGTACCGAGCAGATGCACCGCCTCGCCGAGTCGGGGGTCGCGTCGCACTGGATCTACAAGGACGACAGCGAGAAGCTGTCGGACCTGCAGAAGCAGACGCACCGCTGGCTGCAGTCGCTGCTCGAGATCCAGCACCAGTCCGGCGACCCGCACGAGTTCCTCGAGCACGTGAAGGTGGACCTGTTTCCGGACGAGGTCTACGTGTTCACGCCCAAGGGCAAGATCCTCTCGCTGCCGCGCGGCGCCACGGCGGTCGACTTCGCGTACGCGGTGCATACCGACATCGGCAACCGCTGCGTCGCCGCCAAGGTGAACGGCGAGCTGGTGCCGCTGCGCAGCGAGCTGCGCAACGGCGACCGGGTCGAGATCATCACCGCGAGCCACGCGAAGCCCAATCCCGGGTGGCTGCAGTACGTGCGCACCGGCAAGGCGCGCTCCAACATCCGCCACTTCCTGAAGACGATGCAGTACGAGGAGTCCGCCGGCCTCGGCGAGCGCCTCCTCGACCAGGCGCTGCGCGCGCTGAACAGCTCTCTGCCGGAAGTCGACGAGCAGAGCTGGGAGCGCGCCGTGCGCGACGGCGGAGCGCGCTCGAGGAGCGAAGTGCTCGCCGACATCGGCCTGGGCAAGCGGCTGCCGGCGGTGGTCGCGCGGCGCCTCCTCAAGGCGAGCGACTCGCGCGAGGACGCGAAAGTGTCCGGCAGCATCACGATCCGCGGCACGGAGGGGATGGCGGTGCAGCTCGCGTCGTGCTGCCGGCCCATTCCCGGCGATGCGATCACCGGCTCGATCAAGAAAGGCCAGGGGCTGGTTGTGCACGCGTCCGAATGCGCGGGGATCGTCCGCTCGCGCGCCAACGAGCCCGACCAGTGGATCGACGTCGAATGGGATCCGCGCACCAGCCGCCTCTTCCAGGCCGGCATCGACGTGTTCGTGCAGAACCAGCGCGGCGTCCTCGCCAAGGTGGCTTCCGAGATCGCGGAGGCCGGCTCCAACATCGACTCGATCGCGATGGAGGAGGATCGCTCGGTCTTCACCACCATGCACCTCGTGCTCGAGGTGAAGAACCGCCAGCACCTCGCGCGCGTCATGCGCGCGCTGCGGCGCTTGCCGGACGTCAAGAAGATCTCGCGCGTCCGGGAGTAGCTCTACCGGATCGGAATCGTGAGCTGAGCCTCGCCGCGCAGCACGTTCAGCGCCAGCCGCCCCGTTCCCTTCAATGCCTTCGCCAGGTCCTGGACCGAGCCGACGCGGCGCTGGTTGACGCCGAGGACCACGTCGCCGCGGCGCAGGCCGTGCTGGAACGCGGGCGAGCCCGCCTGGACGGCGGTCACCAGCACTGCGCGAGCGGGCCCGCGCTGGGCGTCCGCGAAGGCAGCGCCCGGCAGCTCCGGGATCCCCAGGCCGCCGGCGGCCTGATTCCCCTCCACCTCGCCGATGCGCGCCTTGAGCGTCAGCGTGTCGCCGCCGCGGCGCACGCGCAGCTCGACGCTCTCGCCGACCGTGACGACGCTGAGGCGCGCGCGCAGCTCGGCGGCGCCGCGGACCGGGCGGCCGTTCAGCGCGACGACGACGTCGCCCACCCGCATCCCGGCCTGCGCGGCGGGCGACCCGCTCTGGACCTCCGCGACGCGCGCGCCTTCGGCGCCCGGGACGTCCTCCATCACGATGCCGAGACGGCCGCGCTTCACTTCCCCGAAGCGCACCAGCTGGTCCATGACGGCACGCGCCATGACGGCGGGCACGGCGAAGCCGATGCCCACGTTGCCGCCGGAGGGGCCGATGATCGCCGAGTTGATGCCCACCAGCTCGCCGCGCAGGTTGATCAGCGCGCCGCCGGAATTGCCGGGGTTGATCGAAGCGTCGGTCTGGATGAAGTGCTCGTAGCCCTCCACGGAGAGGCCGCTGCGCCCGAGCGCGGAGACGATCCCCGAGGTGACGGTCTGGCCGATGCCGAACGGGTTGCCGATGGCGAGCACGAAGTCGCCCACCTGCAGCGCGTCGGAGTCGCCCCACTTCGCCTCCACCAGGCTCTTCGCCTCGATCTTGAGCAGCGCGATGTCGGTGCCCGGGTCGGCGCCGATCAGCTTGGCGGGAAAGCGGCGCGCATCCTTGAGCGTGACCGCGACCTCCCGCGCATCCTTCACGACGTGCGCGTTCGTCACCACGTAGCCGTTCCTCGCGTCGACGATCACGCCGGAGCCGGCGGCGATCTGCGGCGGCTGCCCGCCCTCGGGCAGGCCGAAGAAGCGGCGGAAGAAAGGATCGCGCAGCATCGGGTTCTGGTCTTCGGGGCTGCGCTGCAGCACCGCGATGTTCACCACCGCCGGCGTGACCCGGTCGAGCACCGGGGCGAGGGTCGGCAGGCCGTCGCGCGTCGCGACGGCAGGGAGCTGCGCCTGCGCCTGCGCCATGCACGCGAGCAGCACTGCAAAAAGGAGTCCGATCGACCGATTCATCATCGGGCGGAGTCTAACTCCATAGAATGACGCCTTCTGCAGCGCAGGAGGAACCGATGGCACAGGGCAGGCAGGGCATGACGAGGGCGGAGGCGCACGAGCTCATCGATACGCGGATCCGCAGCGCGATCCGCGAGGTCACCTGGCTCATGGCCGTGGTGATGCCGGAGCTCATGAAGACACCGCAGTGGACGATCGACGACCGCAAGAAGCTCGCCGCGGCCCTGCATGGCGTCGCCGAAAGCCAGATGGCCGATGGCCGGGTCGCCGCGGCGACGGCCGCAGCCGCGCTCGCGGAAGCGCTCGACGCCCAGGCCGCGGGCGCGGGCGCAGCATAGCTTTGCTACACTCGGGTCTGGCAACTTTGAAAGGAGGTGATCCAGTGAGATACGACCAAGGCAGCACCGGCCGTCAGGGCTCCACGGGATCGTCCCGCAGCAGCATCAGGAGCCTGGCCTAGCACTCCGGCCGGCTGCCTCTGCAGTTCCGACGCCCCGATCGCAAGATCGGGGCGTTGTCATTTCAAGGTACGCCGCTTGCAGGATTCCCGGGATGAAACCTACTACCCAGACGCAATCCCGCGCGCCGCGGGCACGGGAAGAGAAGGCGATCGAGCCCGGCGGCCAGGTCGACGCCGAAAAGCTCAAGCGCAATCAGGAGCGCCTGAACGTCGACAAGGAACACAAGACCCCGGAGATGAAGCAGCGCCATCGCGGCACCTTTCCGTAGCGGCGCGCTGGCGACGCTGCCCGCCCTGCTCGCGGGCTGCACGCTCCTTCCGGAGTCTCTCCGGCCGCCGGAGACGGCAAACGCCGTGGCGGTACCGCCCGGACACGAGCGGGTGATGACGCTGACGGCGAGCGGCACGATCAACTATGAATGTCGCGCTCGCACAGGAATGGCGGGCGCATACGTTTGGACCGTGAGCGCGCCCGATGCCTCGCTTCGCCACTGGAGCGGATGGCGCGTCGGTCGCCTTTACGCAGGCCCCACTTGGGCGTACCGCGACGGCAGCCGCCTGCGCGGCACGCTCCTGGGCGCGATCTCGGCCGGAGCGGACAGGCTGCCCGATCAGCTCTGGAAGGCGCAGCCGCTGGATCGGGCGGGTGAATTCGCGCTCGTGACCCACATCCGCCGGACGAACGCGACCTCCGGGCCGCCGCCTGCCACTGCCTGCGACGCCTCGCGCGTCGGCCGGGAAGCGAAAGCGCAATACGCCGCGGACTACAGTTTCTTCGCCCCCACTCGGCCTACTCGGCCTTGATGCCCGCGTCCTTGACGACCTTGCCCCACTTCGCCGCGTCGGCCTGGATCTTCTCCACGGTGCGCGCCGGCGAGAGGATCTCGACGTCGCATCCCGTGCCGTTGATGAGATCCACGGTGGGCTTGTCCTGCCCCGCCCTGGCGAGGGCCTGGCTCCAGCGCGACACGACTTCCTGCGGCAGGCCGGCAGGACCGAGCAGGCCGTACCACGCCGTCGACTCGAAGCCCTTCAGGCCGAGCTCGTCCATGGTCGGAACTTCGGGGAACGCCGCGGAGCGCTTAAGCGAGGTCACCGCGAGGGGCCGCACCTTGCCCGCCTTCGCCGCGCCGACCACCGGGCCGAGCGAAGAGAACAGCATCGGGATCTGCCCGCCCATGAGATCGGTCATCGCCGGCCCGCCACCCTTGTAGGGCACGTGCAGGAGCTGCGCGCCGGTGACGCTCTTGAAGAACTCGCCGGAGAGGTGATGCGGGCCGCCGACGCCCGAGGTGCCGTAGCTCCACTTCGTCGGCTCGCGCTTCGACGTGTCGATCACCTCCTGCATGCTCCTGAATGGCGTCGAAGGGTGCACGACCAGCATGCTGCCGCTGCCGCACACGTGGCCGAGATGGGTGAACGACCTGAGGATGTCGTAGCCGACCTTCTGCAGGTGCGGCGCGATCGTCAGCGGCCCGCTGTCGAAGTAGTAGATCGTGTAGCCGTCCGGCGCCGCCTTCGCGGTCGCTTCCATCGCGATGCCGCCGGCGTTGCCCGGCCGGTAGTCGAACACGAGCGGCTGGCCGAGCAGCGGCTCGAGGGCCCGGGCGAGCGGCCTCGCTCCCGCCTCCGCCGAGCCGCCCGGCGCGTAGCCGATCACGAGGCGGATCGGCTTGTTCGGATAGCCCTGCGCGAGCGCCGCGCAGGAGAAGAACACCAGGAGCCACGCCACTGCTGCACGCATCGCCACCTCCTCAGGAAGAGGCGAAAGTGTGCCTCAGTCGTGCGCCGAAATCAGCACCGCGTAGACGTAGGCGGGGGCGAAACCGATCGCCCACCAGGCGAGCAGCCCGACGCTCGGATGCGGGAGCGAGTGCCCGAGCGTCAGGAAGGATTCGAGGGAGACGTCGAAGACCCCATAACAGAAGAGGGCGAGGAGCGCGCCCGCGGGCAGCCACAGCATGGTGGTGACGATGGCCGCCATGACGGCGGGTTGCTTCGAAGCGAGGGAAGTCACCCCGCCTTATACGCCTTCTGCCGCTCAGCGTGAGCCAAAAGTGGCTACGAGGAGCAACACGAAGCCGACAACCGCGATCGCCGCGTGCCCGACGACCATGCCCATCGGCAGCGGCAGCGCCTTCCAGTGATAGTTCAGGTTGAGGAACACGCCTCCCGCCGCCGCGACCAGGAACAGCAGCAGCGCCCACCCGGCGAGCGCAGGCAGCCCGACGGTGAAGTACCCATACAGCAGCAGGGTGACTGCGGCGCCTGCGAGCAGCCCATGCAGCATCGCGAGCCACGTCGGCGGTTGCGGCTTCCCGGCGAAACGGATCCCGGCCATTGCCACGCCGCCGAGGGCGGTGACAGCGAGCAGTACGCAGGCCGTCTTCATCATCAGCACAGGTTCCATGCTCTTCCCCTCCGTGACGACATCGGCAAACCCTATACCGCCCTCGGATAAGCCGCTAGCTTGGACACGCCGGAAAGAAAAAGGCCCTAGCGAAAGCTAGAGCCTTGATGTGTTGGTAGGCCGTGGCGGATTCGAACCGCCGACCAACGGATTAAAAGTCCGCTGCTCTACCAGCTGAGCTAACGACCCGGTGAAGTTGCCGATCCGCGTAGCGGATTGGAACGGATTGTGCTTCTACCGCAAAGGCGAAATTTTATCAGCCCTCGCGGGTCAATCGCCAGTACTGCCCCTTCATCGTCGCGGCGGAGCCGGCCTCAACGCTTCTGCAGGATGGCGAGGCGCTGCTTGGCGCTCGCCGCGGCGCTGCTCGACGGGTACTTGGCGACCAGCTCCTCGAGCGAGCGGCGCGCGCCGGTGCGGTCGCCCATCGTCTCCTGCGAGCTCGCGATGCTGAGCAGCGCATCGGGCGCCTTGTCGCTGGTCCCCCAGGCGGCGAGCACCTTGCGCTGGGCGTCGATCGCCTCCTTGTACTTGCGTTGCCCCGAGTACGCCATGCCGATCCAGTACTGGGCGTTCGGCGCGAGGACGCTGCTCGGATACGTGACCAGGAAACCCTGCATCGCCGACACCGCGAGTGGGTAGTTGCCGAGCTTGAACTGGTCGAGCGCCGCCTGGTAGGCGCGGGTCTCCGCGGCCGACGGCTCCGCCGCGGAGGCCGCCGGCTTCTCGGCCGCCGGCTTCTCGCCCGCCTGCTCGAGCTTGCGCAGGCGCGTGTCGATGTCGAGGTAGAGGTCCTTCTGGCGCTTGTCGGCAATCTCGGCCTGGTTGGCGAGCACCTCGAGCTGGCCGCGCATCTTCTGCAGCTCGTCGCGCACCGCGTTGATCTGCGACGAGAGCTCGAGGATCGCGCTGCGGTCGGCGCCGGCCGCCTCGACCTTGGCGAAGCGCTCGTCGAGCGTGCGCTGGTTGGCCTCGATCTGCTGACGCAGCAGCTCGATCCGGCGACGGGCCTCGTTGTCGTCGAACAGGCCCTGCGCGGACGCCGGCGCGGCGAACGCCGCCGCGAGGAGCACGCCCAGCGCCGCCTTCGCCCCCGGGAGCCGCATCAGAACTCGCCGCCGTAGAGCATGTCGCTGCGGCGGTTCTGCGCCCAGGCCGCCTCGTCGCTGCCCGGCGCCTTCGGCTTCTCCTCGCCGAGGCTCACGGACTCGATCTGCGCTTCCTTCGCGCCGAGGAGGAGGAGCATGCGCTTCACGCCGTCGGAGCGGCGCTGGCCGAGGGCGACGTTGTACTCGCGCCCGCCGCGCTCGTCGGTGTTGCCCTGGATGAGCATCTTCGCGCCCGGGTTCTCGCGCAGGTACTTCGCGTGCGCCTCGATCAGCGGCCGGTACTCGTCCTTGACGTCGAACTTGTCGTAGTCGTAGTAGATCGAGCGCTTGGAGAGGATGTTGTTCGGGTCCTTGAGCGCGCTCAGCGACGAGCCGCCGGGCTTGGACGTGAGGTCGACGGTGGCGACGCGCGGCTTCTGCGTTTCGGCGCCGGCGCCGGGCTTGCGCTCCTCGACCCCGGCGGCGGGCTGCCCGTCGGTCGAGGTGGTCGAGCATGCGCCGAGGAGGATGGCGCTGCCGGCGAGGAAGGCGAGGAGGTAGGTCGTGCGCATGAAGATTCCTTTCGTCAATCGATGAACGGTCCCCACGCCGGCTCGCGGACATCGCCGCCGCCGATAGTGAGGCGCTGCTTGATGCGGCCGTCGGAGGAGACCGCCGACAGCACGCCGCGGCCGCCGAGGATCGTGGCGAGCAGGATCATGCGGCCATTCGGCGCGAAGCTCGGCGACTCGTCGCGGTCGCTGTCGGTGAGGATCTGCACCTGGCGGTTGTTGAGGTCGAGGAGGGCCACCTGGAATCGGCCGCTGTTGCGGGTGATGTAGGCGAGGCTCCGACCGTCCGGAGCCACCCTGGGCGACACATTATAGCTACCGTCGAAGGTGACCCGCTGCGCGTCGCCCCCACCGGACGGCATGCGGTAGACCTGCGGGCTGCCGCCGCGGTCGGAGGTGAAATAGATCCACTGGCCGTCGGGCGAATAGCGCGGCTCGGTGTCGATGCTCGCCGAGCTGGTGAGGCGGCGCAGGCCGCTGCCGTCCGGATTGACGAGGAAGATCTGCGACCCGCCTTCGCGCGACAGCGACACCGCGAGCGTCTTGCCGTCGGGCGACCAGGCGGGCGCCGAGTTGGAGCCGCGGAAGTTGGCGGCGACCTGGCGCTTGCCGTCGATCAGCGAGTGCACGTAGACCACGGGCTTCTTGTTCTCGAACGACACGTAGGCGAGGCGCCGGCCGTCGGGCGACCAGGCGGGCGAGATGATCGGCTCGAACGACGCGAGCGCCACTTCGGGGGACGCGCCGTCGGCGTCGGCGATCTGCAGCTCGTAGCGGTTGCCGCGCTTGATCACGTACGCGATGCGCGTCGAGAACACGCCGCGCTCGCCGATCAGCTTCTCGTAGACGAAGTCGGCGATGCGGTGCGCGGTGGCGCGCACCTGGTCGCGCGACAGCGTGTAGGCGACCCCGGAGAGGTCGCGCTGCTTGACCACGTCGTGCAGCTTGAAGCGCACCTCGAAGCGCCCGTCGGGCCGCGTCGCGACCGAGCCCATCACCACCGCGTCGGCGAGGCGCGCGCGCCACTCGGCATAGTTCACCTCGCTGCGCTCGCTCGGCGCGGGAATGAGCGGCGGCAGCTCGAGGGTGCGGAACAGGCCGCTCCTCTCGAGGTCCGCGCGCACCACCTGCGTCAGCGCGCCGAGCGCCGGCTCGCCCGCGAACGGCACGATGGCGACGGGGATGCGCTGCGCGCCCGCGCCGGTGATCTCGATGGACAGCTGCGCCTGCGCCGCGAGCGACGCGAAGAGGAGAAGTGCGGCCGCGAGAATTCGGCGTGGAGACAAGATCGGCATCCTCCTGATGTTCTTAGAGATTACTTAAGGCCGCCTTATTTGTCCTGCGGCCGGAACTTAAGTTCCACCGTCCGATCGGGCAGGAAGGCGGGATCCGGCTTCGGCAGCGGCGAGGACTTAAGGATAGCTCTCTCGATGGCGTCATCGTATCCCCTATGGCCGCTCGACTTGCGCAGCCTCGGAGGAAGTATTTCTCCCGTCGGCAGCAGGCGCACCTCGAAGACCGCCTCGGGATTGCCGACCAGGTCGGGGGGGATGTTGATGTTGTTGCGGATCTTGTTGTGGACGGCCGCGATCCACGCCGCGCGCGCCTTGTCGAGCGCGGACTGCGCCCGCGCCGCGGCCTCGCGCGCCGCCAGGTCGCGGGCGATGCGCTCGCTCGTCGCGGCGGATTCGGCGGCGAGCTGCTCGCGCATCAGCTTCTCCGCCTGCAGGTCGCGCGGCGGCACCTTCGGCTTGGGCGGCTCCGCCTTCGGCTTCGGCTTGGGCGGCTCGGCCTTCGGCTTGACGGGCTCGGGCTTCGGCTTGGGCTTGGGTGCGGCCTTCTCGACGATGTCGGGCTTCTCGACCTTGGGCTCCGGCTTGGGCGGCGGCTCGGGCTTGGGCTCGGGCTTGGGTTCTGGCTTCGGCTCCGGCTTCGGCTCGGGCTTCGGCTCGGGCTTCGGCTCGGGCTTGGGCGGCTCGACGACGCGCGGCGCGGGCGGGGGAGGCTCCCACAGCTCGACGCTCACCGAGTCGGGCGCGTAGCTCTGGAACCGCACGCCGATGAAGAGCGCGGCGAGCAGGACGGCATGGACCGCGAACGCCAGCGCGAACGACGAGCCGTAGCCCGTATCGCGCCGCTGATCCCAGGCGAGGGCCGCCATGCGCAGGCTACCGCTGCGCCGGCTTCACCTGCAGGCCGACGCGCGTGATGCCCTGGCTGCGCAGGTCGTCCATGACGTTCAGGACCGCCTCGTAGCGCACGTTCTTGTCGCCGGCGATGAGCACCGCGAGCTCGGGGTTCTTCGCCTGGCGCTGCTTCAGGAACTGCGTCAGCGACGAGCGCGTCACCGGCTGCTCGTTGACGATGGCGCCGGCGCGGTCGCGCTCGCGCACCGTCATCTTCTCGTTGTCGCGCACGATGATCTCGACCGGCACCATCTTCGGCTGGCCGGCCTTGCCGACGCTCGGCAGGTCGATCACGCCCGGCGTCACGAGCGGCGCGGTCACCATGAAGATCACCAGGAGCACCAGCATCACGTCGACGTACGGCACGACGTTGATCTCGCTCATCGGCCCGCGCTTGCGGCGCAGCGTCGCCATCTACTTCGCCGCCTGCCGGTGCAGGATGTTGGAGAACTCTTCCATGAAGCTCTCGAAGCGCGTCGCGAGGCGCTCGATGTCGTGCGAATAGCGGTTGTAGGCGACCACCGCCGGGATGGCGGCGAAGAGGCCGATCGCGGTGGCGACCAGCGCCTCGGCGATGCCCGGCGCGACCTGCGCGAGCGTCGCCTGCTGCACGTTCGCCAGGCTGCGGAACGAATGCATGATCCCCCACACCGTGCCGAACAGGCCCACGTACGGGCTCACCGACCCGGTGGAGGCGAGGAACGCGAGGTGCCGCTCGAGGAAGTCCATCTCGCGCTGGAAGGTGGCGCGCATCGCGCGCCGCGCGCCGTCGACCATGTCGCCGGGATCGTTCACCTTCTGGCCGCGCAGCTTGGCGAACTCGCGGAAGCCCGCCTCGAAGATGCGCTCCAGGCTGCCGATGCTGTGGCGGTGGTTCACCGCGCCCTGGTAGAGCGCCACGATGTCGTTGCCGGCCCAGAACTCGCGC
>DASZQH010000327.1:0-2659 GCA_035549805.1 Burkholderiales bacterium
ACGTGGCTGCCGAAGAAGTACTTCAGCTCGTAGGTGCCGCGCGGCGTCGCCATGTACTTCTGCGTCGTGACGCGCGAGATGGTGCTCTCGTGCAGGCCGAGCGTCTCGGCGATCTCGCGCAGCACCAGGGGCCGCATCGCCACCTCGCCGTGCTCGAAGAAATGGCGCTGCCGGTCGACGATCGCCTGCGACACGCGCAGGATGGTCTCGAAGCGCTGCTGCACGTTCTTGATCAGCCAGCGCGCCTCCTGCACCTGCGAGGACAGCGCGCCGCCCGAGGCGCGGCCGCTCATCAGCTCCGCGTACAGGCGGTTGATGCGCAGCTTCGGCATCGCGTCGGGGTTGAGGCTTGCGCGCCACACGTTGCGCGCCTTCTTCACGATCACGTCCGGCACCACGTAGCGCGCCTCGACGCGCGCGAACGCCGCGCCGGGGCGCGGGTTGAGGCCCTGGATCAGCTTCTGCGCTTCGCGCAGCGCGTCGTCGTTCGCCCCGGTCGCCGCCTTCAGGCGCGTGTAGTCGCGGTTCGCCAGCAGCTCCAGATGCTTCTCCGCGATCTGCAGCGCGAGCGCCTTCTCGGTCTCGTCCGGCAGCGCCCGCAGCTGCAGGCAGAGGCACTCGGCCGGCGAGCGCGCGCCCACGCCCGCGGGCTCCATGTTCTGCAGGTGGCGCAGCGCGATGCCGAGCTCCTCGAGGCCGGCCTCCGCGTCGGCGGGGAGATGCGCGGCCAGCAGCGCCGCGATCTCCTCCAGCGGCTGCGTGAGGTAGCCGTCCTCGTCGAGCGCGTCGATGAGGACCTGCACGAACGCGCGATCGCGCGCCGGCAGGTTGGTGAGCGAGAGCTGCGTCTGCAGGTGCTCGCGCAGCGTCGGCAGGTCGGCCGCCGCGAAGCCGCGGTCGTTCTCCTCGTCGTCGTCGCCGGTGCGCCAGCTCACCGGCACGTCGACCGGCCAGTCGGCATCGGCCGGGGCTTCCGCCGGGGCTTCGCCGGCCACGCTCGCCGAGCTCTCCTGCGGCTGCTGCGGCGCCGGCGCGCTCGGCGCCGCCGCCTCGCCTTCGCCCGGCTCCTCGCGCTCGAGCGCCGGGTTCTCCATGAGCAGCCGCTCGATCTCCTGGTTCAGCTCGACCGTCGACAGCTGGAGCAGCCGGATCGACTGCTGCAGCTGCGGCGTCAGCGTGAGGTGCTGCGAAAGGCGGAATTGCAGCGAGGGCTTCATGGAACCTGCGGGAAGAGCTTACAGCCGGAAAGCATCCGGGCGAAACCTACATCCGGAAATTCTCGCCGAGGTAGACGCGGCGCACGCTGTCATTGTAAACGATCTCCTCGGGGTGGCCCGACGCGAGCACGGCGCCTTCGTTGATGATGTAGGCGCGATCGCAGATGCCGAGCGTCTCGCGCACGTTGTGGTCGGTGATCAGCACGCCGATGCCGCGCTCCTTGAGGAAGCGGATGATGCGCTGGATGTCGAGCACCGCGATCGGGTCGACGCCGGCGAACGGCTCGTCGAGCAGCACGAACGCCGGCTTCGTGCCGAGCGCGCGCGCGATCTCGAGGCGGCGCCGCTCGCCGCCCGAGAGCGAGATCGCGGCGTGCTTGCGCAGGTGCGCGATGTTGAGGTCCTTCAGCAGCTCGCCGAGGCGCGCGTCGATCTCCTCGCGCGCCAGGCCCTGCAGCTCGAGGATCGCCTGCACGTTCTCCTCCACCGTGAGGCGGCGGAACACCGAGTTCTCCTGCGGCAGGTAGGAGATGCCGGCGCGCGCGCGGCGATGGATCGGCAGGTGCGTGAGCTCGTTGCCGTCGAGGTGGATCGAGCCGGCGTCGACCGGGATCAGCCCGACGATCATGTAGAAGCAGGTCGTCTTGCCCGCGCCGTTCGGGCCGAGCAGGCCGACCACTTCGCCGCTCGACACCTGCAGCGAGACGTCCTGCACCACGGTGCGCGACTTGTAGCGCTTGCGCAGGCTCTGCGCGCGAAGCTCGGTCATGCGCCGCTCATTTCTTCCCGTCGATGGCCGGCGTCTTGGGCTGCAGCACCGCGCGCACGCGCCCGCTGCCCGGCGTGCCGTCCTTGCCCGAGCTCACGGAGAAGAAGTCCGAGCGCTGGTCGACGAAGATGTGGTTGCCGATCACCTCGTCCCCGCCGCGCAGCACGCGCGCCTTGTCGATGAGCTCCACCGTGCCCTTGCGGTCGTCGACCTCGATGCGCAGCGCCTCGCCCTCGATCCACTCGCCCTCCTTGCCGTCCTTCGCGTCCTGGCGCTGGCGGAAGCGCGCCGGGGCGCCGGTGGCGGTCGAGGTCTGGAAGCCTTCGGCGTCCTGGCGCACGACGATCCGGTCGGCGCGGATCGTCACCGTGCCCTTGGTGAGCACGACGTTGCCTTCGAACATGGTGAGCCGGCGCACGTCGTCGGAGGTCATGCGGTTGGCCTCGATCTGCGTCGGCTGGTCCCGGTCGGCCTTCTCCGCGGCGGCGGAAAAGGCGCAGGCGAGGAGCGCGAGGAAGAGGAGGCGCCGCACCGCTCAGCGCCCCGGCTCGAAGCGCCCGCGCACGTCGCCGTGCAGCTGGAAGCGTCCGGTGCCCCAGTCGTACTCCATGCCGCGGCCGGCGAGCCAGCGATGCTCGTCTTCCAGCATCACCAGGCGGTCGGTGCGCGCGAG
>DASZQH010000328.1:0-2982 GCA_035549805.1 Burkholderiales bacterium
CCTGCTTCATCAGGCCGAAGGTCTGCAGGTAGGCGAGGTCGAAGACCCGCGAGCCCAGCCCCATGTAGCCGAAGATCAGCGCCAGGAAGAGCAGGGTGAAGCTGATCGGCAGGCCGATGAAGATCGCGGCGAGCATCACCAACAGCATCACCAGCCCGAGGATCTCCAGCCCGGTCATGGCGCGCCCCTCATACCTCGAGCTTCTCGCGGTGCTCGAACTCGCGGCCGAAGCGGATCTGGTAGAGGCATTTCAGCGACTCCGAGACCCCCTGCACCATGAACAGCAGCGCGGCGAGCGGGATCGCCGCCCGGAACGGCCACATGGTGGCGCGCCACATGCTTTCCTGCGAGCGCTCGCCGGTCTGGTAGGAGTGCAGCGCGCCGTCGGTGCCGACCACGACGAGGTAGACCATGGTGGGGAAGAACAGCACCAGGTAGGAGAGCAGGTCGATGATCCCGCGCCGGCGCTGCGAGAAGTTCTCCCAGAAGATGTCGGTGCGCACGTGCGCCCCCTTGTAGAGGGCGTAGCCGCAGGCGAGCATGAACGCGGCGCCGTTCGTCATGGTGCTCGCCTCGAAGGCCCAGACCGTGGGGGCGCGGAAGAAATAGCGCGAGGTCACCTCGTAGGCGACGATCGCCACCAGCGCGAGCTGGCTGAGGGCGAAGAGCCGCCCGGTCGCGTCGGTGAAGCGGTCGATGGTCCGGATCGTGCCGTAGAACACGCCCGGAAAGTCCCTTTCGCCGCGCGCTGCACTGGTGCTGGCCGGCATCCTCACTCCTCCCGGCGGCCGATTCTAGCCGCTGGCATCGAAATGGTGCTTGACAGGACGTGCTTGACGCGGCGTCGGGCGACGCCTAATGTCTAATTGCCCATCTCGGGCGTCATACATCATACAACTGAGGCGAGGAGAGGAGGATTCATGCGCAAGCTGTCGGCAGTACTCGGCGCATTGGCGGTCGCGGGGCTGGTGTCGTTGGCACCGTCCGGCGTCCAGGCGCAGCAGCAGACGTTCACCCTGAAGGGGCAGTCGAGCCATCCGGCGACCGCCAACCTGCACCTGATCTTCCAGCTCTGGGCGCAGACGGTCGAAAAGATGACCAGCGGCAGGGTCAAGATCTCGACCGCGCCGGGCGGCGCGATCGTGCCGCCGTTCGAGGTCTTCGACGCGGCCTCGAAGGGCGTGCTCGACGTCGGCATGATCACGTTCGGGTACATCCAGGGCCGCCATCCGGCCACCATCCCGATGTCGCACGGGCCGCTGTTCGGCATGGACGGCATGGACTACTACGCCTGGTACTACGACGGCGGCGGCATGGCGCTGCTCGAGGAGTTCTACCGCGACGTCCTGAAGCTGAACCTGGTCGGCTTCCCGGTGCCCACCGACTACCCGCAGGGCCTGGGCTGGTTCAAGAAGCCGCTCACCGGCCTGAAGGACCTGAAGGGGATGAAGTACCGCATCTTCGGCATCGGCGCGGAGACCTACGGGCGCCTCGGCGCGGCCGTGGTCACGCTGCCGGGACAGGAGATCGTGCCGGCGATGGAGCGAGGCGTGATCGAAGGCGCGGAGTGGATCAACTGCCTCGAGGACAAGAAGCTCGGCCTGCACAAGGTGGCGAAGTACTACTACACCCCGGGGATGCACGAGCCTGTCACGGGCGGCCAGATCATCATCAACAAGGACCTCTGGGCCAAGTTCCCCGACGACATCAAGGAGATGATCAAGGTGGCGAGCGTGTACGCGACGATGCAGCGCAACTTCGCGTTCAACCGCGAGACCGCCGAGGCGTGCCAGGATCTGATCAAGGAAGGGGTGCAGATCCGGCGCACGCCCGACGACATCCTGAAGAACTTCCTCGATACGTGGGAAAAGATCCAGGCCGAGTACGTGGCGAAGGATCCGTTCTACGCCAAGGTGATCGCCAGCCAGAAGAAGTACGCCGAGCAGGTGGTCCCGTTCCGCATGTCGTGGTTCCCGCCGTATGACTTCGCGGGCAACTATTACTGGAAGGACAAGGTCTACCGCGGCCGCCCGGGCGCGGCCGCCAAGCCGGCCGCCAAGTAGAACCCGCCGTATCGGCAGCCGCGCGGGCGCCGGGGAGACCCGGCGCCCGCTTTGTTTATAATCGCGGCCCCACGCATCGCTCCCTGGAGACATCCCCCGCATGGCTGGCAGGCTCGCAGGCAAGGTCGCTTTCATCACCGCGGCCGGACAGGGCATGGGACGCGCCGCCGCCGAGACCTTCGCGAAGGAGGGCGCGACGGTGTGGGCCACCGACATGAACGCCCAGCCGCTCGGCGAGCTCGAAGGGCGCCACGGCATCCGGACGCGCGTCCTGGACGCGACGGACGAAGCAGCGATCCAGAAGCTCGCGAAGGAAGTCGGTGCCATCGACGTCCTCTTCAACTGCGCGGGCATCGTGCAGCACGGCCCGATCCTCGACGCCACGGCGAAGGACTGGGACCACGGCTTCAACGTCAACGTGAAGTCCATGTTCCTGGTCACCAAGGCGTTCCTGCCGGGGATGCTGAAGAAGGGCGGCGGCTCGATCATCAACATGGCCTCGATCGCCTCGTCGATCCGGGGGCTGCCGAATCGCTTCATCTACGGCGCGAGCAAGGCCGCGGTGGTCGGGCTGACGAAGTCGATCGCCGCCGATTACGTGAAGCAGGGCATCCGCTGCAACGCCATCGCGCCCGGCACGGTGGACACGCCGTCGCTGCAAGGCCGCATCAACGCGTTTGCCGACCCGGTGCAGGCGCGCAAGGACTTCATCGCCCGCCAGCCCATGGGGCGGCTGGGCACGGTGGAGGACATGATGGGCATCCTCGTCTTCCTCGCTTCCGACGAGTCGCTCTTCGCCACCGGCAACACCTATTCAGTCGACGGGGGAATGACCATATGAAGCTGTGCCGCTACGGGAAGCCGGGCTACGAGAAGCCGGGGATGATCGACCAGGACGGGAAGCTGCGCGACCTCTCGA
>DASZQH010000329.1:0-12649 GCA_035549805.1 Burkholderiales bacterium
CGCGCGGCCGGCCGCGGCGAGCCCGAGCGTGAGGACCGCGACCGCGGCACAGCCGGCGACGTACGGCAGGCGCGCCAGGAGGGGGGCGGCGACGTAGAGCGCCACCACGCACGCGAGCAGCAGCGGCTCGATGAACATCGCCGCTTCGATGAAGGACTCCAGCACCTGCGCGAGGCTCGGAGCGGCGGCGATCGTCGCGGCGATCGTGAGAAGGTTGGCACCGACGAGGATGCGCGCGACGACCCCGAGGTTGCGGAAGTCGGGCAGCCGGTCGGACCGCGGGTCGCTCGAGAGGTCTTGCCTTATACTCACCGCGAGCATTTTATGCCTAAGAACAAGCAGCTCTGGTCCGGCCGATTCACCGAAGGCGTGGACGCGCGCGTGAAGCGCTTCACTGCTTCGGTCGCGTTCGACCGGCGCCTCGCGCACGTCGACATCGAAGGCTCGCTCGCGCACGCGCGCATGCTCGGCGCCGCGGGCGTGCTCTCGCGGCGCGACGTGAAGGCGATCGAGCGCGGTCTCGCGCAGGTGCGGCGCGAGATCGATGCCGGCCGCTTCCGCTGGTCGATCGACGACGAGGACGTGCACCTCAACATCGAGCGGCGCCTCACCGCGCTGGTGGGCGACGCGGGCAAGCGGCTGCACACCGGGCGCTCGCGCAACGACCAGGTGGCCACCGACATCCGGCTCTGGCTGCGCGGCGAGATCGATGCGATCCGCGCGCTGCTCGGCACGCTGTGCGAGGCCCTGCTCGCGCAGGCGGCGCGGCACGCCGCGCTGGTGATGCCCGGCTTCACGCACCTCCAGGTGGCGCAGCCGGTCACCTTCGGCCACCACCTGCTCGCCTACGTCGAGATGCTCGAGCGGGACCGCGAGCGGCTCGCCGACTGCCGGCGCCGCGTCAACCGGCTGCCGCTCGGCGCGGCGGCGCTCGCCGGCACGACGTTCCCGATCGACCGCGAGCGGGTGGCGCGCGCGCTCGGCTTCGAAGGCGTGTGCGAGAACTCGCTCGACGCCGTGTCCGACCGCGACTTCGCGATCGAATTCTGCGCGGCGGCGTCGCTGGTCATGGTGCACCTGTCGCGCTTTTCCGAGGAGCTCGTCCTCTGGGCGAGCCCGCGCTTCGGCTTCGTGCAGCTGCCGGACCGGTACTGCACCGGCTCGTCGATCATGCCGCAGAAGAAGAATCCCGACGTGCCGGAGCTGGTGCGCGGCAAGAGCGGGCGCGTGTTCGGCGACCTGGTCGCGCTGCTCGCGCTGATGAAGGGCCAGCCGCTCGCGTACAACAAGGACAACCAGGAAGACAAGGAGCCGCTCTTCGACGCGGTGGACACGCTCAAGGACTGCCTCGCCGTGTTCGCCGGCATGGTCGCCGACCTGCGGCCGGTCGCGTCGGCGATGCGCGCCGCGGTGGTCGAGGGGCACGCCACCGCGACCGACCTCGCCGACTACCTCGTGCGCAAGGGCGTGCCGTTCCGCGACGCGCACGAGGCGGTGGGCAAGGCGGTGCGCGAGGCCGAGCGCACCGGGCGCGACCTCGCCGCGCTGCCGCTCGCCACGCTGCAGAAGTACTCGCGGCACATCGGCGCCGACGTGCGCAAGGTGCTCACGCCGGAGGGCTCGCTCGCGGCGCGCAGCCACGTCGGCGGCACCGCGCCCGCGCAGGTAAAGAAGGCCATCGCCAGGGCTCGCAAGAGGCTCGCCCGGTGAAGGCGGCCGAGACGGGCTGGCACAGCCGCTTCACGCAGATCGGGAAGTATCCGGTGCTGCGCAAGCTCGGCGAGGGCGCCACCTCCGAGGTCTACCACTGCAACGACCCCTTCAACGGCCGCGACGTCGCGATCAAGGTAGCGTTCCCCGAGACCTTCCAGGATCCGGACCGCGGCAAGCTCTACCGCAAGCTCTTCCTGACCGAGGCCTCGCTCGCCGGGAAGCTGCAGCACCCGCACATCTGCCAGATCTACGACGCGGTCGCCGAGGAGAGCCTGAACTACATCGTGATGGAGTACGTCGACGGCGGCACGCTGGAGCGCTTCTGCCGGCCCGACGGGCTGCTGCCGGTCGACCGCATCGTCGAGATCGGGTTCAAGTGCTCGCGCGCGCTCGAGTTCGCGCACAAGGCGGGCATCACGCACCGGGACATCAAGCCGGCGAACATCCTCCTCACCGGCGAGACCGACGTGAAGATCACCGACTTCGGCGCCGCGCTCATCGCCACCGGCGACACGACCCAGGTGAGCGCGATCGGCTCGCCCGCGTACATGTCGCCGGAGCAGGTTAAGGAGCACACGCTCGACCACCAGACCGACATCTACTCCCTCGGCGTGGTGATGTATCACCTCCTCACCGGGCGGCTGCCGTTCCAGGCGGCGAACAACTTCAGCCTCATCTACCAGATCACCAACGTCGAGGCCGAGCCGCCGTCGAGCTTCCGCCCCGAGATCCCGGAATCGGTCGAGGCGATCGTGCGCCACGCGATGGCGAAGGACCTCGGCGAGCGCTACCGCACCTGGGAGGACTTCTCCCTCGACCTCGCGGAGGCGTTCCGCACCCAGCACGCGGGCGCGCACCGGGCGCAGGAGTTCGCCGACTCGGACAAGTTCGAGACGCTGCGCAAGCTGCCGTTCTTCCGGCACTTTTCCGACGCCGAGCTCTGGGAGGTGGCGCGCATCTCGGTCTGGCGCCATGCGTCTCCCGGAGAACTGCTCATGAAGGAGGGCGAGCCGGGAGATTTCTTCTGCGTCCTCGCCGACGGGCAGGTGAAGGTGACGAAGAAAGGCAAGCTGCTCAACCTGCTGCGCGCCGGGGAGCCGTTCGGCGAGATGGCCTATCTCTCGAAGGCGAACCACGTGCGCGGCGCCGACGTTTCGGTGGTGAGCGAGGCCAACATCATCTCGGTGCCGACGCACAAGCTCGCGCAGGCGTCCGAGACCTGCCAGCTCAAGTTCGACCGCGCGTTCATGGAGATCCTGGTCGAGCGCCTCTCCATGGCCAACATGCGCCTCTCCGGCGTCTGAGCACGCGGCATTTCACGAAGACCGGCGAGGCCGCGCGTCTCGCCGCGGAAGTGGAAGGCCTGGAAGCGCTGCGCAGCGCGGGCGCGCCGGTCCCGCGCGTGATTTCCCTTCAGGGCGACCAACTCGTCCTCGAGCGCCTCGACCTCGGCGCGGCACCGGATTGGCCGGCGATGGGCCGCATGCTCGCCGCCCTGCACCGCCACACGGCGCCGCGCTTCGGCTGGTCGTCCGACAACTGGATCGGCCTCGCGCCGCAAGCGAACGCCTGGTGCGACGACTGGTCGGATTTTTTTCTGACGTACCGGCTCTCTCCCCAGGCGCAGCGCGCCGGCATCCCGCTGCCCGACGTGAAGAAAATTCTGCAAGGTCACCGGCCGCAGGCAAGCCTTCTCCACGGCGATCTCTGGAGCGGCAACGCGGGGTTCACGCCGGGTGGGCCGGTGATCTTCGACCCGGCGGTGTACTACGGGGATCGCGAGGCGGACCTCGCGATGACGGAGCTCTTCGGCGGCTTCCCGGAGGCTTTCTATGCGTCGTATCGAAAGGAGCTACCCCTGGACGCGGGGTACGAGACGCGCAAGCACCTGTACAACCTGTATCACCTGCTCAACCACCTGAACCTCTTCGGCGCAGGCTATCGCGGGCAGGTGAGCGCGACGCTAGGCCTTCTGCGCGATCGGCTGCAGTAGCTTCTGCAGCTCGCCGGACTGGTACATCTCCTTCATGATGTCCGAGCCGCCGACGAACTCGCCGTTGACGTAGAGCTGCGGGATCGTCGGCCAGTTGGCGTACGACTTGATGCCCTGGCGGATCTCCGCGTCGGCGAGCACGTTGACGCTGAAGAAGTCCTGCACGCCGCAGGCGTTGAGCACCTGCACCGCGAGGGACGAGAAGCCGCACTGCGGGAACTGCGGCGTGCCTTTCATGTAGAGCACCACCGGATTGCCGGTGACCTGCTCCTTGATGCGCTGTTGGGTATCCATGGTTTCCATTCTACCGTTTGCCCCCGGTGACCCGGGGGATCCCGGCCAGATCGGGCCAGGTCCGGACGTCTTCAAGCCCCGCCCGCTGGAGCAACGCCCGGACCGCCGCATCCTGGCCCTGGCCGTGCTCGAGGAGCAACATCCCGCCGTCGTTCAGGAAGGCCGGCGCGGCCGCGGCGATCTCCCTGATGGCTTCGAGGCCATCGGGACCCGCGACCAGGGCGCCGGCGGGCTCGAACCTGAGGTCGTGCAGGTGCGGATCGCCTTCCGCAACGTAGGGCGGGTTGGACACGATCAGGTCGAACCGCTCCCCCGCGAAGGGCTCGAGCCACCGGCCGTGGCGAAACTCCACCTGCAGCCCGTGCCTGACGGCATTCCGCTGCGCCACCTCCAGGGCCGCTGCGCTGGCCTCGACGCCGACGACGCGGGCGGCGGGCAGATGCTTCTTGACCGCGAGCGCGATGGCGCCGCTGCCGATGCCAAGGTCGAGAACGGAAGACGGCCTGCGCTCCAGAACGAGATCGACGAGAAGCTCGGTTTCCGGCCGCGGGATGAGCACAGCGGGAGTCACCGCGAGATCGAGCGAGTAGAACTCCTTGCGTCCGAGGATGTAGGCGATCGGCTCGCCCCGCCTGCGCCGCGCCACGCTGGCGAGGAACGCCTTCTCGACGTCGGCGGGCAGGCCGCGCTCCGGAAACGCGAGCAGGCTCGCTTGCGAAAACCCCGTCGCCGCGGCGAGCAGCAGGCGCGCCTCGCGGGGGTCGATGCCCAGGGCGTTCATGCCGCTTCTTCGAGGGCGGAGAGCTGCTCCTGCGTGTGCTCGGCCTGCAGCGCGTCGATGAGCTCGGTCAGCTCGCCGTCCATGATGCGGTCGATCTTGTAGAGCGTCAGGTTGATGCGGTGGTCGGTGACGCGCCCCTGCGGGAAGTTGTAGGTGCGGATGCGCTCGGAGCGGTCGCCCGAGCCGATCAGCGACTTGCGCGTCGAGGCGGTCTTCGCCTGCTGCTCGCTCACCTGCTTGTCGCGGATGCGCGCCGCGAGGACCGACAGCGCTTTCTCGCGGTTCTTGTGCTGGGAGCGCGAGTCCTGGCACTCCACTACGATGCCGGTCGGCAGGTGCGTGACGCGGATCGCCGAGTCGGTCTTGTTGACGTGCTGGCCGCCGGCGCCGGAGGCGCGGAACGTGTCGACGCGCAAGTCCGCCGGGTTGAGCACCACCTCGTTGATCGCGTCGGCCTCCGGGAGCACCGCCACCGTGCAGGCCGAGGTGTGGATGCGGCCCTGCGCCTCGGTTTCCGGCACGCGTTGCACGCGGTGCCCGCCGGACTCGAACTTGAGGCGCGAGTACGCGCCCTGCCCGCTGATGCGGGCGATCACCTCCTTATAGCCGCCGATCTCGGCGGGGCTTTCGGAAATGATCTCGACCTGCCAGCCCTGGCGCTCGGCGTAGCGCGTGTACATGCGGAACAGGTCGCCGGCAAAAAGCGCCGACTCGTCCCCGCCGGTGCCGGCGCGCACTTCGATGAAGAGGTTGCGCTCGTCGTTCGGGTCCTTGGGCAGCAGGGCCTTCTGCACCTCCGCTTCCAGCTTCTCCATGCTGGCGCGCGCCGCCTTGAGCTCTTCCCCCATCTCCAGCTCGCGCGCCGCTTCGGCGTCACCCTCGGCCTTGCGGTACTGCTCGTAGAGCGCGACCAGGGCCGTGAGCTCGGCGTGCTCGCGCGACAGGCTGCGGAACTTCTGCATGTCCTTGGTCGCGTCTTCCTCGGAGAGCAGGCGGTTCAGGTCCTCCAGCCGCCCGACGTGGTGGTCGAGCTTGGCGCGCAGCGTGGGCTTCACTTACTTGTCCGTCTCGCGCGGGGCGAGCGCCTGGACCGTCGGGGCGTGCATCAGCTTGTTGGTCAGGGCGACGGAGAGCTGCTCGAGCACCGCCTCCGGCGCCTCGCCGCGCTGCAGGAGCTTCAGGGCGCGTTGCACTTCCTCGCGGCGCGCGAGCTCCGCGTTCTCGCGCAGCTGGCGGATGAGCGGCACGTTCTCCCGGCTGCGCATCCAGTGCATGAACTGGCCGACCTGCGTGTCGATGATCGCCTCCGCCTGCTCGACCGCCGAGCGGCGCGAGTCCAGGTTGGCCGACACGATCGAGGCGAGGTCGTCCACGGTGTAGAGGAACACGTCGTCGAGCTCGGCCACCTCGGGCTCGATGTCGCGCGGCACCGCGAGGTCGACCATGAAGATCGGGCGGCGCCGCCGCGCCTTGAGCGCGCGCTCCACCATGCCCTTGCCGAGGATCGGCAGCGACGAGGCGGTCGACGAGACGACGACGTCGAACGCGTGCAGGCTCTCGGCCAGCGCCTTCAGCTCGATCGCCCGCCCGCCGAAACGGTGCGCGAGGCGGCTGGCGCGCTCGAGGGTGCGGCTCGCCACCGCGATCTGCGCGGGCCCCTGCGCGGCGAAGTGCGTCGCGCAGAGCTCGATCATCTCGCCGGCGCCGATGAACAGCACGCTCTGCTCGCGCAGCGAAGGGAAGATGCGCGCCGCCAGCTTCACCGCCGCGCCGGCCATCGACACGCTCTCCGCGCCCACGCGCGTGGTCGAGCGCACCTCCTTCGCCACGGCGAAGGAGCGCTGGAAGAGCTTGTGCAGGACCGTGCCCAGCGTGCCGGCCGACTCGGCCGCGCGCACGGCGTCCTTCATCTGGCCGAGGATCTGCGGCTCGCCCAGTACCATCGAGTCGAGGCCCGAGGCGACGCGGAACGCGTGCCGGACCGCCTCGTCCTGCGGGCGCGTGTAGAGGTAGGGCGAGAGCTCCTCCGGGCGCAGGCGATGCCATTGCGCGAGCCACTGCGCGGCCTCGCCCGGCCGGTCGCCCGCGAAGTACAGCTCGGTGCGGTTGCAGGTCGAGAGGATCGCCGCTTCGCTCGCCAGGCCGCGCTTCATCTCGGTCAGCGCGTCGCGCATGCGCTCGACGTGAAACACCACCCGCTCGCGGATATCGAGCGGCGCAGTCTGGTGGTTGAGGCCGAGGGCGTAGAGAGGCAACGACGACATGCCCTTGGATTATAAGGTTTTATCTCACGGGCAAGGCGAACCAGAAGCGCGCACCCTCGTCGGAGCGCGCCTCGAAGCCGACGCGCCCGCCGTGGCGCGCGACCACCCGCTGCACGATCGCGAGCCCGACCCCGGTGCCGGGAAACGCGTCCTGCCGGTGCAGACGCTGGAACACGCCGAAGAGCCTGCCTGCGTGGCGCATGTCGAACCCGACGCCGTTGTCCTGCACGGCATAGACCGCGAACCCGTCCTCGACGCGGCCGGAAATGGCGACGCGCGGCGCGGCGCGGCCCGCGCTGTATTTCAGCGCGTTGCCGATGAGGTTGATCCAGACCTGCCGCATGAGCGCGCGATCCGCCGCCGCCTCGGGCAGGTCGTCGACCGAGACGGCGGCACGCGGGTGCTCCGGCTGGAGCTCGGCGACGACCGCGCGCGCGAGCGCCGCCATGTCGAGCGGCCGCTTCTCGGGCTCGCGCTGACCGAGGCGCGAGAACTCGAGCAGGTCGTCGATCAGCCGTCCCATGCGCAACGCGCTCGCGCGCACCACGCCGAGCAGGCGCCGGCCCTCGTCGTCGAGGCGCGCGCCGTGGTCCTGGTCGAGCATGCGCGCGTAGCCGTCGATCGCGCGCAGCGGCGCGCGCAGGTCGTGCGAGACCGAGTAGCTGAAGCTTTCGAGCTCCTTGTTCAGCGTGGCGAGTCGCTCCTCGGCCCGCTTGCGCGCGGTGACGTCGAACACGGTGGAGCGGCTCATGACGTAGCGGCCGGCGGCGTCGGTGACCGAAGTCGCGTTCAGCAGCCCGCACATCGTGGTTCCGTCCTTGCGCCGGTACTCGAACTCGGCGCCGTCGAGGAAGCCTTCGCGGCGGAACCGCGGGAAAGTCTCTTCGTGGAAGCGCCGCGCGCTCTCCGGCGTCATCAGGTCCGAGTGCTTCATGCGCCCGACGACCTCGTCGCGCGTGTAGCCGAGCCATGACAGCCACGTGGCGTTGATCCGCACGATCAGGCCCTCGGCGTCCACCGAGTGGTAGCCGCAGGGGGCCTGGTCATAGAGATCCTCGAGCTCCCGGCGGGCGGCCTCGAGCTCCGCGAGCAACCGCGCGTTTGCGTCCTCCATGCGACACGAAGTCTATAATTGATCCGGCATGGACACGCTCGCACGCATCAAGGACATGGCGGCCCGGGAGTTCTCCATCGACCCGGCGGCGCTCGATCCGGCAGCCCCCCTCGATACCCTCGGCATCGACTCGCTCAGCTTCATCGAGTTCATGTTCAAGGTCGAGGAGGAGTTCGGCATCAGCGTCTCGGACGAGGACCTGCGGGGCATCAAGACCCTCGGTGACCTGGAGCGCCACGTCGGCGCCGCGCTCGCGGCGGCCGGAAAGGGCTGAACCGCCCGGCATGGACCGCCGGCGGGTCGCGATCACCGGGGCGGGCGTCGTTTCGCCCCTCGGCAACTCGCTCGAGGAGCTGCACCGCGCCCTTGCGGCCGGGCGCTCCGGGATCCGCCCGCTTCCCGAAGCGATCGCCAAGCCTTCCGGGGTGCAGATCGCCGGCATGGTGGAGTGGAACCCCGCGCCGCTGCTTACGCCGGCCGAGGCTACCAACCTGGATCGCGTTTCGCAGTTCGCGCTCGGCGCGGCCGCGCAGGCGATCGAGGCGAGCGGCCTGGACCTGAAGGCGGAGAACCTGGAGCGCTTCGGCGTGCACTGGGGCACCGGCATGGGCGGCGCGCAGACCCTCGAGTCGAGCTACGAGCGCGTGTACGGCAGGAACGACTGGCGCCTGCGGCCGCTCGCGGTCGTGATGGGGATGAACAACGCTGCCGGTTCGAACGTCGCGGTGCGCTTCGGCCTGCGCGGCCCGTTCGCGAACTACTCCACGGCCTGCTCCTCCTCGGCGATGGCGCTCGGCGAAGCGATGCGCACCATCCAGGCGGGACGAGCCGACGTCGTGGTGGCCGGCGGCGCCGAGGCGCTCCTCCAGCCGGGCACGCTCGCGGCATGGTTCGCATTGCGCACCCTCGCCCCGGCCGACGCCGCAGACCCGGCCGCGAGCTGCAAGCCATTCGACAAGCGCCGCGCCGGACTCGTGCTCGGCGAAGGTGCCGCCGCCTTCGTCCTCGAAGACGAAGCGCACGCGCGCAAGCGCGGTGCCCGGATTCACGGCTACCTCACGGGATACGGCAACACCTGCGATGCGGTCCACATGTCGCGCCCCGACCGCGACGGCCAGGTGCGCGCGATGCGTCAGGCGCTCGCGGAATCAGGACTCGCGCCGGAGGCGATCGGCTACCTCAACGCGCACGGAACGGCCACCGTCGTCGGTGACGTGGTCGAGTGCGAGGCGATCGGCGCGATATTCGGCGACGGCACCGTGCCGGTCAGCTCGACCAAGTCCATGCACGGCCACCTGCTGGGCGGCGCCGGCGCGCTGGAGTTCGCCGCCGCCTTGCTCGCGCTCGAGCAGGGACTGCTGCCCCCGACCGCCTTCCTCGAGCAGCCGGAGCCGGCCTGCAAGGTGCGGCACGTCACCGCGGCGGAGCAGGTCGCCCCGCCGCGCGCCGTGATGTCCAACTCCTTCGCGTTCGGCGGCTCGAACGTAGTGCTGGTCGCCGAACGGGCCTAGTTCCCTAGACTCGGGGTCCGCGGCCGCGGATCAGCGAGACGACGAAGAGGACGAGGAACAGGACGAACAGCACCCAGGCGATCTGGGAAGCCGCGCCGGCGATCCCGGAGAAGCCGAAGAACGCGGCGACGATGGCGAGGATGAAGAAGGCAATGGTCCAGCTGAGCATGGGTGCATCTCCTGGTTTGGGCGTACCCATGCGACCTCGCAAAGCCCGTACCCGTTCGCGTCCGCATGGACTGTCCGGGCTAGTTCCGCCGGACTCGCGCTAGCGCGCCTTCTGCGGGCTCAGGTTGTAGCTGATGCTGACCCGGGGCCCGGCGGAGAGGTTCGGGTGCACGTAGTGCTGCACCGGAGATGGCCACATCAGGAGGGTGCCGGCGCTCGGGCACACCACGTGCGCCGCGCGCGCATCCGGCTCGCTACCGGCCGTGATCATGTTGGCACCGGTTCGCGGGTCGTAGAAGGAGATGCAGCCGGGGCGCGCGCGCGGGTCGTCGACTTCGGGCGTGGCAGGCATGCGCACGTAGTACGTGCCGCTCAGGTAGGCGCGCGGGTGCGTGTGGGGCGCATGGTGATCCCCCAGCCGGTTGGTGTTGTACCAGCCCATGAGCGTCCAGGGCACGGGGCGCTCGAGGCCGACGTGGCGCAGGAAGGCGGTCGCGGTCTGCTCGATCTCGTTCTTCAGCCAGCGCACCGCCGGGAGGTCGAGCGAGAAGAAGCGCTGCTCGTGGAAGCGCGCGGTCAGGTCGTCCTCGCGCGCCTCCTGCTCCGCGATGTAGGCCGCCAGGGCCGCGGTCGGCTCCTCGAAAGCGGGCAGTCGGCGCTTCACGAGCAGCGTCGGCCAGACGCCGTTGAAGACCATGCGCGGTGCAGCGCTCATCGCGCCCCCAGCTCGATGCGCAGCGCGACCCGGACCCAGGGGGTGTGCGCGAGATGCACGCGACTGCAGTGGCGCAGGTACCCCGGCCACAGCATCAGCATGCCGGGAACCGGAACCAGGGTACGGCTCTCGTTGTAGTTGGGATCGCCTTCGAGGGCGAGCGCGTTGAAACCCACGCGCGGATCGAGCAGCGACAGGTGGCTCGGCGCGCAGTCGCTGCGCAAGTGGTCGAGCTCCGGCGGCGCGGGCGCGTTCACGAAATACATTCCGGCCAGATACGCCCCCGGCTCGTTGCCAAGCTCGCGGTACTGCCCGAACCCGAGCGCCTCGAGCCGCCCCTCGAGCCGCCACGGCGGCGTCGGCTCGACCCGCATCTTTTCGAACCACTGGCGAACCGCTATCGCCACCCACTCGCGCAGCCAGGCCACCGCGGGGTGATCGCGCTCGAAGAGATTGCCCTCAGTCGGGAGCTCTGCCAGCGCGAGATTCGGATCGTCGGCGCCGGGGAGCTGCAGCTGGCCGATCCACGTCGGCCACAGCGGAATGATCTCGTCGCGGACGGGCTCGCTCACGACGCCATCTTAGAGGTTGGTGGCCAAGGCCGGAATCGAACCAGCGACACACGGATTTTCAGTCCGCTGCTCTACCAACTGAGCTACTTGGCCGTCTTGAATTGCCGACTGCGGAAGGGCGCGAATTATAGCCGAGGCAGGGGTCAGGCCGGCTTCTCGAGGCTGTAGCCGAGGCCCCGGACGGTGACGATCTTCACGCCGCCGGGCTCGAGCTTCTTGCGCAGGCGGTGGACGTAGACTTCGATGGCATTCGGCGACACTTCCTCGCCCCATTCGCACAGGTGCGACACGAGCTGGTCCTTCGACACCAGGCGCCCCGCACGCTGCAGGAAGATCTCGAGCAGGCTGACCTCGCGGGCGGAGAGCTCGAGGACCTGCTCGTGCAGCCGCGCGGTGCGTCCGACCTGGTCGTAGCTGAGCGCGCCGTGGCGTACGAGGGTCGGGCTGCCCGCCATGCCGCGGCGGACCAGCGCGCGCACGCGCGCTTCGAGCTCCGCGAGGTCGAAGGGCTTCGCCAGGTAGTCGTCGGCGCCGGCATCGAGGCCGCGTACGCGGTCCTGCACTGCGTCGAGCGCCGTGAGGATCAGCACGGGAAGGCGCGATTCGCGCTGGCGCAGGCGGCGCAGGACGTCGAGGCCGGACTTGCGCGGCAGGCCGAGGTCGAGGATGAGGAGGTCGAAATGGTCGCCGTCGAGCGCGCCGTCGGCTTCGACACCGTTGCGCACCCAGTCGACCGCATAGCCGGAGCCGCGCAGGGACGTCATCACGCCCTCGGCCAGGATCGCGTCGTCCTCCGCGACGAGAATCCGCATGCGGGCACTGTACCAAAAGAAAAGGCCCCTTTCGGGGCCCTTTCCTCGTGCGAACTGGATCCCCGCCTGCGCGGGGATAACTCCGCTGACGCGGAGTTACATATCCATTCCGCCCATGCCGCCCATGCCACCCATGCCGCCGTGGTCATGGCCGCCGCCGCCGCCCTTCTTCTCTTCCACCAGCTCCGCGACCATCGCGTCGGTCGTGAGCATGAGGGAAGCGACGGACGCGGCGTTCTGCAGCGCGGTGCGCGTGACCTTGGTCGGGTCGATCACGCCCTGCTGCACGAGATCGCCGTACTCCTCGGTCTGGGCGTTGAAGCCGTAGGTGCCCTTGCCTTCCAGCACCTTGTTGAGGACCACGGAAGGCTCCTCGCCGGCGTTGGCGACGATGGTGCGCAGCGGCTCCTCGAGCGCGCGCATCACGATGCGGATGCCCGCGGCCTGGTCGTCGTTGCTGCCCTTCAGCTTGCCCTCGAGGGCCTGCTTGGCGCGGATGTACGCCACGCCGCCGCCGGGGACCACGCCCTCTTCCACCGCGGCGCGGGTCGCGTGCAGCGCGTCCTCGACACGGGCCTTCTTCTCCTTCATCTCGACTTCGGTCGCGGCGCCGACCTTGATCACCGCCACGCCGCCGGCGAGCTTCGCCACGCGCTCCTGCAGCTTCTCCTTGTCGTAGTCGCTGGTCGCCTCGTCGATCTGGACGCGGATC
>DASZQH010000330.1:0-32452 GCA_035549805.1 Burkholderiales bacterium
CGTCGCCGCCACGCCGGGGGTGGCGCGCGCTAGCCCGTTCATCGCCTACGCCGCGCAGCGCGACGTCGGCGGGGCGAGCCAGCAGTTCACGATCGTCGGCTACGACGTGTTCGGCGGCCTCGGCGCCCCGGGCCGGCTGGCGGCGGGCCGGACGATCGAGGCCGCGCACCGCGAGGCGGTGGCCGACCTGCATCTCGGCCTGTCCCTCAACGAGGCTTTCACCATCGGCAACCGCGCTTACACGGTGGTGGGCCTCACCCGCGGCGCCGTGGACGCGGCGGGCAACCCGCTCGTCTACCTCTCGCTCCCCGACGCGCAGGAAGTGCTCTACGAGCAGGATAGTCACGCGCTGGTCGCGGCGCGCGCCGCCGGCGCGAAGCGCCTCGAGCGCGCCGGCTTCGCGGCCGCCGACGCGGTGCGCCTCGCGCCGCTGCTCGCGCCGAGCACCTCGGTGGTCAACGCGGTGCTGGTGGAGATCGAGCCGGGCCGGGACGTGGAGGCGGTGCGCAGCCACGTGCAGCGCTGGCTGCACTTCAGCGCCTATACCGCCGCCGAGGAGCGCGAGCTGATGCTGGAAGGCCGGCTGAAGAAGATGAGCGCGGTGCTGGGCCTGTTCCGCGCGCTGCTGGTGCTGGTCTCGATCGTCATCATCGCGCTCATCGTCTACGTGCTGACGATCGAGAAGATCAAGCCGATCGCGACGCTCAAGCTGATCGGCGCGCCCAACCGGGTCATCGTGCGCATGATCCTCGAGCAGTCGCTGCTGCTCACGCTCGGCAGCTTCGTGGTCGCCTTCGCGCTGATGAGCCTCGCCCGCGACCGCTTCCCGCGCACGCTCGTCCTGCTGCCGGAGGAGATTGCGGCGACCTTCGCGGTGATGCTCGCCGGCGGCGTGCTCGCGAGCCTGATGGCGATCTGGCACGCGCTGCGCGCGCCGCCTTCGCTCGCGCTCGGGGCCTGAGATGCCGGTGCTCGAGGTCGAGGGGCTGTCGAAGACCTACGGGGAGGGCGAGCTCGCGGTGCACGCGCTGCGCGAGGCGAGCTTCTCCGTCGAGGCCGGGGAGCTCGTCGCCCTGCTCGGCCCGAGCGGATCGGGAAAGAGCACGCTGCTCCTCTGCGTCAGCCTGATCGAGGCGCCGAGCGCCGGCCGGATCGCGGTGCGCGGCCGCACCGTATGGAGCGGCCGCCAGGGCAGCGTCGATGCGCGGCGCTACCGCCGCGAGAACATCGGCTTCATCTTCCAGGGCCACAACCTGATTCCGTTCCTCACCGCGCAGGAGAACGTGGCGCTCGCGGTGCAGCTGAACGGCGCGCCGCGGCGCCAGGCGGCGGAGCGCGCGGCCGAGATCCTGGACTTCCTCGAGATCGGCCACCGCGCCGCCGCGCTGCCGCAGTACCTCTCGGGCGGCGAGCGCCAGCGCGTCGCGATCGGCCGGGCGCTCGCCAACGAGCCGCCGATCATCTTCGCCGACGAGCCCACGGCGTCTCTCGACAGCGAGCGCGGCATGAAGGTGATGGGCCTCTTGCGCCGCGTGGCGCGCGAGAAGCGCTCGGCGGTCATCGCCGTGACCCACGACCACCGCATGGTGGAGGGCTTCGACTCCGCCTACCACATGAACGACGGGCGCCTCGGGCGCGCCGATACCATTTCAACCAAGGAGAAACCATGCCCCTCACCCGCCGCCAGACCATCGAGCTCGCCGCCGCCATCCGGGAGCGCCGCGATGCGCTCGTAAAGGAGCTCGGGACCGACACCGCCGACCGGAACGATCCGGTGGAAGCGGCCGACACCGACCGCGACGTCGCGGAGCTGAAGGAGCTCGAGGCGGCCGCCGCGCGGCTCGACCAGGGCAGGTACGGCGCCTGCGCCGACTGCGGCGCCGACATCGAGGTCGAGCGCCTGTTCGCCCGGCCGGGCACGACGCGCTGCATCGCGTGCCAGCGCCGGCACGAGAAGACCCATGCGACCCCGGAGCGCTCGAGCCTCTAGCCGGCCTTCCTGAGCGCGCGGCGCTCTTCCTCGATCTCGGACTGCGTGCGGAATCCGAGGCGGCGCAGCACCGGGACGGGAGGACACCAGCCCTGCAGCGCGTGCTGGAGCAGGAAAGCCATGACCGCGGCCGGCAGGAGCAGGAAGCGGCGATTCACGAAGGTGCCCAGGGCGAGGCCGCCCAGCGCGACAAGGCTCGCGTTGGCCTCGATCGCGCGCTCGATGTCCCATTCCCGGTCCAGCTCGCGCAGGCGCGCCCGCACGACCTCGGGAGGCGCGTCCCGGAACGCTTCGATGTTGGCCGCCGTCTGGAGTCGGATGCGCTCGTTGACGGACGGGTCGGTATGCAGCGCGACCCGGCGGGTGGTGGCGGGCAGGAGGTCCATGGCCTGCGGCAGCAAGCCGCGTGCCCCCTGCCGCGGCGCTACGAGAGCTTGCGCTCCTGCTACGTGGCCTTGCGTTCCATGGGGCAGGTGCTGATGCCGAAGAGCGAGTACACCGGGCAGTACCCGGCCAGCCCGGTCAGGACCGGGACGATGCCGATCAGCGCGAACCAGCGCGCATTGCCGTCGACGAAGAAGAACAGGCTGAGGATGAGGAGCCCGGCGGCGACGCGGATCACGCGGTCGGCGGTGCCTTCGTTGCGCTTCATGGGGATGCCTCCTTTGGGTTGCCATCCAGCCTAGGCGCGGTGCAGCATCGCGTCTTGATGTCGATCAACATTCCTCATCGCGGCGGACGGGCGGTCCGGGTCATCGACACGGGCGTGCGCGGGGGACGGGAAAACGTCGCTTTCGACCAGGCGCTCATCGAGGCGCGCAACGCCGGCAAGGCGCCGGAGACGGTGCGCTTCCTGCGCTTCCGGCCCTGCGCGCTCGTCGGCCTGCACCAGATGCTGAGCCACGAAGTACGGCTCGACTATTGCCGCGCGCACGGCATCGAGGTCGGGCGGCGCATCACCGGCGGCGGCGCGCTTTATCTCGACGAGGGCCAGCTCTGCTGGGGGCTCGCGCTCGAGCGCCGGCGCCTGGGCGTCGACCTCGCCGCGATCAGCGCGCGCATCTGCAACGCCGCCGCCGCCGGCCTGCGCCGGCTCGGCGTGGCCGCGCAGTTCCGCCCGCGCAACGACATCGAGGTGGACGGGCGCAAGGTGAGCGGCACCGGCGGCCTGGTCGACGGCGAAACGCTCTTCTACCAGGGGACGCTCCTCGTCGACTTCGACCCGGCGCGCATGATCGAGGTGCTGAAGGTCCCGGTCGACAAGCTGGCGAGGCGCGACCTCGACGATGCGCGCAAGCGCGTGGTCTCGCTGCGCGAGCTGCTCGGCGAGGTGCCGCCGATGGCCGCGATCGAGGAGGCGCTGCTCGCGGGATTCGGCGAGCACCTCGGCCTGGAGCTCGAGCGCGGCGCGCCGACGCAGTACGAGGAAACGCTCGCGCAACGCCTGTACGAAGCCGAGTACGGCACCGAGGCGTTCGTCCACCTCCTCGACGATCCGGGCACCGAGCCGGCGCAGGTGTCGGCGACCCTCGTGCGCAAGGGCGGCACGATCCGCGCCGACCTGCGACTCGAAGGCCCGCAGCGCGACCGCATTCGCGAGGCGCTCGTCACCGGCGACTTCTTCCTCAGCCCGGCGCGCGCGCGGCTCGACCTCGAGGCGAGGCTGCGCGGCGTGGCGGCGGGCGAGGCCGGCGCGACGGTCGAGGCGTTCTTCCGGGACGCGGGTTGCGAAGCGCCCGGGCTATCCGCCGCCGACTTCCGGGAGGCGGTGGAAAGCGCGCTCGCGCAGATCTCGGTGCGCGCCGGCGGCCACGAGCTGCGCGGGCACTGGCGCGGCCCGCGGCCGGCGCAGGCGCCGACGCTCGTCTTCCTGCACGACGCGCTCGGCAGCGTGCGCCTGTGGCGCGACTTCCCGGACCAGCTCGTGCGCGCCACCGGCTGCGGCGCGCTCCTCTACGACCGCTGGGGTTCCGGCGAGTCCGAGCCGCTCACCCCGCCTTTCGGCGCGGACTACCTTCTCGAGGAAGCGATGCAGGCCCTGCCGGAGGTGCTCGACCGCGTCGGGGTGCGCGAGGCGATCCTGGTCGGCCAGTCCGACGGCGCCTCGATCGCGCTGGCGCACGCCGGGGCGTTTCCCGGGCGCATCCGCGGCGTAATCGCGCTCTCGCCGCACCTCTTCGTCGAGCCGCGCACCCTCGCGACGATCCGCGAGCAGATCCGCGACTTCGAGCACGGCGACCTGAAGGCGCGCCTGCGCCGCCACCACGGCGCCAACACCGAGCCGCTGTTCGCGCGCCTGGTCGAGGTGTGGACGACGCACGAGCGCCCGCAACGCCCGCTCGAGCCGCACATCGCGCGCATCCGCTGCCCGGTGCTCGCGATCCAGGGCGCGGACGACGAGTTCTTCTCCGTCGCCCAGCTCGATGCGCTGGAAGCCCTCATTCCGGGACGGCTGGAGCGGCTGCGCATCCCGGGCGCCGCGCACTACCCCCTGCACCAGGCGCGCAACGAGGTCCTCGCCGCCGCCATCCGCTTCATCCGCGCCGCTACGGCCTCAGGTACGCGAAGCCCTCACGCTGCTGCAGGCGGGTGATCTCGGCGACGCCCGAGGGCGTGTAGGTCACGTACTCGATGAACTGGTCCTTGGTGAGCTTGCGGTTGCGCAGCGTGATCTCGCACACGTCGAACTGCACGCCGCGCATCTTCAGGCGCTCGACCAGGTCCTCGTACTTGTTGCCGTTCTTGTCCTTTGCGCCCTTCATCAGGAAGTCCACGCCCAGCGCGTGCGAGACCACCACGATCTTCGCCTTCGGATTGACCTCGAGGTGGTTGCCGATGTTGCGCAACCCGTTCGTCGCCTGCGCCGGCCCTTCGTTCAGGTGGTAGACGACCTTGTCCTGCCGCTCGCCCATCGCCGCACAGCCGGCCAGGCCTGCTGCCAGCACCAGCATCGCTGCAATCGCCCTCATGTTCCCTCCTCCCGGGTCATCCGCCAGTACTGCCACTTCATCGTCGCGGCGGAACCGGCGACGATGAAGATGAAAGTCAGGATCGACCCGAGCGCCAGGGTCGAGAAGCCGGTGATGCCCTGGCCGATGGTGCAGCCGAGCGCGGTGATCCCGCCGAAGCCCATCAGCGTGCCGCCGAGGATGTGCATCGCGGTGTCCTCGGCGTCGCGGAAGCCTTCCCAGCGGAAGCTCTTCGTGGCGAGCGCGTAGGCGGCGGAGCCGGCGATCACGCCGAGCGCGGAGGCGATGCCGTAGGTGACGATCTTCGACTTGTCGGTCCAGAACATCAGGTACTCGAGGGTGTAGGCGAGCGGCGCGACGAAGGAGAACGACTCCATGCGCCCGGTGTTCGTGGCGACGAACGCTTCCTGCAGCGTGTTCGGGTCCTCCGCGACGTAGCCGATGTGCCCGCTCACGTACCAGCCGCCGACCACCACCAGGCCGGTCACGACGCCGCCCAGCGTGTAGTCGAAGTTCGAGCGGAACTCCCGGCTTGCATAGACGAATGCAAGCAGCCCGCCGCCGACCGCGGCCGCCAGCATCGCAACCCATGCTGCCTTGGAAAACCCGAGGTAGGCGGCAAACAACGATGGAAGGTCCTGTCCGCTTCCCAATGAGAAGGAAGCCTTCTCCAGCACGCCGACGCGGAAGGCGCCGAACAGGCCGCGCAGCGTCATGTAGGCGGCGATGCCGAGGAACACGTAGACCACCAGCGACTTCAGGTTGCCGGCGCCGACGCGGATCAGGGTCTTCGAGCCGCAGCCCGAGCCGAGCGTCATGCCGACGCCGAACACCAGGCCGCCCACCATGTACGAGAGCCAGGCGAAGGTCGGCGTCTGGTAGATCGACTTGGAGAGGTCCACCGCGCCGCCGAGCTGCAGCGCCGAAGCGCCGAGCACCGCGACCGCGATCGCGAGCAGCCACATGCGCATGCGGCCGAGGTCGCCCATGTTCACCCAGTCGGACACCGCGCCCATGGTGCAGAAGTTGGTCTTGTTGCCGACCGCGCCGAAGACGAAGGCGAGCGCGAACGCCCCCCCGGTCACGTAGGGCGCGAGCTGGGCGGGGCTTGCCTCGTTCATCGCGGGCAATATAGCCTCCGGGACCCCCGCGGCGGCTAGAATTTTCTTATGCGATTAATCGCCGAGCTCGAGCGCGCGCTGGCGGCGGAGCAGAGCCTGTTCCGCGCCCAGCTGCTGCGCGAGGACCTGGCGCGCCTCGCCCGGCTCCCGGCGCTCGCCGCGTCGGCGGCCGACGCGGCCGCGTTCCGCCAGGCCGGGGCGAAGGTGGGCTGGACCCAGGGGGACGCGCGCACGCACGAGCTGCGCGAGCCGCTCGAGCTGTTCCTGGACGAGGTCTATGCCTGGGAGCGTGGCGAGCGCACGCGCGAGCGCGATGCGGCGATCGCCGACGCCTGGGAACGGCTGCACCGCGTGCGGATGGAGCGGCTGCTCGGCTGCCTGTCTACGCCGGTGCCGAGGCCCGACGACTAGCGCGCGGCTTGCCCACCTTGCTGCAGTACACCTCGTAGAGCGCGGCGAGCAGCGCCGGCGCCTCGGCCCCGCACAGGGAGTAGTAGATGGCCTGGCCGGCCCGGCGCGGCCGCACCAGCTCGCGACTGCGCAGGAGCGCGAGGTGCTGCGAGAGCGCCGACTGGCTGACGTCCACCACGCGCTCGAGCTCGCCCACCGACTTCTCGCCCTCGGCGAGCTGGCAGAGGATGATCAGGCGCACCGGGTTGGCCATCGCCTTCAGGAGCGCCGTGGCGCGCAGGGCGCGGTCCTGCAGCTCGGCCAGATTCATCTCGGCGACGTTTCGCATGCGCGCCTCAGGCCGGGCAGGCGGGCGCGCAGCCGGCGAATCCGTCGGCGGCCATCTTCGCCTCGTATTTCGGCGCGACCTGCCCGCCGGGCGTGAGCGTGCCCTTCACCGACGCCCAGTCGGTGGGCTTCAGGATCACGAGCCAGCCCGCCTTGTACGGATCCTCGTTGGCGAGCGCGGGCCTGGCGACGAGCTCCTCGTTCACGCTCGCCACGGCGCCGCCGACCGCGGATTTCGCCGGGCCGACCCACTTGCCGGACTCGACCGTCGCGCACGACTTGCCGGGCTCGACCGAGCGCCCGACCTTCTTCGGCGTGAACGCCACGAGCTGGCCCGCCATCGCGGTGGCGACCGCGGTCATGCCGAGCTTGACGTTGCCGTCGGGCTGCTCTTCGTACCAGATGTGGTTCTCCACGTCGTAGAGGAGCTCGTCGGGAAGGTTGCAGCCGCGCACGCTAGCCATGAGTCTTCTCCCCGGTCCTCAGGGGACGCGACGCACAGCAGAAATCTCCCAGTCCTTCGACTTCCATCTTTCCCTCCACGAACAGCTCCAGGTGCCGCACCAGCCTCTCCATCATCTCCAGCGTTCTCTTGTCCGGCGTCGCGAGAAGGTTGAAATGATAGGCGATTTCCCGGCACGTCTCGCGGCAGGCGTTGAAGCTCGGCACGCCCTTGCAGCCCTGGCGGTGCAGGGCGAGCAGCCGGAAGTCCTCGACCGCCTCCTGCGTGGGCTGCTCGCCGCGCGCGCGGATCCACGCCTCGAGGACGGCTTCCGCCCTCGCCAGGAGCTCTTCCCTCACAGCACTTCCTTCTCTTTCAGGAGCGAAATCCCGTCCGACACGTTCTCGTGCACGCCGAGCGCGCGCGGGCCGACGCCGAGCGCGATGCCGAGGAGCTGGGTGAAGTAGAGCATGCGCACCTTCGTCTTCTTGCCGAGCACCTTCTCGGCGCGCACCTGGTGCATCTCGAGGCCGGAATGGCAGGTCGGGCACTCGGTCGCGATCACGTCCGCGCCCGCCGCCTCGGCGGCCTGGAGGATGTTGAGCACGAGCTTGGTCGACGTGTCGCTGTCGGAGAGCGTGTGCGCGCCGCCGCAGCAGGCGGTCTTGAGCGCGAAGTCCACGTTCTCGGCGCCCGCGGCGGCGAGCAGGTCGTCCATGAAGTGCGGCGTCGAGGTCGACTCGCTGCCCGCCCCCTGGTCCTTCTCGGGGAAGATGTGGCGCGGGCGGGTGTACATGCAGCCGTAGTAGTTCGCGACCTTGAGGCCCTTGAGCGAGTTCTTCACCCGGCGCCTGAGCTCGTCCTCGCCGACCCCGTCCTTGATCCAGTCGAGGGCGTGGATCGTCTCCACCTGCCCGGCCTGGTAGGTCTCGTGGCCCGCCTTCCTGGAGATCCGCTCGACGGTCTCGCGCGAGCCCGCGTCGTGCGCGAGGTCGTACTCGGCCTTCTTCAGGTTGTGGTAGCAGCCGTTGCACGGCGCCATCACCACCTTGGCGCCCATCTCGTTCGCGGCGATCGACATGACGCGCGACGAGAGGTAGGTCTGCACCTTCGGGTCGACGTTCTTCACCTCCATCGCCCCGCAGCAGTTCCAGTCCTTCACCTCGTCGAGCTTCATGCCGAGCGCCTTGCCGACCGCCTTCGTCGACGTGTTGTACGCGTGGCCCGTGCCTTCGAGCGCGCACCCCGGGTAATAGGCCACCTTCTCGTATTTACTCAAGGTTGAGCGCCTTTCGCTGTTTCGCTTCCTGCTCGTCGATGTATTCCTGCAGCGCTGCGCCGGCCTTGCTCCACTTGCGCGTACGGGGGGTGAAGAGCGTCTGCCAGGCCATCGCGAAGCCCTGCTTGAAGGGGAGCCGCCGAGCGACGCGCTTCACCATCTCGACCAGCCAGTCCTGCGCGAGCGGCTGGCCGGTGCGCTGGAAGAAGCGGCGGATCGTGCGCCCCTCCTCGATCTTGCCGGTGGCGACGATCTGCTCGGTGAACACCTCGTCGAAGACCATGGATTTCGACTTCGGGGTGTGGCCCTTCAGCTCGAGCCAGTGCGCGGTGGCCTTCATCACGCCTTCGGGCACGACGTCGCGCGGGCAGGCGTAGGTGCACTTGTTGCACGACACGCACTGCCAGATGATGTCCTTGTCGCGCAGCAGCTCCGACTCCATGCCCATGCGGATCAGGTAGATCCAGAAGCGCGGGTTGAAGTCCGGGTTGACCGCGTTCACGGTGCAGGAGTTGGTGCACGAGCCGCACTGCCAGCAGCGGTGGATGTGCTCGCCGCCGGGCAGCGCCGCGATCTCCTCCTGCAGCGCCTCGTTGTAGTCGGTGACCACGCGCGACTCGATGAACGTGCTCCAGTGCCCGGAGACGTCCACGCCGTCGATGACGAGCTTGTCCTGCGTCTTCAGGTTCTCCGGCCGGATCAGCGACTTTTCGTGGATCACTGGACCATCTCCGCCCGCCCGTCCGCGGCCTTGAGCTTCATTTTTCCGGAAGAGGAGACGCCATCCAGGCCGAGGATCCTCCTTGCATGGAGCATCGGGTCCTCGGCGGTGGAGAAGTCGGTGCGCAGGTACGTGCCGCCGCGCTCGCCGATGTAGTCGGCGTAGACCTGCGCGACCAGCATGTCGGCGTAGAACAGCACGTCGCGGAACACGCCGTTGGCGGTGAGGTACTGCGCCAGCTCCTCGCGCAGCTGCACGAACGTGGCGTAGGTGTCGGGCACCTCGATCGTCATGCCGTCGACGTTCTCGCCGTGCCAGATCTCGCGCAGCACGCCGGTGTTGGCGCGCGCGTCCCAGACCCAGCGCGTCATGAGCGGATAGCGCTCCGGGTCCGCGTTGTGCAGGAGCTCGGCCGCGAGGTCGCGCACCCAGCGATGGTCGCGGTCGTCCGGGAACCGGCTGCAGAAGTCGGCGATCCGCCGGTCGGTCTGCTGCGTGTCGTCCTGGTCGAGGAGCATGTCGATGGACTGCTTCATCCCGGGAAAGGCCTCTGCCTGCGCGTACCTGCCGATCCGCCGGCGCACCGTGGCCATGTGGGCGCACATCGTGCGGAAGGCCTTCAACTCGAGCCCGGCGTCGAGCGCGTCGCGGAACACCTGCGCCTTGAGCTTGAGCGCGGCGACGTAGGTCTCGACGCCGCCGTGCTCGTCGGCGCGCGCGATCAGGGACTCGAGCGCCCCCTTCAGCTTCTCTCCGCTCAGATGCAGTTCCATCTACGCGGCGACGGGCGCCTTGCGGTTCACGAGCGCGAAGGCGGCCATGGCGGCGGCCTTGCCCTGCGCGATCGAGTCGTCGATCGTCTCCGGGCCGGTGGCGGCGCCGGCGACGAACACGCCGGGGCGGCTGGTCTCGCCGAGCGAGGCGTACGAGTGGCCCTTCGCGATGTGGCCGTGCTCCTGCAGGGCGACGCCGAACACGCCGGCGAGCGACTTGTTCTCGACGTTGGGGTCCATGCCGATCGCGTGCACCACCATGTCGAACGGGATGGTGATCGGCCGCTTCACCAGCGTGTCCTCGCCCTTGACGATCAGCTTCTTGCCGTCGGAGGTGACCTCGGCGATGCGCGCCTTGATGTACTTGACCTTGAACTCCTCCTGGCTCTGCCAGTAGTAGGCCTCGTTCAGGCCGTAGGTGCGGATGTCCATGTAGTAGATGTACACGTGGCAGTCCGGCAGCTCCTCGCGGATCTCCATCGCGATGTTGCACGACACCGTGCAGCAGATCTTCGAGCACCACTCGCGGCCGATCTGCCGGTCGCGCGAGCCGACGCAGAGCAGGATCGCGACGCGCTGCGGCTTCCTGCCGTCGGAGGGGCAGCGGATGCCGCGCCCCGAGGAGAGCATCTGCTCGACCTGCGTGGTGGTAACCACGTCCGGGAACGTGCCGAAGCCCCACTCGGGCTTGTTCACCGAGTCGAAGTGCGTGAAGCCGGTGGTGAGGATCGCCGCGCCCGCCTGGATGGAAGTCCCGTCGTTCAGGCGAGCGGTGAAGTCGCCCGGCTCGCCCTCGAAGCGCTCGACGCGGGAAGAGCGATGAATGGAAACCAGGGGCTCGTTTTCCACCCGGCTCACCATCCCGCCGATCGCGTCCTTCGCCCACTCGCCCGAGGGCACGAGCTTGGCGTAGCCGGAGAGGATCGGCGCGCCGCCGAGCCTCGCTTCCTTCTCGACGAGGATCGCGCGCTGGCCGATGGAAGCGAGCGCGTGCGCCGCGGCGAGCCCGGCGGGCCCGGCGCCTACGATGAGTACTGGCTTCGACATTCCGATGTCCCTTGTCCTGGGGTTTCTCTAGGTCCGAAAAGCGAACCCCCCGTTCGCCTGCGGCTCACGCCCCCCTTGACAGGGGGGCGGCAAAGAAAATCCCGTCTCATGAAGGCGGCAGCGCCTTGAGGGGAATGAACCCGGGGCCGGAGGTAAGCCGCTTGCGCGGGTCGTAGAGGTTCTCCTGCTTGCCGGCCTTGATCTGGTCGAGGTAGGCGACGAACTCCGCCTTCTTCGCTTCCCAGTCGATGCCGAGCTTCTCCATCAGCGTCTCGACCGGCGAGGCGTGCCAGTGGGACTGCACGATCTTGTACGGGTGCGCGCCGCACACCAGCGCGGCGAACTGGCAGTCGGCGAGGATCGGCATCTCGTAGTTCTTGCCGGCGGCCTTGCCGATCCACTGGTTCTTGTCGAGCGTGGTGATGCAGCCGGTGTCGTGGCCGATCATCACGTCGGCGCGCGCCTCCTCCACCGCCACCTTCACCTTGCGGTCGATGGCGAAGGAGCGCGTGAACTCGCGCTCGGAGATGATGTGGCGGAAGCCGAAGCCGCAGCAGTCGTACCAGGTCGAGTAGTCGATCACCTGCGAGCCGAGCGCCTGCATGACGCCGGTCGAGTTCGCGAGGCGGTTGCCGCCGTTGATCGTGTCGTCGTAGATCGCATCCGCGGGGACCATCTTGTAGACGTGGCAGGCCGGGTGGATGACCGAGCGGATGTGGCTGCAGTCGATCTCGCGCATGGCCGCGATGCGATCGCGCATCACGTGCAGCCACTCGGAGTAGTGCACCACTTCCTCGGGGATGAGCAGCTTGCCGTCGACCAGGCGCCCGAGCTTGCCGAGGATCGCGCGCACGCGCTCGCGCAGCTTCGCCGACGAGATCAGGTACTGGCGCACTTCCTTGTAGTTTCCGAAGGAGGTGCCGCAGTGCACGAGCGGGTAGTAGTAGGACTCCGGCAGGCCCTGCGCCTTCGCGGCGACGTAGGCCTGGTGGAAGTTGCGCAGGAACACGGCGGCGAGGCTCTCCAGGTTGCCGATGCCCGAGCCGTGGTAGTTCCAGGCCGTGCACGAGGTCTGGTCGGTCTCGTCCAGGTACTCGATGTCCATGCGGTTCATGAGCCACAGCAGCGAGGCCGGGTAGCCCGGAATGTTGCCGCACTGGCCGCAGGACTTGTGGTGCCACAGGCGCGTGGTCGGGATCTTCTTGTCCCAGCCGTAGAGCGTCTTCACCATCACCGGCCGGTGCTCGTCCGAGACCCGGTGCACGACGATCTCGCCTTCCTTCTCGAGCTGCCACATCGCGTCGCGCACGTCCTCGACGCGGTCCTTCTGCGTGAGCATGGAGCGCTTGTCGACCTTCAGCTCCACCCAGGAGGTGGCGATCTTCGCCTCGCCGGCGGAGAGGTTCGCATCCCGCCATTCGGCGCCGTGGCCCGTGAATCGTTCAGTCATTTGCTTCCTCCTGATCGGCCAGAAAGTCTTTCCAGTCTTCCCGCTTCTCGTCCATGATGTCGGTGATCACGTCGAACAGGTTCTCGTCGATCCCCTCGAGCTGCTTCAGCACGCCGGTCATCTCCCAGATCGTGTAGAGCTCGACCGAGGTCTTGAGGTTCACTTCCCAGGCCGTCGCGGTGGTGTTCAGCGTCGGCATCGGGATCGCCTGGCGCAGCAGCTTGAGCGGCGCCTCGACCTTGGAGATGTTCGGCCCCCAGTCGGCGAAGTGCTCCTTGTTGATCATGTCCGGCGCGAGCTGGTTGCCGGTCGAGATGAGCTTCAGCATGACGCGGCTGAACGGGCGCAGCACCTCCTTCGCCGACTTCATCTGGTGCTTGATCGCGGTCTCGCGCATCAGCATCACCAGCCCCCCGGGCGAGTTGCCGAACGGGCAGCGCGCCGCGCAGGTGTAGCACTGCGCGCAGGCCCAGATCTTCTCCTGCATCGCGTCGTAGATGCCCTCGAGGTTCTCGGTCCAGAGCAGCTGGACGATCTCGCGCGGACTGAAGTCGTAGTAGTGCGCCGCCGGGCAGGTGGCGGTGCAGATACCGCAGTTCAGGCAGCCGTTCAGCTCGTGGTCGAAGCGCAGGTCCGACTGGATGTCGGCGAAGATCTCCTCGAGCTTCGCGCGCGGCAGCGCCGGCGCCTCGCCGAGCGGGTCGCCGATGTGCGTCTGGACGCGGGTGCCCTCGGCGTGCGCCATCAGTAGGTCAGCACCTTGCAATCGTCGTTTTCCATCACCTCTTCGATGAGGTGGGCGCCGCCGACGATGCCGGCGCACTCCGGGATGAGGTCTTCCTTCTGCATGTTGAACAGGTCGAGGTTGGGCGAGCAGCAGTAGAACTTGACGCCGGCCTCGTGCGCGTCCTTGATGAAGTCGTAGACCGACTTGGGCGAGCCTTCCTTGACGAACAGCTTCTCCGCCACGCCCTTCTTCATCAGGCGCCCGGCGGTCGCGGTGCAGATCACGTCCACCTCGTAGTCCATGGCCGCGGCGACCGAGGCCTGGAAGATCGGCGCGCCGAGCTCCTCGCCGTTGCGCGGGTCGGTATTCGCCATGACGATGACGAGCTTCTTGGACATGCTCCGGGCCTCCTCGGGAATCGCGCGTGAAATTATATTAGAAACTTCTAAAGTGCCGGGCAGGAACGTTCTTATGCTGCGCCGCCGCAGCGCTTATGGGCTCATCCAGCCGGTGCGCTGCACGACGCCGGTCATGAGCGGAACCAGCGTGTCCTCGAGGGCGCGCTGCGCGGCGCGAAGCGAGGCCAGCCCCGCCTCTACGCCGGGCGCCACTTCCTCGAACTCCATCACCAGGTCCTCGACCATCCCGACCTTCAGGCCCGGATGCCCGGCGAAGCCGAGCGAGCGTGCGCCGACCTGCCACAGCGCGGGGCGGCCCGCCTCGTCCACGGCGAGGATCCGCGCCTCCGGGGGTGGCTCGGCACGGTCGCGGCCGTAGCTCGCGAGCGGATACGCCTCGGGAAGGTAGCCACCCAGCGCGGCGCCCTCTTTCCTTCTCGCGGTGCCGACGGTGAAGGCAAGCGGCGAGGACTCGACGCGGCCGCCGCTGGCGAGCGCAAGGATCTGCGCCCCCAGGCCGATGCCCAGGACGGCTTTTCCTTCTGCAAGAACGTCCCTCGCGAGAAGAATCTCTTCCTGCAGCGTCGGCACGTCCCGCGTCCCGGCGCTGCCCCAGGGCCCGCCCCCGAGGAGGATCAATCCCTGATCGATCTGCTCGGGTTTCGGCAGCGACACCTTGCCGGTGAACGGCCGGCAATAGTGGAAGCGGATGTTCCGCCCCTCGAGGTGGTCCTCCATCAGCCCGAGGTACTCGGCCGACGTGTGCTGGATGACGTGGACCGCCACGGGAAAAAGGTGTCAGGACCCTTTCAGCTGCTTGCGGATGGTGCGCAGGTCGTTGCCGTTGGGCGGGAAGGGGTAGCTGGCGATGTTCGAGGGCGGCGAGTCGCCGTAGGGGCGGTCGCAGGCCGAGATGTCGTCGGCGAACTTCCCCGGACAGCCGGAAGTTCTGAACGCGACGCCTTCTCCAATGATGCTTTGCAGCTCGGACTCCGAAACTCCATACCCACGAAGGCGGCCGGCCTCATCGAAGCGCATGCTCTCGACCCGCACGCCCCGGTAATCGATGAGGTAGCGCCCGAGCTGCACGCGGCGCCACTGCTCGCGCGGCGTCGCGGGCAGGTGGTCCATGAGCGAGCCCTTCTCCGGGAAGAAGCAGAAGAGATGGCTGTGCCCGCCCTTGTCGACGAGCTGCTGCACGAGCGAGAGGACGTCGTGCTCGGTCTCGCCCATGCCGACGATGATGTGCGCGCCGAATTTCTGCGCGCCGAAGATGTCGCGCGCGTCCTCGAGGATCTCCCAGTACTTCTTCCACGAGTGCGGCGACTGCACGCCCTTGCCGCGCGTGCGCTCGAAGATCTCCGGCGTCGCCGCGTCGAGCGCGACGGTGAAGATGTCGGCGCCGAGGTCCTTCAGCGCCTTCACGTCCTCGCGCGCCATGGTCGTCGGGTTGGAGAGGATCGAGACCGGGATCGCCTCGGGGGCGATGCGGTCGGTCCACTTCTTCAGCACCGTGCGCGTGTCCTCGTCGGAGCGCGGATGGGTGATCATCGAGATGCACATGCGGTGGAACGGGCTCGCCGCGCCGTCCCTGGCGACGATGTCGATCGTCATGTCGAGGGGCACCGCCGGCCAGTCGACGCGGATGAAGTTGCGGTCGGCGTAGTCGCGCTCGGCCTCGCGGTGGCGCGCCAGGCCGCAGTACGCGCAGTTGGCGCGGCAGCCTTCCGGGTAGGTGAGGAGCAGGTTGAGGCAGCGGGTGCACTCGCAGCGGTACATCTTCCCGCTCATGATGCCGAGCGTGAGCGCCGCCGCGGTGGACATCTGCACGTACTCCGGCGAGCGCATGTTCGGCGTCATGATGTTGTAGTTCGGCCGGTACACGCCCTGCGGCGGCACGTCGGCCGCCTTGACCCGCCCCCCGTTCTTCGCCTCGATCGGGATCACCCCGGGGGCGCGCGGCTCCATGGACTTCGTCGGGTGCTCGAAGCAGCTCATGTCCTCATCTCCAGTATTCCTCGTAGGCAATCCAGCCGCGGCGCAGCGCGGCCTTCTCCGGTTTCGCCGCGAGCAGCTCGCGGCGGCGCTTCAGCGCGCGCTCGAGCGATGCCTGAAGAAGATCTTCGAGCTCCGCACGGTAGCCCTCCCCGGCATCCGCGTTCCCGGAAAGGAAATGCAGCGCGGCTTCGCCGGCCATCCGGCCGGAGTGCACGGCCGCCGCGATCCCGGCGCCGGTGACCGGATTCGCAAGGCCGGCGGCGTCGCCGGCCAGAAGCACGAGCGTCTCGTCGATGAATCCGGCCGGATCCAGCATGCCGCCCACCGGAATCGCGCCGCCGGTCGTGGCCAGGATTTCCTTTCCCAGCCTTCCTTCCCGGCATCCCCGCCCGTGGAGCCTTTCCAGAATGGCCTTCAACTGCCACTTCTCCTCCGGAACCACGCCGACGCCGAGGTTCGCGACGTCGCCCTTCGGAAACAGCCAGCCGTAGCCGCCCGGAATGCCGGCGGAGAGGAAGATGTCGGTCGCCGCATGCGCCTCGAGCAGCGGCACCGTGATCTGCCGGGTCTCGACCAGCTCCGTATTCGCCCGCCCGATCGCCCTGCCCGCGACCGACCGCGGCCCGTCGGCCCCGATGATGACCTTCGCGCGGATGTCGGGGATCCTCCGGAACGAGACCCCGAGCCGGCAATCCGCGCCCGCTTCCAGGGCCTGGCGCACCAGCGACGCATCGAAGGCGGCGCGGTCGAGCATGCGGCCGGGAAAGTCCGCCTTCAGGTCCGGCGCGTCGTCCTCGACGAAGGTGTGCATCGCGCCGATGCGCTGGCGCACCGCAGCCGCGTCCACGTCGAGCAGGCCGGGCAGGAGCTCGGCGCACTGCACCGGCACCCCGGCTTGCTGCTTGCGATCGAGCGCGATCACCTTCGCGCCGCGCCGCGCCGCCTCGGCTGCGGCGCTGGCGCCCGCGGGGCCCAGGCCGAGGACCAGGACGTCGGCGCTTTCCTTCATGCGACGACGGCCTTGCGCGGATGCAGCTTGATCGTCTGGCCGGCCTTGACCGAGCAGCAGGCATGCGCCTGGTCGGCCGGACGGCCGATCGCGTGCGCGACCGACAGCGCGCCGTCGGCGGGAAAGGCGATGCCGTCGAGGCCGGCCATCACCGCGTAGGCATCCGTGACGCGCCGGTGCATGCCCGCCGGGCGCGCGCAGCCCAGGAGCACGGGCTTGTCGGCCAGGGTCTTCCTCGCCTGCAGGAAGATCCGCCCCACCTCCGCGGCAGCGGGCGTCGCGAAGGTGCCGGGCTTCGCATAGAACGGCATGATCACCACCAGCACGAGGGAGTGCACGCGGTGCCGGTTCACGATGTCGAGCGCGTTCTGCTCGCCGAGGATGCGCCCGTAGTGCAGGCCAATGACGATGTGCGGCACCACTTCCATGCGCGTGCCGCACAGCGCGGCGAGCGTCGCCTCGAAGTCGGCGACCGGCCGCTCGAGGTGGTAGACCTCGCGGATGGTCTCCTGCGCGCCGATCACGTCCATCATCACGGTGTCCACGCCGGCGGACTCCATCGCCCGCGCGCGCGGCGCATCGAGGAGCGCCGAGTGCACCGCGACCTTCAGGTGCGGGAAGTCGTGCTTCAGCCGCTCGAGCGCGGGCAGGTAGCGCTCGTACTTGATCTCGTTCCTGCGGTTCGAGCCGCCGGAGAGGAGGAACCCCTGCAGGTCCTGCGCGGCGACCATCTCGCGCACCTTGCGCTCGAGCATCTCAGGGTCGGTCGCCGGCAGCATCGGCTCGAGGATCTTCGCCTGGCAGTGGTCGCAGTCGAGCGCGCAGGCGCCCGCGGTCACGGAGAACGCGGGGAAGCTGTTCTTGCCGCAGCCGTCCATGTCGCAGCTCGAGTACGCCTTGAACGTCGGCGTCGAGAAGCGGATCGGGCGCGCCGCGGCCTGCGCCGCATGGCGCTCGAGCTCGGCGACCAGCGCCGCGTCGAGCGGCGCGTCCTCCAGCGCCTCGATCGCCTGCAGCTTCTCAAGCCAGCTCATGCGTCCCTTCCGCCATGGCACGCACTTCGGCGCGTACCGGCGCGTCGTTGCGGGTATCCGCGAGCCTGGTGAACCACTCCGGGCGCAGGTCTTCGTCGTCGACGAGATCGCACTGCAGCGCGCGAAGAATCGACTGCGCTTCGATGGGCAGCGCGTCCGGGATCTCGCGCCCGGAGAGCCGGCCCCACAGGCCGGTCCAGTAGCGCGCGAGCGTCCAGGGGTTGTAGCCGCCGCCGCCGAGCACGACCGCCGCGGGCGCGAGCGCCGCGAGGCGCTCGACCGCGTCCCAGAGCGCCACGTTGGAAAGCGCCATCGACGAGAGCGGGTCCCCCGCGAGCGCGTCGGCGCCGCAGGTGAGCACGACGGCGCCGGGCCTCAGGCGCCCGGCGCGCGGCAGGACGATCTCGTCCAGGAGGAAGGCGAGCTCGCCGTCGTGGAAGCCGCGCGGCACGGGAAGGTTGAGCGAGCGGCCGCCGCCGGCGTCGTCCGCACCGCCGGTGTGCGGCCAGCGCCCGGCCTCGTGGATCGAGACCGTGTGCACGCGCGGGTCGGCCGCGAACGCGTCCTGCACGCCGTCGCCGTGGTGCGCGTCGAGATCCACGTAGAGCAGCGGAGCGGCGCCGCCGTCGAGCAGCGTGAGGATCGCGAACACCGGGTCGTTGAAGTAGCAGAAGCCGCTGGCGCGGTCCGGCCGGCCATGGTGGGTGCCGCCGGCGGGATGGAACGCGGCGCGGCCCTCGAGGGCGAGGCGCGCGGCGAGGACCGAGCCGCCGACGCTCGTCGCCGCGCGCTCGAAGAGCCCGGGGAACACCGGGTTCTCCATGTTGCCCAGGTTGAATTTCCCGCCGGTCCCGGTGCGCACCGCATTCACGTACTCGACGGCATGGAAGCGCGTCAGCTCGGCGACCGAGGCCTGCGGGCTCTCGACGTACGCGCCGGGAGGCAGCCAGCCGAGGGCGCCGCAGAGGTCCATGACCGCGCCCACGCGCGCGATGCCGAGCGGGTGGTTCGCGCCGTAGCCGAAGCCGCGGTAGACGTCGTGGCTGACGAACCGCGCCGGGCGGGCCTTGCCCATGGATCGCGCGCTACTTGCGCTTCATGAAGAAGGTGAACTCCTTGCCCGCCTCGCCGTGCGAGAGAAGCTCGTTACCGGTCTGCTTGGAGAAGGCCTGGAAATCCTTCACCGACCCGGGGTCGGTGGCGACGATCTTGAGCACCTGACCGGTCTGCATGTCGTTGAGCGCCTTCTTGGCGCGCAGGATGGGCAGGGGGCAGTTCAGCCCGCGTGCGTCGAGTTCCTTGTCGAAGTTCATGGTGCGTCCCGTTGGTTGAATGGCAATGCTAGCCGAACCGCGCGAGCAGCTCGGCCACTTTCACCGCGCGCTCGCCGCGCGCCTGCGCGCCGCTCGGCGGCTCGTGGCGGATCATGCACGACACCATCTCGTAGAAGGCCTTGTCGAGGGCGCGCCGCGCCGCCGACAGCTGCTGCGCGATGTCCTCGCAGGACTGGTCCTCGGCGATCATGCGCCGCACCGCCCGGACCTGGCCCTCGATGCGCGCCAGGCGCGCGTCCATGGCCTTCTTCGCCTCGGGATCGTGCATCGTCGGTTCGTTCATTCCGTTCCCTCGCTTGGAAGTTGACCTGCGTCAACGCCCGCGCCGCAGGGCGGACCACGATGATCCGTGTCCCGCAGCGCTGGAAGGGAATATACACGCCGGGGTATGACACCGCCAAGCTACCCATGAAAGTTCCGTGGTGCAGCATGGATGCAGCGGATGTCTGTATAGAGGAAACTGATTTCTAATACTCCCTGGTAGTACCTACAGTCCGCAAGGAGACCCGCCATGTCCGCACAGCCCGAACCTTCCCTCCCCGACCTGGATCGCATGATCAGCGAGCGCCTCGACGCGCTGCTGCCGAAGAAGCTCGCCGAGCTGCGCGAGGCGCAGACGCCGTCGCTCACCATCATCGCCACCAAAGGCACGCTCGACTGGGCCTACCCGCCGTTCATCCTCGCCTCCACCGCCGCGGCGCTGGGCTGGAACGTGGCGGTGTTCTTCACCTTCTACGGGCTGAACCTGCTGAAGAAGGACATCTCCGACCTGAAGGTAAGCCCGCTCGGCAACCCCGGCATGCCGATGAAGATGCCGTTCGGCCCGGCGTGGTTCAAGCACATCAACTGGAACATCCCCAACGCGGTGCAGGGCGTCGTGCCGGGCTTCGAGACGCTCGCCACCACGCTCATGAAGAAGACGATCCACGACAAGGGCGTCGCCGGCATCGAGGAGCTGCGCGCGGCGTGCATCGAGGGCGGCGTGAAGCTGATCGGCTGCCAGATGACGGTCGATCTCTTCGGCTTCGCCCGCGAGGACTTCATTACGGAGGTGAGCGAGTACTGCGGCGCCGCGACCTTCCTGCCGATGGCGCGCGACGCGGACGTGAGTCTTTTCATATAGAGGGTCCACTCGGGAGGAGTCATGAGGAAGTTCGCGCTCGCCGCGGCAGTCGCCGCGGCCCTGGCGCCGGCGGCGGCCAACGCCACGACCGGCTATTTTTCGCACGGCTACGGCATCAAGGCGAAGTCGATGGGCGGCGTGGGCATCGCGCTGCCGCAGGACGCGCTCGCCGCGGCGACGAACCCGGCGGGGATGGCGCTCGTCGGCAACCGCGTCGACCTCGGCGTGGACTGGTTCGCGCCCGACCGGGGCTCCGAGATCGCCGGCAACGGCTTCGGGGCGAACGGCACGTACGGGGGGAACGAGACCTCGAGCTTCCTCATCCCGGAGTTCGGCTACAACCGCATGGTCAGCCCGAGCCTCGCGCTCGGCGTGTCGGTGTTCGGCAACGGCGGCATGAACACGGACTACAAGACCTCGCCCTTCGCCGCGTTCGGCGGCACCGCGCCGGCCGGGGTGGACCTGATGCAGCTCTTCGTCGCGCCCACCGTCGCGTGGAAGAGCGGCGCGCATGCCTTCGGCGCATCGCTGAACCTCGCCTGGCAGCGCTTCGAGGCCAACGGCCTGCAGCCGTTCGCCGCTTTCTCCGTGAGCCCCGGCGACGTGACCAACCGCGGCCACGACAGCTCGACGGGCTGGGGCGTGCGCGTCGGCTGGACCGGCCAGCTGACGCCGACCCTCACGCTGGGCGCGACCTATCAGACGAAGACGCGCATGAGCGCGTTCGACAAGTACAAGGGCCTGTTCGCCGGCAACGGCGACTTCGACATCCCGGAGAACTACGGCGCCGGCGTCGCGTGGAAGGCGGGCTCCGCGCTCACGCTTGCCGCCGACGTCGTGCGCATCAACTACGGCGACATTCCGGCGGTCGGCAATCCCGTGGATTGCTTCTTCGCCGGCGCCTGCCAGCTCGGTGCCGCCAACGGGCCGGGGTTCGGCTGGCGCAACACCACGGTCTACAAGCTCGGCGCGGCCTACCAGCTCAACCCGCAACTCACCCTGCGCGGCGGCTTCGTCACCCTGAAGCAGCCGATCCCTTCGGGCCAGACGTTCTTCAACATCCTCGCGCCGGGCGTGGTCGAGAACCACCTCACCCTGGGCGCGACCTGGCAGCTCGCCAACCAGAGCGAGATCACGGTGGGGTACATGCACGCTTTCGAGAAGAAGGTGAACGGCGCTGCGTCGATTCCCGGGGCCTTCGCCGGCGGCGAGGCCAACCTGCGCATGTCGCAGAACTCGCTCGGCATCGCCTGGGGCTGGAAGTACTGAGCGCGCGCTGCCTGCAGGCGGCCGGCCCGCCGCTCGCCTGCAGGCTGGCCCGCCTATAATCGCCCGCAGGCTGAGCAACCTCGACGATCCCAGGGTCCTTTTCGCCGCCGAGCGCACGCTGATGGCGTGGAGCCGCACGACCGCCGGCCTGATGGCGCTGGGCTTCTTCATCGACCGCAGCGCCCTGCTCGTGGGCGAAGGATCGGGTCACGGCGCGGCGTTCTGGATCGGCATCGCCTTCGTCACCCTCGGCGTGCTCCTGAGCGTCGCTTCCATCGTGCAGTTCAAGCGCGCGGTCGCCACCCTGCGGCCGCCCGAGATTCCGCCGGGCTACTGGGTTCATCTCTCCGCCTATTTGAGCGCGGCGATCGGCGTGCTCGGCTGCGCGCTCGCCGTCTACATGGCCCTCCTGTGAGGCGCGCCGCCCTCCTCGCGCTCGTGCTGCTCGCGCTGCCCGCCGCCGCCCAGGACCCGTGGACCACGCAGCGCTTCCCGCAGGACGAGGACAAGGGCTGGTGGGACCGGCAGTGGTGGGAGCAGGGCCGGCTGCCCGCTCCGGCGAGCTACGAGGTCGCGAGCCGCGCCGCCTCTTTCCGAAGCGCAGATGCGGAAGTTCCCGTCGAGGTCTTCTCGCCCAAGGGGATCCGGGCGCCGGTCGTCGTCTTCCTCCACGGCCGGCGCGGCATCGACGAGCTCACGCGGCTCGTGCCGCTCAGGCTCGCGGCGCGCGGCTTCGTCGTCGTCGTGCCGGACCTCTTCAGCGGCCGCTTCATCGACAAGATGCCGGTACGCCACGATCCGGCGCTCGAGGAGGACGCCGCGCGCGCGATCGACTTTGCGCTCGCGCTCCCCGAGGCGCGCGGCCAGGCGAAGACCTGCGTGGTGTCGCACACGCGCGGCGGCTACTACTCGCTCAAAGCGGTGGTCACGAAGGAGCGGCAGGCGAAAGTGGCGTGCTACGTCTCCTACTACCCGCACTGGCAGGACCCCAATGCGCCCGAGGCGATGCAGGTCTACCAGTACGCGCCGGAAGTGGACGCGCTGCGCATGCCGGTGCTCGTCTTCCTCGGTGAGCGCGAGCAGTACCAGCGCGTGCGGCCGATCGTCACCGGCATCGAATCCCTGCGGCGGAAGAAGCGCGACGCGCGCCTGATCGTCTACCCGGGCGTGGGCCGCGGCTTCGACTTCCGCCCGCCCGAGGTCCGCACGCTCGCCGACGACCTGGCGGCGCAGGACGCCATGCGGCGCAGCGCCGCCTTCATCGGCGCGCACCTCGGCGCCAACTGAAAAGGGGTCGGACCCCTTTTCTCAGGCGATGGCCTGGTAGTAGAGGTTCTGCGGATGCCGGGCTTCGGCGAAGAAGTACCAGCGCTCGGCGAGCATTCCCGCGAACTGCGCGAGGAACGCCGCGAGCAGCATGGCCGGGGAAGAGGAAAAGATCAGGAACAGGGCGGGAACCGGGAACACGAGCGCCAGGAGCCCCCAGCGGACCGCGCGCACGACTTCCCGCGGCCGGCCGTGGAAGAACTCGCGCGTGTTGAACGAGCCGCCCATCGCGCCCTGCGCGATCTGCACGATGCGCGGATGCTTCACGCCGATCGCGCTCGCGAGCGTCGACTTCGGGCGCAGGCGCGTGTTGCGCGAGAGGGACGCGAGCCGCAGCAGGTAGGCGAGCGCGCCCGCGACGAGGGCGGCGAGCGCGAAGGGCCGCGACAGAGCGGGCTGCAGCCACGCGGAGAGCGCCGCGGCGGCTGTAAGGCCGGAAGCGGTGCCGAGCATCGTGTAGTTCACCACCGTGAGCGGCGTATGCCACTCCTGCAGGAACTTCAGGCACGCATAGATCATCCCCGTGCAGATGAAGAGCGCCACGCAGGCCGCCGTTGCCAGGATCCCGATGACGAGACTTTCTCTTCCGAGGTAGGCGAACAATCCGTACAGGAACACCAACCCCATGAAGAGCGGGAGCGCGATGACCTCGCGGGAGAGCCACGAGGTGCGCCACATCGCGGCGCTGCGCCACGCGCGCTCCGGATGCCCGAGATGGAAGAAGGAGGCGAGCAGGCCCGCGGCCAGCAGGGCAAGGGAAATCGCCGCCCCCCACAGGATGAACCTCAATTGGGGATCGAAAAGCAGGTCGGATGCGAACAGCGCGAGAAACAAGCCCTGCCCCGCGCCAATGAGCGTGGTGAGCAGCAGCACCGACCAGGCCGGGCGCATCGCCTACCAGCTCGTGACGTCGTCGAGCGCCGGGTCGCTGGTCGCCGGGGGCGGCAGCCTGCCGTCGACCTTGAGCGGGTTGTCCTGGCGCTGCAGCTCCTGCGGATCCACGCGCAGCGCGGTCTTGCGCCGCGGCAGGTAGTGGTTCGCCGGCTGGGTGGCCCACTCGGGCATCAGCGCATAGCCGCCCTGCTCGCGGATCGCGCGCGAGGCCTCGGATTCCGGGTCGTGGACGTCGCCGAAGATGCGCGCGCTGGTCGGGCAGGCGAGCACGCAGGCGGGCTTCCTCTCGCGCTCGGGCAGCTTCTCGTCGTAGATCCGGTCGACGCACAGCGTGCACTTCTTCATCACCTTCTGCGACTCGTCGATCTCGCGCGCGCCGTAGGGGCAGGCCCACGCGCAGTACTTGCAGCCGATGCACTTGTCGTAGTCGACCAGGACGATGCCGTCCTCGGCGCGCTTGTAGCTCGCGCCGGTCGGGCACACCGGCACGCACGGCGGATCCTCGCAGTGCAGGCACGACTTCGGGAAGTGCACCGTCTCGGTCTTCGGATACACGCCGACCTCGAAGGTCTGCACGCGGTTGAAGAACGTCCCGGAGGGATCGGCGCCGTATGGATTCTGGTCGGTGAGCGGCCCCGCCGCGCCCTGCGTATTCCATTCCTTGCAGCTCGTCACGCAGGCATGGCAGCCCACGCACACGTTGAGGTCGATGACGAGCGCCAGCTGCTTTTTGGTTTCCATCAATGCATTTGCCCGTCGGGATAGATGCGCACCCTCACGTCATACCACCCGGCCTGGCCGGTGACGGGATCGGAGTTGGAGCGGCCATCGGGCAGCTCGTCGGCGATGAGATGGTTCAGGATGAAGCCGCGCGTGAACTCGTTCGCCTCCGGCGCGAGCGCCCAGGCGCCCGGCGACTTGCCGATCGCGTTCCACGTCCACACGGTGCCGGGCTCGACGGCTTCGCTGTGGCGACCCATGCAGCGCACGCGGCCCCAAGGCGACTCCACCCAGAGCCATGCGCCGTCGCGTATGCCCTGGTCGAGGGCGGTGCCCGGGTTCACGAACAGGTAGTTGTGCGCGTGGATCTGGCGCAGCCAGGCGTTCTGCGAGTCCCACGAGTGGTACATCGCCATCGGCCGCTGGGTGATCGCGGCGAGCGGGTACTTCTTCAGGTCGGTGGCCTCGTGCTCCAGCGGCGCGTAGTAGAAAGGCAGAGGATCGAAGAACCTCTCGATCCTTGCGCGATCCTTCTCCGGCGGGCGCCGGCCCGGCCACTTGCCCTGCGCGGCGAGGCGAAAGCGCTGCAGCACCTCGGAATAGAGATGCACGAGGATCGGCTCGCCCCAGCGGCGCAGGCGGTTCCGCTGCGCCCATTCCATGTAGCCGCGGTTCCAGTTGCGCATGTAGTGGTAGGACGGCGGCATCGGGTAGTGGAACACGCAGTTGTTCTCGGCGTACTTCTCCCACTGCTTCGGATTGGGCTCGCCGCGCAACGCCTTGTCGCCGTTCGCGCCGCGCCAGCCGCCGAGGAAGCCGATCCCGGAGCCCGGTTCCGTTTCGTGACGGATGATGAAGTCGGGGTAATCCCTGTACTTCCTCTCGCCTTTCTCGTTCGTGAACGCGGGAAGGCGCAGGCGGCTGCCCAGCTCGATCAGCACTTCCTGGAACGGCTTGCACTCGCCCGCCGGCGGCAGCACCGGGACGCGCACCGAGTCGGCCGGCCCGTCGAACTCGGAGATCGGCCGGTCGAGGATCGACATCACGTCGTGGCGCTCGAGGTAGGTGGTGTCCGGCAGCACCAGGTCCGCGAACGCGGTCATCTCCGACTGGAACGCGTCGCACACGACGAGGAACGGGATCTTGTACTCCCCGCCGGCGTCGCGGTCGTTCAGCATGCGGCGCACCTCGGTCGTGTTCATGGTCGAGTTCCAGGCCATGTTCGCCATGAAGATGAGCAGCGTGTCGAGGCGGTACGGGTCGCCGCGCCACGCGTTGGTGATCACGCTGTGCATGACGCCGTGCACCGAGAGCGGGTGCTCCCAGGAGAAGCCCTTGTCGATGCGTACCGGGCCGCCGTCGGCGTCGACGAACAGGTCTTCGGGAGAGCCGGGCCAGCCGAGCGCCAGCCCTTTGAGCGGCTGGCCCGGCTGCACGCCCTCCGGGCCGGTCGGCGTCTTCGCCGAGGGCGGGATGGCGCGCGGGAACGGCGCCTTGTGCAGGAACCCCCCCGGGCGGTCGATGGTGCCGAGCAGGCTCATCAGGATGCCGAGCGTGCGCACGGTGTGAAAGCCGTTGGAGTGCGCGGCGAGGCCGCGCATCGCATGGAACGCGACCGGGTTGCCGGTCACGCTCTGGTGCTCCCCGCCCCAGCAGTCGGTCCAGGCGATCGGCAGCTCGATCTTCTCGTCGCGCGCCGTGATGCCCATCTCGTGCGCAAGCCTGCGGATGGTGGCCGCCGGGATGCCGGTGATCTCCTCCGCCCACTCCGCCGTGTGCGGCGCGAGCCGGTCGGCGAGGAGCTGGAACGCGGGCTGCACGCGCGTGCCGTCGGCAAGCGTGAAGCGACCGAACAGCGCCGGGTCGGCCTCGGGCGTGTGGCTGGGCACCGCGCGGCCGGAATGCCGGTCCCACCACAGCTTGTTCTGCGGATAGAGCGGGTTGAGCGGATCGGCGTCCTCGTCCTCGGCGAGCAGCCCGTGGCGCGGCGAGTCGCGGTCCGCGACCACGAGCTGGCCGCCGTTCGTGTAGCGCGCGACGAACGGGCGGTCGTAGAGGCCCTGCGCGACGATCTCGGCGGCGAGCGCGAGGAGCAGCGCGCCGTCGGTGCCGGGGCGGATCGGCACCCACTCGTCGGCGATCGCCGAGTAGCCGGTGCGCACCGGATTGATCGACACGAACCGCCCGCCGCGGCGCTTGAACTTCGAGATCGCGATCTTGAGCGGGTTGGAGTGATGGTCCTCCGCCGTGCCGAGCATGACGAAGAGCTTCGCGCGCTCCAGGTCCGGCCCGCCGAACTCCCAGAACGACCCGCCGATGGTGTAGATCATGCCGGCGGCCATGTTCACGGAGCAGAAGCCGCCGTGCGCGGCGTAGTTCGGCGTGCCGAACTGGCGCGCGAAGAGGCCGGTGAGCGCCTGCATCTGGTCGCGGCCGGTGAACAGGGCGAATTTCTTCGGGTCGCTTTGCCTGATGGAAGAGAGCCTTTTCTCGAGAATCGAGAAGGCCTCTTCCCAGCTGATCGGCTCGAACTCGCCGGCGCCGCGCTCGCTTCCCGCCTTGCGCCGCAGCGGCCGGGTGAGGCGCGCGGGGGAGTTCTGCTTCATGATCCCGCTCGCGCCCTTGGCGCAGATCACGCCCTTGTTGAGCGGGTGCTCGGGATTGCCCTCGATATAGCGCACGACCGGGCGGCCGTCCTTCGAGTCCTTGCTTTCGTCCAGGTGCACGCGGATGCCGCAGCGGCACGCGCACATGTAGCAGGTGGTGGTCTTGATCTTCATCCGGGAACGCGGCATTGTCCCCTCGCCCCCGCGGCGCGGCCAGCGAATTGATCTGATTGGGTCATAAGCTACCATCCGCTCCATGAAGATCTGCATCGTCTCGGACAGCCATGATCGCGCGGAGCCCCTCGCGGCCGCCGTGCGGGAAGCCGCCGCGCAGGGGGCCGAGGCGGTCATCCATTGCGGCGACGTCATCGGCACGCAGACGCTGCGCGGCGCGCTGGCCGCCGGGCTGCCGATGCACGTCATCCACGGCAACAACCTCGGCGACGCGGTCTCGCTCTCGCGCTGGGCGCGCGAAAGCGCCGGCAAGCTCGCCTACCACGGCCCGGATGCGCGCCTCGAGCTCGGCGGGCGCCGCGTCTTCGTCGTGCACTACCCGGAGTACGGCTACGCGATGGCGTGCACCGGGGAATGGGACCTCGTCTGCTGCGGGCACTCGCACGAGGCAGGCATCCGGCAGGTCGCGAACGTCAAGGGCGGCAAGAGCTGGCTGGTCAACCCCGGCACCGTCGCCGGCCTCGCCGCGCCGGCTACCTGGGCGCTGGGCGATCTGGAGACGATGCGCTTCCAGGTACTTTCACTGTAGCCTTATCGAGAAGCGCCATGAATCCCGGCGGTGCGACGTAGCCGCCGATGCGCTCGACGACCCGCCCCCGCTCGTCGAAGACGATGAGCGTCGGGGTGCCCCGCACCTCGAGGAACCGGGTAAGCGCCTTCTCGCTCATCTTGCGGCCGTCGGTCCAGGTGACTTCCCGGTCGCCGCGGACGTTGAGGGCGACGGCGACGAATCCGCTTTTCATGCGCCGCACCACCTCCGGGTCGCGGAAGGTGGTCTCCTCGAGCTGCCTGCAGTAAGGGCAGCCCTCGAGCCAGAAATAGAGCATCAGCCGCTTGCCGTCCTTCGCCGCCTCGGCGACGTCCTCGCGCACGTCGAGGAACGTCTCGGCGAACCAGCCGGGGACCTCGGCATGCGCGGGGGGCGCGACGGCCAGCAGCAGGGCGAGCAGCAGCTTCACCGCCGCGAGCCTAGCATGGCCGAGTATTCAAAGCCTCTATGGGCGCATAGCCAAGATCAGCGCCGAGGCGCGCCGCGGCGCGCTTAGAATCGCGCCGCGGGGAGGAAAGCATGTTCGAAATCAATCCATTTGCGTCGCTCTCGGGATCCATGTCGCCTGCCGTCATGCAGGGCTTCGTCATCCTCATGGCCGTGCTGGTGGCGGCCGGCACGCTGTTCGACGTCGTGCACAAGGGCAGCGCCAGATATTTTTTCGATAACTTCAGAAAGAAGAAGGGAAAGCCTGTCGGCGGCGGCGAGCTCGTGTCCATCGCGGTGAAGACCGCCGTGGTCGACGTGCTCGCCTCGGGCGAGTTCTGCAACCCGCGCCGGCGCATCGCGCACCTGCTCGGCATGTACGGCTTCATCCTCTACGTGGTCGCCACCGCCTTTCTCGTGTTCAATCCGGAGAAGGCGGGCCTGATGGTCAGGCTCTGGTGGCTCGGCGCGGCGATGGTGTGCGTCGGCGGCTACTGGTTCTGGTTCTTCATCCGCGTCGACGTCGCCGCCGAGGGCCGCTCGCCGTTCCGCATCGTGAAGGCGGACCTGTTCATCCTGTCGATGCTCGCCAGCGCGACGCTCGGCCTCGCCTGGGCCGCGGCCGGCGGCGGCGCGGGCGTGCTGTTCGGCCTGTACATCCTCGCCACCACGGTGCTGTTCGCCGGCGTGCCGTGGTCCAAGTTCGCGCACATGTTCTTCAAGCCGGCGGCGGCGTTCGAGAAGAGAGTCTCCAGGGCGGACGGCACGGTCGAGAACCTGCCCACGCTGAGCCGCGACGATCCCGAGCAGCAGAAGCGGCACTCGATGGAGCTGTTGCGCGAGGCCCCCATGGACATGGGTCTCGGCATCAAGCGCGAAGCACCCCGCCACTACTAGGACCGACCCCATGCCTACCTTTGTCTACATGACGAGGTGCGACGGATGCGGACACTGCGTCGACATCTGTCCCTCCGACATCATGCACATCGACGAGACGTATCGCCGCGCCTACAACATCGAGCCGAGCATGTGCTGGGAGTGCTACTCCTGCGTGAAGGCCTGCCCGCAGCACGCGATCGACGTGCGCGGCTATGCCGACTTCGCGCCGCTGGGCCACAGCGTTCGCGTCGACCGCGACGAAAGGAAAGGCACGATCGCCTGGAAGATCAAGTTCCGCAACGGCACCGAGAAGAACTTCCTTTCGCCCATCACCACCAAGCCCTGGGGGACGGCGATTCCCAAGCTCGCGGACGTGCCGGCGCCCAGCAGGGAGATGCGCGACAGCCAGCTCCTGTACAGCGAGCCGAAATACATCCGCCTGGATGACGGCGACCTGCACACGCTCCAGGCCGCGGGCCTCAAGATGAAGAAAGGCGTGTACTACTGATGGGCCACGCAACGATCATCGAGGACGGCATCGACGTTCTGGTCGTGGGTGCCGGCCTGGGCGGCACCGGTGCCGCCTGGGAAGCGAGGTACTGGGGCCAGGACAAGAAGATCGTCATCGCCGAGAAGGCCAACATCGACCGCTCGGGCGCGGTCGCCCAGGGCCTGTACGCCATCAACTGCTACATGGGCACCCGCTGGGGCGAGAACAAGCCCGAGGACCACGTCCGCTATGCCCGCATCGACCTGATGGGAATGGTGCGGGAAGACCTGCTGTTCGACATGGCCCGCCACGTCGACTCGACGGTGCACCAGTTCGAGGAGTGGGGCCTGCCGATCATGAAGGACCCGAAGACCGGGCGCTACCTGCGCGAGGGTCGATGGCAGATCATGATCCACGGCGAGTCCTACAAGCCCATCGTGGCCGAGGCCGCCAAGAAATCGGCCGACAAGGTCTTCAACCGCATCTGCGTCACCCACCTGCTGATGGACGACAGCAGGGAGAACCGGGTGGCCGGCGCCGTGGGCTTCAACGTGCGCACGGGCAACTACCACGTCTTCAAGTCGAAGACAGTGATCTGCGCAGCGGGCGGCGCCTCGAACATCTTCAAGCCGCGCTCGGTGGGCGAAGGGTCCGGCCGCACCTGGTACGCGCCCTGGTCGTCCGCGTCCGCGTACGGCCTGCTGATCAACGCCGGCGCCAAGATGACGCAGATGGAGAACCGCATCGTGCTGGCGCGCTTCAAGGACGGCTACGGCCCGGTCGGCGCCTACTTCCTGCACCTGAAGACCTACACGCAGAACTGCCTGGGCGAGGAGTACGAGTCCAAGTGGTTCCCCGAGCTGCAGAAGCTGGTCGGCAAGGAATACCTCGACCCGGAAGCTTCGCACCTGACCCACCGGCCGATCCCGACCTGCCTGCGCAACCACTGCATCATCCAGGAGGTGAACGCCGGGCGCGGCCCCATCCACATGGTGACCATGCGCGCCTTCCAGGACCCGCACCTGGAGGAGGTCGGCTGGGAGAACTTCCTCGGCATGACGGTCGGCCAGGCGGTGCTGTGGGCCGCCACCGACGTCGATCCCAAGAACGAGAATCCCGAGCTGACCACCTCCGAGCCCTACGTCATGGGCTCGCACGCGACCGGCTCCGGCGCCTGGTGCTCGGGCCCCGAGGACGTTTCCCCGCCCGAGTATTTCTGGGGCTACAACCGCATGACGACGATCGAGGGCCTGTTCGGCGCCGGCGACGCGGTCGGCGGCACGCCGCACGCGTTCTCGTCGGGCTCGTTCACCGAAGGCCGCCTCGCCGCGAAGGCCGCCTGCAAGTACATCGACGACGGCAAGGGCGAAGGCATCGTCGTCTCCGACGAGCAGATCGAGGGTCGCCGCAAGGAAATCTACAAGCCCCTCGAGCACTACAGGACCTACCGCAACGCGATCGTGGCGGGCGACGTCAACCCGCACTACATCAATCCCAAGCAGGGCCTGGACCGCCTGCAGAAGCTGATGGACGAGTACTGCGGCGGCGTGACCGTGAGCTACATGACCAACGAGAAGCTCCTGAACATCGGCCTGAAGAAGCTGAAGGTCATGGAGGAGGACCTCGAGAGCCTGGCGGCGAAGGACATCCACGAGCTGCTGCGCGCGTGGGAGCTGAAGCACCGTCACCGCGCCGCGGAGTGCGTCACGCAGCACACCCTGTTCCGCAAGGAGACCCGCTGGCCGGGCTACTACTACCGGGGCGACGCCATGAAGGTGGACGACGAGAACTGGCACGTGCTGACCGTTTCGCGCCGCGATCCGAAAACCGGCGAATACACCATGGAGAAGGCGCCCTGCTACCACCTGGTGGCGGACGAGAAGTAGCCGGTTGAACATCATCGAAAAGACCGACCAGGAGATCTTCGCCATCGCCGACCCGCTGTGGCGCGACCTCGTCAGGTCCTCGAACGAAGGCAAGTACGGAGAGTTCGCGAAGAACTTTTCCCGCTCCCTGGCACTCGCCATGGACCAGGTCGCCGCGAACCACCAGTTCGCCAACAGCGAGCTGGCGCGGAACCTGTCCGAGGAGATCGACTCGCTCGGCATCATCCGCCGCGGCGAGCACGTGACGGTGCTTTACCGGCAGCGGAGCACGAAGAAGCAGGGCGAATGGCTTGGCCGACTGGTCCTCGGCTATGAAAACGACAAGATCAGGATCTTCGGTGCTTCCATCTTCTGAAAAGATCCAGGACGGCAAGTTCGTCGAGCTCACCTACAGGGTGACGGACAGGAAGTCGGGGCACGTCCTCACCCGGGTCGAGTTCCCGCTCGGCTACGTCCACGGCCACAACGAGATCCTCGCCCCTTCGGTCCACGCGGCGCTGGAGGGCAAGTCCGCAGGCGAGGTCATCGAAGTGCCGATCGACGGCGATCGGATCTTCGGGGCCCGGGACGAGTCGCTGGTGGTGACCGACCGCCTCGAGAACGTCCCCGAGGAATATCGCCAGATCGGCACCTCCATCCTGATGGAAAACGCGCGCGGCCAGACCCGCAGCTTCCTCGTGACGCGGATGGATGCCGAGACGCTGACGGTCGACGGCAACAATCCCCTGTGCGGCAGGCAGGTCGTCTTCACGCTCGAGATCCTGAGCGTGCGCGACGCCACCGACGAAGAGACCAGGGCGGGCGGGGCGATCATCGCGGGCCCGGATGTCGACCCGTCGCGCATGCGAGCGGTTTGAGAGGGAGGTGAGTCCATGAGCGAGGAAAAGAAACCCGCGTCCCCCGTCAAGGTTCCGGACGGCAAGGCGCGTTTCGTGATCACGCGCCAGAAGCCGGCGAACGACAAGGGGTTCGTCGGCTACGAAACCGTCTGGGAGCCGTTCCAGAAGGAAGCCGAGTAC
>DASZQH010000331.1:0-3707 GCA_035549805.1 Burkholderiales bacterium
GCAACGTGCTCAACCTGCGCCACCTCGCGCACCTCCTCGGCACCGACCGGCCGTTCTACGGCCTGCAGGCGCGCGGCCTGTACGGCGACCAGGCGCCGCACGACACCTTCGAGGACATGGCGCGCGACTACATCAAGGAGCTGCGCACCATCCAGCCGCACGGGCCGTACCTCCTGGGCGGATTCTCGGGCGGCGGCATCACGGCCTACGAGATGGCGCAACAGCTCCTCGCGGAAGGCGAGGAAACGGCCCTGCTCGTCATGCTCGACTCGAACCTGCCGGGCGGCCCGGTGATGACGCGCGCGGACAAGCTGCGCGTGCACGCGCAGCGCCTGCGCCGCAAGGGCCCGCGGTACCTTTACGACGCGGTCGAGAACCACCTGCGCTGGCGCCGCGAGCAGGCAGCCGCGCGCGCCGGGCAGGGCGACGCCGGGCAGAAGCCCTACGAGCTGCAGAACGCCGCCATCGAGGCCGCGTTCCGCACTGCGTTCGCCCGCTACCGGCCCAAGCCCTACCCGGGGAAGATCGAGCTCTTCCGGCCGCGCCTGGACAAGGCCTACGACCTCGGCAACGGGCGCGTGCTGGACCACAACCTGCAATTCGTCTTCCACGACAACGGCTGGGGCCAGCACGTCCCCGCCATCGACGTCCACGAAGTGCCCGGCACGCACGACAGCATGGTCCTCGAGCCGAACGTGCGCGTGATGGCGGCGCGCCTGCGCGCGTGCATCGTGGCGGCGGAGAACGGCATCGCGACGAGCGGCGACGCGGAGGGCGGGCGCGTGCCGGCAGCCGCGGCCGCCACTGCCAGCCGGGTGAGGGAAGAGGCGGCCGTCAGTTGACGCGGCCCTTCCGCATCCTCGGGGTGCAGCAGGTCGCCCTGGGGGCGGCCGACAAGGCGAACCTGCGTAGGCTGTGGGTGGACCTGCTCGGGCTGCGCGTGGAAGGCAGCTATCGCAGCGAGAGCGAGAACGTCGACGAGGATATAGCGGCGGCGGGCAGCGGCGCCATGCGCTGCGAGATCGACCTGATGCAGCCTCTCGACGCCGGCCGCAAGCCCGCGGTCCACGTGCCGCCGCTCAACCACGTCGGATTCTGGGTGGACGACCTGCATGCGGCCGTCGATTGGCTGGGCGCGCAAGGCGTGCGTTTTGCGCCCGGCGGCATCCGCAAGGGCGCGGCCGGCCACGACATCTGCTTCATCCATCCCAAGGGCGACTCGGCGTTTCCCATCGGCGGGGAAGGCGTCCTGATCGAGCTGGTCCAGGCGCCGCCCGAGATCGTTGCCTTCGCGCGGAGGGAAGCCGCGAGGCCCGGCTAGGGCTCCTTCGCGGCGCGGAGCAGGATTGCCGCGGCGGCGACCGGCGTGGTTCGCCCGTCCCGGACGGCATCGCCGAGGCCGTCGACCTGGCGCTCCACCGCCGGGTGACGGCGGAACCCCTCCCGCAGCCCCGAATCGATGAGCGCCCACATCCACTCGAGCGCCTGGCGTCGCCGGCGCGCCTCGAACTCGCCGCATTCGCGCATCGCCCGCTCGTAGCGGCGCACGGCTTCCCAGAATTCGGCGATCCCGCTGCCGCTCAGGCCGGAGGCCAGCAGCACCGGCGGGCGCCACTGCGGAACGGACGGGCGCAGCAGGCCCAGCGCCATCTCGATGTGGCCCGCCGCGGCGCGTGCCGCGGCGGCGTCGAGGTCGGCCTTGTTGACCACGAAGAGGTCCGCGAGCTCGACGATGCCCTTCTTCAGCGCCTGCAGGTCGTCGCCGGCGTTCGGCAGCTGCATCAGCACGAAGGCGTCGACCATCCCGGCGGCGGCGGTCTGTGACTGCCCGACGCCGACCGTCTCGACGACGATCACGTCGTAGCCGGCCGCTTCGCAGACGATGATGGCCTCCCGGGTGCGCTCGGCCACGCCGCCCAGCGACGCCCCGGCGGGCGAGGGGCGGATGAAGGCACGCTCATCCCGCGAGAGCTGCTCCATGCGCGTCTTGTCGCCGAGGATCGCGCCGCCGGTGCGGCCGCTCGAGGGGTCGATGGCCAGCACGGCCAGCCGATGCCCGAGGGAGAGGACGTGCAGCCCGAGCGACTCGATGAAAGTCGACTTGCCCACGCCGGGCGGCCCGGAGATCGCGATGCGCAGCGAGCGGCCGGCGTGCCCGTGCAGCGCTTCCAGCACCGCCTCCGCGCGCGCGCGGTGCTCGGGGTGCGTCGACTCGAGGAGCGTGATGGCCCGGGCGAGCGCGCGGCGCTCGCCCGCGCGCACGCCGTCCACCAGCGCCTGGTCTTCCTCCGTCACGAAGCTACTTCCTCCGCGCTTCGCGGATCGCGGCGATCACGCTGCGCGCCGCCTCGGGGATCGGCGTGCCGGGACCGAAGATGCCGCGCACGCCGGCGCCCTTCAAATAGTCGTAGTCCTGCGCCGGGACGACGCCGCCGACGAAGACCGTGATGTCGGGCGCGCCGCTCCTGCGCAGCGCCTCGACCAGAGCCGGCACGAGGGTCTTGTGGCCGGCGGCGAGCGTCGAGATGCCGATCGCATGCACGTCGTTCTCCACCGCCTGGCGAGCCGCCTCCTCGGGAGTCTGGAAGAGGGGGCCGATGTCGACGTCGAAGCCGAGGTCCGCGAACGCGCTCGCCACGACCTTCGCGCCGCGGTCGTGCCCGTCCTGGCCGAGCTTCGCGACCATCAGGCGCGGCCGGCGGCCTTCCTCCCGGGCGAAGCGCTCGACGTCCTGCTGGATCGCGCGCCAGGCGCCGTCATCGGAGAACGAGGCCCCGTATACGCCCGCGATGCCCTGGCTGCGCGCCTGGTGCCGGCCCCAGACCGCTTCGAGGGCCGAGGACACCTCGCCGACCGTCGCCCGCGCGCGCATGGCCTGCACCGCGAGCTCGAGGAGGTTGCCCTGTCCGGATGTCGCGGCGGCGCCGAGCGCCTTCAGCGCTTCTTCCACCTTCCTCGCGTCGCGCTTTTCGCGCAGCGACTTCAGGCGGGCGATCTGCGCCTCGCGTACCGCCACGTTGTCGATCTCGCGCGCCGGGACGGGCTGCGCCTCGGGCGGCGGGTACTTGTTCACGCCGACGATCACGTCCTGGCCGCGGTCGATGCGTGCCTGCTTCTCCGCGGCGCAGCCCTCCACCTGCAGCTTCGCCCATCCGGAGTCGATCGCCTTCACCATGCCGCCCCGGCCGTCGACCTCGCCGATGATCTTCCATGCCGCCTCGGCCATGTCGTGCGTCAGGCGCTCCATCATGTACGAGCCCGCCCAGGGGTCGATCACGCCCGGCACGCCGGTCTCCTCCTGGAGGATGAGCTGGGTGTTGCGCGCGATGCGCGCCGCGAAGTCGCTCGGCAGCGCGATCGCCTCGTCGAACGAGTTGGTATGCAGGGACTGGGTGCCGCCGAATACGGCCGCCAGCGCCTCGACCGTGGTGCGCGCGATGTTGTTGTACGGGTCCTGCTCGGTGAGGGACCAGCCGGAAGTCTGGCAGTGCATCCGCAGCATCGAGGAGCGCGGATCCCTGGGCTCGAACTCGCGCATGATGCGCCACCAGAGGAGGCGTGCGGCACGCAGCTTCGCCACCTCCAGGTAGAAGTTCATCCCCACGCCGAAGAAGAACGAGAGGCGCCGGGCGAAGGCGTCGACGTCCAGGCCGCGCGACAGCGCCGCCTTCACGTACTCCTTGCCGTTCGCGAGCGTGAACGCCAGC
>DASZQH010000332.1:0-25299 GCA_035549805.1 Burkholderiales bacterium
GAGGTGGTGGCTTTTCTCGTCCTCAGGTCACCCGTCTCCACTGCCGACCTGGATGACTTGTGTAAAAGCAATATCGCAAGATTCAAGCGCCCACGCGAGTACCGCTTCGTCGAGGCGCTGCCGAAGAACAACTACGGGAAAGTGCTGAAGACCGAGCTGCGCCGGCAGCTCTAGTCCCTGCTTCTCAGTCCTTGGGGCCGCTGGGCGGGTCGGACTCGTAGTCGTGCATCTCGATCACCTCGCGCACCGTCCCGTCGTACGAGACCTGGACCCAGAGGATCCGGCGGTCTTCCGAGAGGCGCCACGGGTACTCCCACACGTCGCGCTGCTGGCGCTCCATGCGCACCACGCGGAACGGCGGGCCGAGCAGCTCGCGCAGGTCCTTCGCGCTCGTCGCGTTGGGCGTGATCCGCTTGATGCTGTCCCAGGTGAGCTGCTGCCGGATCTCGCGCACCACGCCATCGGCGCCGGCCGTGACCGCGAAGTTCTCGCGCCCCTCGGGCAGGGTCGAATAGAAGGTCCGGCTGCCGCCGTCGGGCAGCGCGACGCGCTCGAGCGGCTTGCCGAAACGGGCTTCCACGTCGGCGAGGCGGGCCTTGCCCGGCTCGAGGGGCTGGAAGGAGGCGCAACCGGCGAGGGCCGCCGCCGCGAGAAGGAGAAGTTTCGATCTCATGCGACGTTAGACAGGCCCCGGGGAACGGTTATTCCCCCTTGCCGGGCTCCGGGCTGAAATATTTCTCGAACTTGCCCGGCACTTCCTTCCAGGCATCGGCGTCCGGGGGCGGCGTCCCCTTGCGGGTGATGTTGGGCCACTTCACGGCGAACTCCGCGTTCAGCTTGAGCCACCTTTCGGCCTTGCCGTCGGAGTCCGGCAGGATCGCCTTGGGCGGGCATTCCGGCTCGCACACGCCGCAGTCGATGCACTCGTCCGGATGGATGACGAGCATGTTGTCCCCCTCGTAGAAGCAGTCCACGGGGCAGACTTCCACGCAGTCCATGTGCTTGCACTTGATGCAGTCTTCGGTGACGACGTAGGTCATAGGGGCGCAATTATGGCAGACGTAGCGCACACGCGACACGGGGCTGCGGCCTTGCACTACAGCGCGCGCCGACCGGGCGCACGATAATGCCTCTTCCATGCGACTGCCCGGCCGGGCCCGCCCGCGCCTCCTTCCTCTCGCCGCACCCCTGGTCATCATCGCCGGCGCGCTCGCCGTCCTCGTGGTGGCGGGGATGGAGCTCTTCGGCGCCGCGCGCGAGTACGTCGCGGGCTCCGACGTGTGGACGCGCGAGCTGCTGGTCCATTTCCTCCTCGCCGCCGGGGTCTCTCTCGTCATCTCGGCGGTGCTGATGGCGCAGCGCGCCCTGCAGCGCATCGCCGCCGCGGAGAACGCGCTGCGCAAGAGCGAGGAGCGCATGCGCCTCATCGCGGACAACGTCCCGGCGCTGATCGGGTTCGTCGACGACCGCGAGCGCTTCCAGTACGGCAACCGCATCTACGGCGAATGGCTCGGCGTCGCGCCCGAGGCGCTGGGCGGGCGCACGGTGGCGGAAGTGTTCGGCGCCGAGGCCTACGCGACGCTGCAGGGCCACATCCGGCGCGTCCTCGCCGGCGAGGAAACGGAGTTCGAGCTGCCCGCCGCCACGGGCGTGCGCGAGCGCACCCTGCAGGTCTCGCTCGTGCCTCAGATCGACGCGGACGGGCGCGTGCTCGGCTTCTACCTCCTCGGCAACGACGTCACGCCGCTCAAGCGCGCGCAGGAAGACCTGCGCTTCGCGGCGATCCAGCTGCAGCAGGATGCGCAGCGCCTGGAGTTCCTCGCCCACCACGACCCGCTCACCGGCCTGCCGAACCGCGCGATGTTCGCCGACCGCGCGCGCGAGGCCGTCGCGCACGCGCGGCGCCACGGCAAGAACGCCGCGTTCCTGTTCATCGACCTGGACAACTTCAAGCAGATCAACGACCGCCTCGGCCACCACGTCGGCGACGGCCTGCTCAAGGCGATCGCCGCCCGCCTGCGCGCCACCGTGCGCGGCGACGACTTCGTCGCCCGCCTGGGCGGCGACGAGTTCTGCGTGCTGCTGCAGGACATCGCCGATCCGCGCGAGGCCGCGGCGGTCGCGCAGAAGCTCGTCTACGAGCTGGGCGCCCCGATCCCGGCCGGCAGCGAGGAGGTCGCCGCCGGCGCGAGCATCGGCATCGCCTGCGTCCCGGCCGACGGCGAGGACGTGCCCACCCTGATGCGCCTCGCCGACGCGGCCATGTACCGCGCCAAGCACCGGGGCCGCAACGGCTACGAGTTCTTCTCCGCCGCGCTCGGCGAGGAGGCGGCCGCGGCCGACGCGCTGGCCGCGGAGCTGCGCGCCGCGCTCGAGCGCGACGAGCTGTTCCTCGTCTACCAGCCGCGCATGGACGCCGCGACGCGCCAGGTGGTCGGCGTCGAGGCGCTGCTGCGCTGGAACCATCCGCGCCTCGGCGTGCTCGCGCCGGAGGCCTTCCTGCCCCTCGCCGACGACACGGGCCTGCTCGTGCCGATCGGCGCCCGCGTGCTGCGCGAGGCCTGCCGCCAGGGGCGGCGCTGGCTCGACGCCGGCATCGGCCCGCTCACCCTGGTGGTGAACGTGACTGCGCGCCAGCTGCGCCACGGCGGCCTCGCCGACCAGGTGCAGGCGGCCCTGCGCGACAGCGGCCTGCCCGGCGAGTCGCTGCTCATCGAGCTTCCGGAGGCCGCGGTGCGCGAGATCCCGGAGGCATTGGAGGCCGCGATGAAGGCCGTGGTCGCGACCGGCGTGCGCCTCGGGGTTGACGACTTCGGCACCGGCTACGCCTCGCTGCCGGCGCTGCAGCGGCTGCGCGTCAGCGCCGTCTGCATCGACCGGCAGCTGATCGCCGGCGTGCCGGCCGACGCCGAGCGCGCGAGCCTCGCGCGCGCGCTCATCACGCTCGCGCGCGGGCTGGCGTTCGAGGTCGCGGCGAAGGGCGTGCAGAACGTCGCGCAGCGCGACTTCCTCGCCGAGGCGGGCTGCCGCATCGTGCAGGGCGACCTCACCGGCGCCGCCGCGGTGGCGAGCGAGATCGAGCCGGTGCTGCGCCGCCGGCGCGCGGCATAGCGCGATGGCGCTCGACCTTTCCGCCGCCGGCCAGCGCGGGCAGGAGCTCGAGCTCCTGCTGTCGGGCCGCCGGCCGCTCGCCCTCTTCTACGACGACGCCGACGATCCGGCGGGAACGATCCCGGACGAGCAGTTCGCCCCGCACGTGGCGCGCGGCGCGCTGGTGCGCGGCGAGGAAGTGCTGGCGCTGCTCGATGCCTCGCTCGGCGCCGAGGGGCACGTCCGGTACGTGCTCTATGCGGTTCCCGGCGAGCAGTGGCGCATTCCCGCAGCGTTCCTCGCGCTGCGCACGCGCCTCAAGGTGAATGCGCTCGCCGACGAAGGGCTCGAGCGGCTCCTCTGCGCGCTGCTCGGCTACGACGACGGCGAGACCGCCGCGTGCCTCGAGCTCCAGGTGCTGGAGCGTTGCTGACCTAGAATCCGCGGCATGCGCCGCACCCTGTGTGCCCTCCTGCTTGCCGCGGGCAATGCGCTCGCCCAGGCGCAGGTGCCCTGCGGATGGGAGGACAAGGCCTGCGCGCAGCGGGCGATCCCGGATCATCCGGTTCGCGGCATCGCCTATTGGGCGCCGGCGCTGCGCCAGCCGCTCGCCGCGCGCATCGGCCCCGCGCCGCGCGAAGTCCTCCAGTACCTCGAGCTCGACAACATCTCGAACGGGATCGCGAACCGGCCGCGACCTGCCCGGCTCGATGCGACGTTCCTCGAGGAGGTCCGCCACGCGCTCGCGGGGCTGCCGGCGAAAGTGACGGTCCCGTTGAAGGACCGGCTCGCCGGCATCCACTTTCTCGAGGACTTCGGCGGCACCGGCTTCTTCGACGAGGTGCGGGATGCGGAGGATCGCGCGGTCGCCGGCTTCGTCGTCCTCGACCCCTCGGCGCTGCAGCGCACCGCGAACGAATGGGCCACCTGGAAGGAGCGCTCGCCGTTCGCGCCCGGCGGCCCGGTGACGCTGCAGGCGGTGATCCGGGAGCCCGCCGAGGACACGCGCCGCCACGCCATCCAGTACATCCTGCTCCACGAGCTCGGCCACATGATGGCGATCGGCGCGGACGTGCATCCCTCCTGGCGGCTGCAGCCCGCGCAGGTGCGCTCGACGCGCCGCTACGCCTTCTTCCGCCTCTCGTGGCGCCACGCTCCCGACCGGAAGACCTACGCGACGCGGTTCGACGACGCGTTCCCGCAGCGCAAGGACGTCGTGTACTACTTCGGGCCGAAGCTCGCCGCGGCGCAGATGCTCGGCACTTACGAGGCGCTCGAGCGCACGAGCTTCGTCACGCTCTACGGCGCGACCAACCCCTACGACGACTTCGCCGAAGCCTTCGCGAGCTACGTGCACGTGGTGCTGATGGGCAAGCCCTGGGAGATCCGGCTCCTGCGGGAGGGCGCGCCGGTGAAGACCTACCGCACCTGCTGGGACGAGCCGCGCTGCGCCGAGAAGCGGCGCATCCTGGAGGCCCTGCTCCGGTAGCCCGGCGCGCCCGAATCTTGCTGGCGGAGCGGGCATGAGCGCCAATCCGAAAGCCGCGCTGCTGACGCAGCGACCGATTCTCAACGTCGACGAGGTGGAGCTCCTGCCGCGCCCGCCGCAGATGCGCCCGAACGGCACGGCGGCGGAGAAGTTCGACGCACGCATGGGCGCGCTCGGGCAGCGCCTCGGCGCGAAGAAGCTCGGCTACAACGTCACGGCCATCGCCCCCGGCAAGCGCGCGTACCCCTTCCACAGCCACCACGTGAACGAGGAGATGTTCTACGTCCTCGAAGGCGCCGGCGAGGTCCGCATCGGCGATGCGAGCTACGAGATCCGCGCCGGCGACGTCATCGCCTGCCCGGCCGGCGGTAAGGAAACGGCGCACCAGATCGTCAACACCGGCGCGGCGGAGCTGCGGGTGCTCGCCGTGAGCACCCAGCTCGAGCCCGACATCTGCGAGTACCCGGACTCCGGCAAGTTCGGCGTGCTCTCGGAATCCTTCCGCTACCTCGGCCGCGAGGACGCCGCGAGCGGCTACTGGGACGGCGAGTAGCTCAGGCGTCGACGACGAAGTCGAAGGCGCCTTCGGCTTTCGCCAGCTTCATCTCGAGCTCCGGGCGGTAGATGCCGTCGCGGCGGTTCGCCGGCTCGCCCGGGAAGTAGAGCTGGGTCGTGAGGATGCGCTTGCCGGGCGCCTGCACCTTCACGTGGTAGTGGCGCGTGCGGCCGGGATAGAGCGCCGGCACGATGGTCTCGAAGCGGTAGCGCCCCTGGGCGTCCGTGAACACGTGCCCGCGGTAGCGGAAGCCCTGGTTGTCGTACTCCCCCTTCTCGTCGGAATGCCACAGGTCCACGAGCGCGTTCGCCACCGGCTTGCACTGCGGCGAGAGCACCAGGCCGGAGAGCACGAAGACGTCCCTCGCGCCTTTCTCGAGCAGCGACGCGCGCTTCGGCGAGTTCGGGGTGAAGAACGGCCCTTCGGTCTGCGCGATCGTCTGGCGGCCGCAGGTCAGCGGCGCCTGCGCCCATCCGGAAAGCGGCGTGGCGAGCGTGGCGATCAGGAGGGTTCGTCTCGAAACCATGGTCAGCCTTTCACGCAGAGGACCTGCTTCAGCGTATGTACGACCTCGACCAGGTCGGACTGGTTCGCCATCACCTCGTCGATGTCCTTGTACGCGCCCGGTATTTCGTCGAGGACGCCCTCGTCCTTCCGGCACACGACACCTTTGGTTTGTTGAATCAAATCAGAAACAGAATAGTGCTTCTTCGCGGCATTTCTGCTCATTCTTCGTCCGGCGCCGTGCGCGCAGGAATGGAAGGATTCGGCGTTCCCTTTGCCGCGCACGATGTAGCTGCGCGCGCCCATGCTGCCGGGGATGATGCCGAGCTCGCCCTCGCGCGCGCGGATCGCGCCCTTGCGCGTCAGCCACAAGTCCTGGCCGTAGTGGCGCTCGCGCTCGACGTAGTTGTGGTGGCAGTTCACCGCCTCGCGCGTCACCGCGAACGACGGCAGGTGCCGGCGCAGCGCCTCGAGCACGAGCTCCATCATCTCGGCGCGGTTGGCGCGCGCGTAGTCCTGCGCCCAGCCGACCGCCTCCACGTAGTCGTCGAAGTGCTGCGCCCCCTCGGTGAAATAGGACAGGTCCTTGTCGGGCAGGGCAGCCGAATTCCTCGCGAAGTCCTTCTTCGCGAGCTCGATGAAGTACGTGCCGATGGCGTTGCCGATGCCGCGGCTTCCCGAATGCAGCATCACCCAGACCGCGTTCGCCTCGTCGAGGCAGAGCTCGATGAAGTGGTTGCCGCCGCCGAGGCTCCCCATCTGCAGCACCCAGCTCGAGCTTTTGCCGACGCGCTTCGTGATCCCCGGATGCTTCCCGAGGATGCGCTCGAGCCCCTTGCGGAACGGCTTGATCGCGTGGCTGCGCGCCTTCGCATCGGCGTGCTGGCTAAAGCCGACCGGAACGTCCCTTTCCACCTGCGAAAACACCTTCCCGAGGATCCTCTCGTCGAGATCGTTCCCGGTGAGCGACAGGCGGCTCGCGATCATGCCGCAGCCGATGTCGACCCCGACTGCCGCCGGGATGATGGCCTTCACGGTCGGAATCACGGCGCCGACCGTCGCGCCGATGCCGAGATGGACGTCCGGCATCGCGGCCACGTGGTGGTGGACGATCGGGAGATTCGAGATGTTGACGAGCTGCTGGCGCGCTTGCGGCTCGATCTCGCCGGTGTAGACCTTGACCGGGACGCGCCCTTCGCCGAGCTCCTGCTTGACGGGCATGCCGCTATTCTGCGGGAAGCAGCGCGCTTTCAGGCGCGCCGCTCGGAATCCAGCGGGATCACCGCGGCTTCCGCCACGGCGCTTGCGAGCCGGATCACTTCCGCCGGCGAAGCGGGCTTGGTCAGGTGCGCCGCGAAGCCCGCGTCCCGCGTGGCCTCGAGGTCCGCCCTCTGCCCCATGCCGGTCAGCGCCACGAGGCGCAACCGCCCGCCCCACGGCTCCGCGCGCAGCGCCTTCGCAAGCTCGATGCCCGAGATGCCCGGCATGTTGAGGTCGAGGAACGCGACTTCCGGCCGGAACTGGCGCGCGAGGGAGAGGGCCGCGTCGCCCGCGTAGCAGGCCCGCACGTCGAATCCCTCCATGCCGAGGATGTCGGCGAGCGAATCGGCCGCATCCACGTTGTCGTCCACCACCATGACGCGGCCCCGGGCCTGGCGCGCCGGCAACGCCTCGGCCACTTCGTGCTCCGCGGCCGGCGCCTCGGAAAGCGGCAGCCGGACGGTGAACGCGGCGCCCCGGCCCGGCCCGTCGCTCTGCGCCTCGATGGCGCCGCCGTGCATCGCCACCAGCGACCGGACCAGGGTGAGCCCGAGGCCGAGCCCGCCCGCGGCCTGGGTGCGGCTCGCGTCGAGCTGGACGAACATCTCGAAGATCCGCTCGCGGTCCTCGGCGGCGAAGCCGATGCCGGTGTCCGTCACCGAGATCACCGCCCGGGCGTCCTCGGCGCGCGTGACGATCTCGATGCGCCCGCCGCGCGGCGTGAACTTGGCGGCGTTGTTCAGGAGGTTGGCGACCACCTGGCCGAGCCGGACCGCGTCGCCCTCGACGTACAGGGCGACGGGCGCATAGCGCACGGCGAGCTCCTGGTGCTTGGCCTCGATCGCCGGCTTCGCCGTCTCGATCGCGTTGCGCACCACGGCGTCGACCGCTACCCGCTCGCGATGCAGCTCGAGCTTGCCGCGGTCGATGCGGCTCACATCGAGGAGGTCGTCGATCAGGCGCCGCAGCTGGCCGATCTGGCGCTCCATCATCGCGTGGGTGCGCGCGGCGGTCTGCGCGTCGCCGCGCATCTTCAGCACGGTGAGGCCGTTCGAGATCGGCGCGAGCGGATTGCGCAGCTCGTGCGACAGCAGTGCGAGGAACTGGCTCTTGTTGGCGTCGGCGGCCTGCAGCTCGGCGGCCTGGCGCCGCAGCTCCCGGTCGCGCGCGAGGATCGCGGCGGAGGCGTCGTTCAGCGCCCGCTCGAGGTCCGCGACTTCGCGAATGCCGCTGCGCGTCTCGATCGGGGCGTCCGACTGCCCGATCGAGGCCGCCGCGGAGGAAAGCTCGGCCATCGGCCGCGTGATCCGGCGGCTCACCTGGAAGGCGATGCCGAGCGACAGCGCCAGCATGACCAGCAGGACGCCCGCCGCTATCCATGCGCCTTTCAGGTAGCTGCCGGCCACCTGGCTTGCCGGGATGGCGAAGCCGACCGACCATCCGGAGAGCGCCGAGACGGTGAACGCCGTGTAGGTGTCGTGGCCCTCGACGGTCGCGCCGCGGTACCAGCCTTCCTCCTCGCCGCGCACCCGCTTGAGATAGTCGCTGCTTGCCATCGATCCCACCGGCTTCGCCGGCACGCGCGCGATGAAGTGTCCCTCGGCATCGACCAGTCCGCTCACCCAGCCCTCGGGAAGGCGTTGCTGCTGGATAGGGGGAGGAACGACTCCGGCTTCACGAGCGCGGTCAGCACGTAGGCCACCTTGCCCTCGCGCAGCACCGGCACGCGCGTCACGATGCCGTAGCGCTTCTCGAAGGGGCCGCCCGCGATCACGCCGCCCACACTGGGTTGCTTCGTCTCGAGCACCCGCTGCAAGGTCGAGGGCTCGAGCGCCTTGTCGGGCAGGGCGACGCCCCACGGCGCGGAGGCGTTCACGACCTGGCGCCCGTCGGGGGTGAACAGCTGCAGGTTGAGCCAGTTCGGCTGCGTGGCGAGGGTCGCGATCAAGGTCTTGTGGAAGCCTTCCAGGTCGTCCGCGCCGAGCGAGCGCGACGCCGCCACCGCCTGCAGCGTCGAGATGCTGTTGTTCACCTCCGTGTCGATCGCGGTCATGAAGGCGCGGTTGCGGTCCTTGGCGACCTGCACGAAGTTGTCGTAGTCGTGCTGCAGCAGCACGACGGTGATCACGAGCGCGGAGAGCACCAGCGGGATCGCAGTCGCGAGGACGAGCAGGAAGAGGCTGCTGCGAAGGCGCACGCGGGCGACGCTACCAGACCTCGCGCTAGCCGACTACCTCAGGCGAGCTTGAGCAGCTTCACCGCGTTCTGCTTCATCACGAGCGGCCGCACTTCGGGCTTGATCGGCAGCTTCTCGAACTCCTCCACCCAGCGCTCGGGCGAGAACACCGGGTAGTCCGAGCCGAAGAGGATCTTCTCCTTGAGCAGCGTGTTCGTGTATTGCACGAGGATCGGCGGAAAATATTTCGGCGACCAGCCGGAGAGGTCGATGTACACGTTGGGCTTGTGCGTCGCGACGGAGAGCGCCTCCTCCTGCCACGGGAACGACGGGTGCGCGAGGATGATCGGCATGCCGGGGAAGTCCACCGCCACGTCGTCGACGAGCATCGGGTTGCCGTAGCGCAGGCGGATCCCGCCGCCGCCGGGCGTGCCCGCGCCGACGCCGGTCTGCCCGGAGTGGAAGAGCGCCGGCAGCTTCGCCTCGGCGATCACCTCGTAGAGCGGATACGCGAGCGGATCGTTGGGCGCGAAATCCTGCACCTGGGGATGGAACTTGAAGCCCTTGACGTCGTAGTCCTTGATCAATCGCTTCGCCATGGCGACGCCATCCTTGCCGCGGTGCGGATTAATGCTGGCGAACGGGATCGCGACGTCGCTGTGCTTGTGGGCGAGCTCGGCGATCTCCTCGTTGGTGATCTTGCGGCTCGCGCCCTTCTCGCCGTCGACGGTGAACACGACGAACGCCATCTTCAGCTTGCGGTAGTAGTCCGCCATTTCCGGCACCGTCTGGTGCTGCGGCTGGTAGCGGAAGTAGCGCCCCATCGCCTCCTGCGACTCCGTCGGCGCGTCGTCCACCTGCAGCGCCGATTTCCACGCGTGGGTATGAACGTCGATGGCAACCAGCTCATCCAGCTTCATGCGTTCCTTTCGAATTCGGGGACAGCTACCGATCTCAGGCCGGGAATTCGGTAGCTGTCCCCGATCTTAGCTCTTGAGGACGGACGGGGCATCCGAGTACAGCTCTTCCACTTGCGCGACCCGATTTCTGAGGACCGCCTTTTGGTTGATCGAGCCTTTGTCCGTCATCTCTCCCGCGTCGAGCGACGGAGGATCTTCGAGGACGAGGAATCTCCGGACGGAATTGGAGCTGCCCGTGCCGTGGAACGAGCGGGCCTTCTCTGCAAATTCATCCCTGGAGAACCCAGCCGCCGGGAATACGAGGGCGCCGAGCTCGCTTTTCCCTTCTCCGGTGATCACCACGTCGCGGACCAGCGGGTTGAAGTGGTCGATGAGCTTCGCGCGCAGCGCGCCGACGTGCACCCACGTGCCGCTGGAGAGCTTGAAGTCTTCCGAGGTGCGGCCGCGATAGAGGAGCCCCTTCACGGGCTGCTCCGGATCGGCGAGCACGAACGCGTCGCCCAGGCGGTAGTAGCCCTCCTCGTCGAAGGCGGCCTTCGTGAGCTCGGGCTGGCGCCAGTAGCCGGGCGTGATGTGCGGGCCCTTGACGCGCGCCTCGTACTTGTCCTGCCCGGGGATCGGCACGAGCTTCAGGTCGGCGCCCGGCGGCGGCAGGCCGAGGTTCGACGCGTCGTCGGTGGTCCAGGTACGGCCGAGGGTGAAGGGGCCGGTCTCGGTGGCGCCGTAGCCGGTGAGGAAGGGCACCTCCTCGCCGCAGGTCTCGATCGACAGGCGCTTGTACTCGTCGAAGACCGCCTGCGACACGCCGGCGCCGGCGAACCAGAGGATCTTCACGCGGCTGAAGAAATTGCCGCGCAGCGCGGCGTCCTTGCGCAGGTACGGAAGCAGCGCCTCGTAGCCCTTCGGCACGTTGAAGTAGAAGGTCGGCGCCACGTCGCGGAGGTTGCGCACCGTCGTCTCGATCGCGCCGGGCATGGGCTTGCCCTCGTCGATGTAGAGCGCGCCGCCGTTGAAGAGCGTCACGCCGAAGTCCTTGTTGCCGCCGGCGGTGTGGTGCCAGGGCGCCCACTCCACCATCACCGGCGGCTCGTCCTGCAAGAACGCGAGCTCGGTGCGCGCCATCACCTGGTTCGCGCACCACATGCGCTGCGTGTTGATCACCGCCTTCGGGTTGCCGGTCGAGCCCGAGGTGAAGAGGAACTTCGCGATCGTGTCCGGGCCCACCTTCGAATAGGCTTCTTCGAGCTCTCTTCCAGGAGAGCATTTTTCAAGGGAAAAGAAATCGTCCTTGAAAAGGACTTCCGTGCCCGCGGGAACCGCGGCTTCGATGGCGCGGCCGAAGGCGCCTTCCATCGAGGCGTACACGAGGCCCGGCGTGAGAAGCTGCATCACCGCCTTCAGCTTCGAGAAGTCCGACGAGAGCAGCGAGTACGCCGGCGAGACCGGGGCATAGGGAATGCCGGCGTACAGGCAGCCCAGCTCGATCAGCGCGTGCTCGAGGTCGTTCCCCGAAAGGACGGCGACCGGCCTTTCCACGGAAAGATTCCTGTCGAGAAGGGCTTGTCCGATCCGGCGCGCGCCTTCGCGCACTTCCGCATAAGAGAGCTTCTGCCATTCGCCGCCGCGCGTCTGTCCCGGCGGGCGCTGGGCGAGGAACACCGCGTCGGGCGTCTGCGCGGCCCAGTGGTCGAGCCGCTCGGTTAGCTTCGCGGGATACGGGCCGAGCTCGTGCGGCGAGCGCAGCCGCAGCACGCCGCCGGCGCGCCGCTCGACCTCGACGTGCGCGCCGCCGAGGCGCACCGGCCGGACCCGGGTGCTCACGGCGAGGCGCTCATCCGGCCAGCTTCTCCAGCAGGCGCAGCAGGTCTTCGCGCTCCGCTGTGGAGAGGTGCTTCGTGCGCCGCAGGTCGAGCTCGAGCACGCGCGCGCGCATCTTCGCGAGCAGCGCCTCGCCCTTGCGCGTGAGGTGCAGGCCCCAGGCGCGCTTGTCCTGCGGATGGGTGCGCCGCTCCACGAGGCCGCGGCCTTCGAACCAGTCGGTGAGCAGCATCGCGCCGGAGCGGGCGATGCCCAGGACCGCGCCGAGGTTGGTCTGGCTCATGCCCGGGTTCGCCCCGATCACCACCAGGGCCGTGAACCGCGGCGGCGTCATGTCCAGCCCCCGGGTGGCCTCGTGAAACGCCGCGAACATGGCCACCTGGGCCCGGCGCAGCTTGTAGCCGAGCAGCTCTTCGAGTACGCCATAATCCAGCCCCGGCACACGGGCAATCGGTGCCAGGGCACGCGGGCGCTGGGGAGAGGGGAGCCTGCGCATTGACCTGGGAATTGTAATCGTCTATAACAATCCCCGTCACCTGAGGAGGAGACTCATGAAACGCAGACAGTTTACGCAGGCGCTCGCCGCCACCGCCGCGCTCGCGCCGTTCGGCTTCCCCGGCATCGTCCGTGCGCAGTCCCAGAAGCTCAAGGTCGGCGTGATCCTGCCGCGCTCGGGCTACCTCGGCTTCATCGGCCAGTCGTGCCAGAAAGGCGCGGACCTCGCGCCGGGCGTCATCAAGGAAATGCTCGGGGTCGACATCGAGCTGATGAACGCCGACTTCGAGTCCAACGTCGACACCGCCCGCACTCGTGCCGAGCGCCTGATCCAGGAGGGCGCCAACGTCCTCGTCGGCCCGTTCGACTCCGGCGCCGCCTCCGCCATCGCGCAGGTGGCCGAGCAGCGCGGCGTGCCGTTCATCATCAACATCGCCGCCGCCCCGCAGATCACCGAGCAGGGCTACAAGTACGTGTTCCGCAATTTCCAGACTGCCATCGACATCGTGCGCAACGGCCTGGACCTGATCGGCGACCTCTTCCAGGCGACGAACACGGTGCCGCGTACCGCCGTGTACATGCACGTGAACGACACCTTCGGCCAGGCCATGACCAAGGGCATCGGCGCGCTGCTGCCCTCCCGCACGCAGCTGCCGTTCAAGATCGTCGACACGATCTCCTACGACCCGGCGGCGAAGGACCTCACCGTCGAGGTGTCGAAGGCCAAGGCCGCCAATGCGGACTTCCTGCTGCTTGTGTGCCGCCTCAACGACGCGATCCTGCTGCGCCGCGAGATGGTCAAGCAGCGCTGGAACCCGATGGGCATCGTCAGCCCGGGCTCGCCCGGCATGTACGAGGAGCAGTACTTCAAGACCCTCGGCAAGCTCTCCGACCACTCGATCTCGAACGTGCCCTGGTACAACCCGAGGGCGAACCTCACCAAGGTGGTCGAGAAGGCGTTCCTCAAGCAGAACCCCAAGGACAAGCTCGACTTCCACGGGCTGAACGCGGGCTTCACGTTCGAGGCGCTGCTGATCGCGGCCGACGCGTTCAAGCGCGCGCGCTCCACCGACCCGAAGGTGCTCGCCGACGCGATCCGCCAGACCAACATCACCGACAAGATGTCCCTCGGCGGCCCGATCAAGTTCAACGCCAAGGGCCAGGTCGAAGGCATCGGCTCGGCCTGCGTGCAGAACCGCGACGGCCTGCCGACCGTGGTGCTGCCGAAGGTCGCCGCTGCGGGCAAGCCCATCTTCCCGGCGCCGTACTACAAAAAAGCCTAGCGCCCAAGAAAAAGGGGTCAGAGCAATTTATTGGAAACCGGGATACGCCGGTCGATGCTCGCCTTGTCCAATAAATTGCTCTGACCCCTTTTTTGCATGTCTGCTGAGCTGGTAGCAAACGTCGTCATCGCCGGGGTCCTCACGGGCCTCGTCTATGGCCTGATGGCCCTCGGGCTGTCGGTGATCTTCGGCGTGGTGCGGGTGGTGAACTTCGCGCACGGCGAGATGATGACCATCGCGATGTACGCGACCACGATCCTCTTCGCGTCGCTCAAGGTGGACCCGTTCCTCGCCATCCTGCCGGTGGCCGTGGCGTTCTTCGTCTTCGGCTACCTGCTGCAGAAGGGCTTCATCAACCCGTTCATCACCCGCCCCGAGCACTCGCAGTTCATGCTGCTCGTCGCGGTGGCGATCATCATGGTGAACGGCCTGCTCATGGCCTTCGGCCCGTCGGCGCACAACGTGCAGGTCGACTACCAGCTCGAGTCGTTCGAGCTCGGCAAGCTGCTCATCGACAAGGCGCGCTTCTACGCCGCGGGCGCGGCGGTGGCGACGGCTCTCGGACTCTTCGCCTTCTTCAAATTCTCGCTGACCGGAAAAGCCATCCGCGCCTGCGCCGACAACTACCTCGGCGCCAAGGTCGTCGGCCTGAACGTGAAGCACCTGTACGCCCTCACCTTCGGCCTGGGTTCCGTCTGCGTCGCGGTGGCGGGCTGCGCGATGGTGGTGCTGGTCGACGTCACGCCCGGCCTCGGGCCGTACTACACGCTGCTCGCGTTCGTGATCGTCATCGTCGGCGGCCTGGGCTCGATGACCGGCGCCCTCCTCGGCGGCGTGCTGATCGGCGTCTCGGAGGCGATGGCGGGCCTCTTCATCGTTCCCTCGGCGAAGAGCATGTTCAGCTTCGGGCTGCTGATTTTGGTGCTGCTCCTTCGCCCGCAGGGCCTGCTCGGCAGGAAGCCATGAGCCGCGCCGCTGTCCTGTCGCTCGCTTTGCTGGCTTTCCTGCTCGCGTTCCCGTTCATCGGCGGCCCCTACGCGCTGTCCGTCGTCACGCTGATCCTCTACCTCGCCTACGCGGGGCAGGCCTGGAACATCATGATGGGCTTCGCCGGCCAGCTCTCGCTCGGCCATTCGCTCTACGTCGGCGTCGGCGCCTACATCGCCGGCGGCATCTTCTACCACTGGGGCATCGGGCCGTGGGCCGGCGTGTGGGTGGCGATCCTCCTCTGCACCCTGTTCGGCCTGGTGATCGGCTTCCTCGCCTTCCGCTTCGGCATTTCGGGCGTGTACTTCGCGCTCCTCACCATCGCGTTCGCCGAGTTCACGCGCATCGGCTTCGACCACATGGCCTGGACCGGCGGCCCGGGCGGCATGTTCCTCAAGGTCGCGACGCGGGAAAGCATCGATCTTCTGAATTTCCGCGGGCCTCCCGCGATGTATTACTACGCGATCCTGTTTCTCGCCGCGCTGGCCTTCCTCGTCTCCTGGTATCTGTTGAAATCCAAGGCGGGCTACTACTGGCAAGCCATCCGCGAGAACGAGGAAGCGGCGCAGGCGCTCGGCATCAACGTGTTCCGCTGGAAAATGCTCGCGGTGGCGATCAGCTCCGGCATGACTGCGGTCGCCGGCGTGTTCTTCGCCTTCTACTACAACAACCTCTTCCCCGAGCAGATCTTCAACATCAGCCGCTCGATCGAGATCATCCTCGGGCCCATCATCGGCGGCGTGGGCACGCTCTTCGGCCCGATCCTCGGCGCCGCGGTCCTCACGCTCCTCTCCGACGGCATCACCGACGCGTTCGCGGCGATGGGCTGGGAGATCCCGGGAATCAAGCAGGTGTTCTACGGCATCGTGCTGCTGGCCGTGGTGATGTTCCTCCCCCACGGCATCTGGCCGGCCATCGCGCGGAAGCTGAAGCTGTGACGCTGGCCCAGCCGCTGCAGCGAGACTTCCACGGCGACATCGCCGCCCGGCCGGCGCAGCCGGGCGAAGAATCGCCCGCATCCCGGGCCTTCGATCGCCGCGGACGTCTGTGCAAGGAAGATGCGCCGCTGCTCCATCGGAACGAACGCGTCGAGCGCCTTGCCGCGCAGCGCGCCGCGCCCGTCCAGCAGTGCGTCGGCGGCCCGATTCGCCTCGAGGATGATGCCGTCGACGTCGGTGACGACGCAGGCTTCGGGCGCGAAGGCGAAGAGCTCCGCGTAGCGCTGGCGATCCGCAGCGAGCTGCTCGAGCTCCCGCTCGAGCGCGCGGAGCCGGTCGTCGAGGTCCGCAGCCAGGTTGGCCATGGCGCCAAGCTACTCGCGCTGCGCGTCACGTTCGGGACACGCCGATGAGCCTGTTAGAGGTGCGCGGCGTTTCCAAGTCGTTCCGCGGCCTGCGCGCGGTGCAGAACGCCTCGTTCGAGATCCCCGAAGGCGCGATCAATGCGCTGATCGGACCGAACGGCGCCGGAAAGACGACGATCTTCAACATGGTCGCCGGCGTCTACCGCCCTGATTCCGGGGAGATCCTCTTCCAGGGCAAGCCGATCCACGGCCTCCGGCCGGACCAGGTCTGCGCCAGGGGGATCGGGCGCACCTTCCAGATCGTCAAGCCGTTCGCCGGCCTGTCGGTGCTCGACAACGTGATGGTCGGTGGCTTCCTACACGAGCGTAGCGCCGCCGGCGCCCGCAAGGTCGCGATGGACGTCCTGGAGAAGCTCCACCTCGCCCCCAAGCGCGACCAGCCCGCCTCCTCGCTTACCCTCCCCGACCGCAAGCGCCTCGAGGTCGCGCGCGCCCTCGCCACGCGGCCGAAGCTCCTCCTCCTCGACGAGGTCATGGCGGGCCTGCGCCCCACCGAGACCGACCAGATGGTCGAAGTCTTCCGCGGCCTCAACAAGGCCGACGGCCTGACGATCCTCCTCATCGAGCACGTCATGCGCGCGGTGATGGCGCTCGCGAAGCACATCGGCGTCCTGCACCACGGCGAAGTCATCGCCCGCGGCGCGCCGGAGCAGATCGTCCGCGACCCCGCGGTGCTCGAGTGCTACCTCGGCGAAGAGACGGAAGTATGAATTCGTTTCTCCAGGTAAAGGATCTGAACCTCTACTACGGAGATGCGCAGGCGCTCTCCGACGTCTCGCTCGAAGTGCCCAAGGGCGCGATCGTCGCCATCGTCGGCGCCAACGGCGCCGGCAAGACCTCGCTCATCCGCACCATCGCCGGCATCGAGAAGGCGCGCAGCGGAACGATCCTTTTCAGCGGCCAGCCCATCCAGGACCGGGAATCGCACCAGATCTGCAACCTCGGCATCGGCCAGGTCGCCGAAGGCCGCCAGGTCTTCCCCACCCTCTCGGTGCAGGAGAACCTCGAGATGGGCGCCATGCTCCCCCGCGCCCGCGCCAACAAGAAGAAGATGCTCGCCGAGATCTACGCCATGTTCCCGCGCCTCGCCGAGCGCAAGGACCAGAACGCCGGCACCATGTCCGGCGGCGAGCAGCAGATGCTCGCCATCGGCCGCTGCCTCATGGGCGCCCCCGAGCTCATCATGTTCGACGAGCCCTCCCTCGGCCTCGCCCCCGTCGTCGTCCAGGAAGTCCTGCACACCATCCGCACCCTCAACGAGCGCGGCATGACGATCCTCCTCGTCGAGCAGAACGTCGCCGTCTCTCTGAAGATCTCCCAGCGCGCCTACGTCCTCGAGAACGGCCGCGTCGTCATGAGCGGCACCGGCGAAGAGCTCCTCCACAACGATCGCGTGCGGCAGGCTTACCTGGGCCTCTAGACGCCTCGCTACTGGCTGCCGGGCAAGGCGCCGGCGATCCAGTCGCACTTCTTGGCCTGCGCGAGCTCGACGACGCGCTGGCCGCGCATCATCAGGGGCAGGTTGGCCATCATGGATTGCATCTGCTGCATGCGCGACTGCATGTTCATTGCAGCCTGCGCCTGCTGGCTTTGCGCCTGCGCCGCCTGTGCCGCCAACCCTGCCATGTCGGCCCCGGGAACCATCGACGAAAAGAGCGTCATCGCGGCCGCCGCGCCCGCCGAGGGCGCGCCCTGGCCAGGGGCGCGCTGCTGCACGGCCGCGCCGGACGCTTGTACGCGAGCCTGCATCGCGGGATCGGTCGCGAGGGTGGTCATCTCGTTCTCGAGCGCTTCGCAGTCGAGCGCCTCGTCGCCGGGCCGCACCGCCTGCGCCTGCGCCGCCTGCATCGCGGCGCCAAGGTCCATGTGGCTCACCTGAGCTTGCGCGGACGCGAGCCCGGCGGCCAGCAGAAACGCAACGAGCATCCTGACCATTGTCGCCTCCTTCAATCGACCTTCTTCGAGAACGACCAGTCGCCCGTGATCGTCATCGGGCCCCGGCGCGCCGAGTACTTGCCGGAGAATTTTTCGTCGGCGTCCAGCGTTCCCTGCTGGCGGCCGATCTCGACGCCGTACTGGTTGGCGGCGACCTTCTCGCGCCTCACCTGGCCGTCGGGCATCGTGCAGACCACATCTAGGTCCATCTTCCAGATCGACCATACGTCCCGGTCCGCGATGCCGAGCGTCATGCGGTAGCGCCCATCCGCTGCGACCTCGAGCTGCATGTAGCGCAGCGCGTTCGGCGGCAGTCCGTCGAGGGAGAAGGTCTTGCGCCCGTGATGCTTGCAGCTGCTGTTGGCGAGCCCTGCGAATTGGTAGTCGAACTCGTAGGTGACCTCTCCGCCGGTCACCTTGTAGAACGCCGAGGGCACGTCGCCGAAGCTCGGCTTCGTTTTCGGCGCGTCGTCCGCCGTCCAGACGAGCCTGCCGGTCACCCGGTCGTTGTTGTTCGCGGTGCCGAGCCCCGACCCCTGGGTGGTGGTGCTCACCTGTGTGAACGTGCCTTCGTACCTCGCCCGGTCGATGATGCGCCACTTGCCCTCGGCAACGCCGGCGCGCGAGAGCGCAAGGAGCCCGATACCGTCGCCGCGCCGGGGCTTCGACCCCGCCGTATAGGTCACGGTCGCATGCTCGCCGGCCTTCGCCTCCGCCGTCCTCGGCGACACCGAGCCTTCGCGCAACACCTGGAGGTTCTCGGACCTGAAGCCGGCGGGGGCCGCCTGGCCGCCTTTCGGCCGCAGGCCGATCTTCACGTCCGCCTTCGCGTTGGCACCCATCGCGCGCGAATCGGTGGGTGGCTCGAACGCGAGTTCGACGCACGCGTTCGGCTTCAGCCACTCCGCCTCCGCGGTGGCGTAGATCCAGCCCCCCATGAGCGTCACGTTTCCGAGCGCGACATCCTGCGCCGAAATGACGAACTGTCGCATCGCCTCCCAGTCGGGCTCGCCGCCGCGGTAGGGATGGAACTTCACTGGACCGACCTGCCTGGTCGAGGCCGACGGAATCTCGCCGGGGCGGTCGCGCGTGACCGTGTACGAGCCGGTCACTTCCACTTCCTTCAGCTTCGCATCGTCGCCAACCTCGCCGCGCATCCGGCCCTGGAAGTGCCGGAAGTCGACGGAGCGCCGCATCGTTCCGTCCACCTTGCGGTCCTCGGCCACCGACAGGAGGTATTCGAAGTTCCCTTCGACGATCCCTTCGGCGGTCGGGCACTTGTTGGCGAACCCGCCCATCGTGAGACGGAAGCGGCGCTGGTTGTCGCGGGTCGCGTCGGTCTTGCCGGTGCGCGTCTCCGTGTCCGTGGTCTTGCGCCCGACCTGGCCCGGCGGCGCCGGATGGACGATCTGCTCCTTGTGCATGTCGTAATCCGGCCCGCTCAACTCGCCCTGTGCATGCGCCGCGGGGGCAAGGAGCCATCCGGCGGCAAGGACTGCCGCGATGCAGGCTTGGCGGGCCATGACGCCTCCGAGAATAGCAGCACATCATCACTCGCTAGAATCGCGGCGTGCTGACACTCTACTTCGCGACCAACACCTGCGCCCTCGCCTCCCACATCGCGCTCGAGCACGCCGGGGCGCAGTACGAAGCGATAAGGATCGACTTCAAGAAGGAGCAGCAAAAATCGCCGGAGTTTCTGAAGGTAAACCCGAAGGCGCGGGTGCCGGCGCTGGTGACGGACAAGGGCGTGCTGACGGAGACGCCGGCGATCCTGGCGTTCATTGCGCAGAGCTATCCGCCGGCGAAGCTGGCGCCGATCAACGATCCGTTCGCCTTTGCGGAGGTGCAGGCGTTCAACAGCTACCTCTGCTCGACGGTGCACGTGGCGCACTCACATCGGATGCGCGGGTATCGGTGGGCGGATGATCCGGCGGCGTGGGAGGCGATGAAGAAGAAGGTGCCGCAGTCGGTCGGGGAATGCTTCCAGCTCATCGAGCGGGAGATGCTCAAGGGGCCGTGGGTGATGGGGAAGGAGCTGGGAATCTGCGACTTCTATCTCTTCACGCTGGCGCAGTGGCTGGAGGGGGACGGGGTGGACCTGTCGAAGATCCCGAAGGTGCTGGAGCACCGGGCGCGGGTGGGCGCGCTGCCGGCGACGCAGCGGGCGATCGCGATGGAGACGCCATGAGCCACCGACTTCGCAAATGTATCCCCGTACTTCTGCTCGGCATCGTTCCTGTTGCCTTCGGCCAAGGCCGTCCGTCCGACGCCCAGATCGAGCGGCTGATGAGCAAGTCGGGCGCGACTAGGGAAACCGAGCAGCTTTTCCGGCAGGCGCGCGGCATGTCGGACAAGGCCGGTGAAAGGGAGGCGCAGGCGTTCGGCGTGTCTCTGGCGGACTTTCGCGCGATATTCGAGCGGACGCTGAATCCCGCCGCCATCTCGAAAGAGGTCGCCCGGCAGCTGCAGCAGGAGCTGAACGACGGAGAGGTGCAGCAGTTGCTCGCGTATTTCGAGTCTCCCGCCGGGCAGAAGATCGTCGACCGGGTGTCCGGCGTTCCGATCGACCCGGCGCAGCTCCGCCAGCAGGTGCCGCAGCTCGTCAAGGATCAGAGCCGCGTCGCCTTCGCCCGCCAGGCCGCATCCGTGATGGCGGGCGGTGACGCCGTCGCCGACTCGCTGATCAACGCTCAGCTCCTCATCCCGACCGTCGTCGCGGCAATCGAGCCCGGCGCGGGGGCTTTCGTCGCTGCCATGCGCGAAGGCGTCGAGCTGCAGCGCCAGCAGCTGCGCGACAGCGCGCTGACAGCCGTGACGCTGACCCTGCTCTACAACCTGCGGGACGTCGAGAGCGCGGAGCTCGCGAGCTTCGCTTCCGTCGCCAGCTCACCGATCATGCGGAAGTACTACGAGGTTTCGCGCAGGGCCGGGAATAGCGTCGGCCGAGACGCCATTGCGGCGCTGGCCGCGGCGCTCGCGGCTGCGCGACGCCCGGCGGCGGGCGAAGCCGTGGGCGTCACCGTCGAGAAGAAAGGCAACGTCACGAACATCAACCTCGCCTCGATGACGGGCACGATCCAGCAGCAGCTCCTGTCCGCCATCCGGTCACTGCCTCCCGCACAGGACGCAGCCGTTCTCGCATGGGGGCAACGCCACCAGCGCGTGCTGCCGCCAAGCTTCCTCTACGAACTGGCGCGGCGCAACTGGAGCCGCAACCACGACGAGGCCTTCGAGTGGTTCGCGCTGGCCCAGATCCGTTCCCGCTACGACGCGCTGCGCTGCACCGACTCCTCTCCGGTTCAGGGGACGACGCTGCTCCCCGGCGTTGCGCAGAACGTCGCCACGGGAATCGAAGGCGAGCGAGCCGCCTACGGCAAGGCCGGCCTGCGGGCGCTGGCGCGCGAGGATGCGTTCGAGGCGGACGTGTCTCCGTGGTGGATCTGCTCGCATGGAATGGCGGCGATCAACGCCGCGATCCAGGGCAAGAAGGCGGAGAGCTGGCTGATCCCGGAGGAACGATGGGAGCCGTTGCGCGCCGACCTCCGGCGGGACTTCCGCAGCTACTTCGAGGAGCAAGGCAAGCCGCAGGACGACCCGATTCCCGCGAGCACACGCGCCTTTCCGAGCCGAACCGCGCCGCTCGCGAACGTCGACGGCCTCGCATGGCTGGACGAGAACCGGCTCGTGCTTTCCGTGAATGCGAAGGGTCCTGACGGCAAGCCTGCGCGCAGCCTGCACGTCTTCCACCGGGACGGCACGTTGACGGAGGCGAGGAACGCACCCGGCCTCGCCTCGCGCACGGCGTGGTGCGCCGGCAAGGGGAATCTCTACCGGCAATCGTCCTTCCCAAGAAAGCAGGAGGACGGCCGGATGAAGCTCGAGTTCGTGCAAGGTCCGCCGGACCGGCCGGAGAGCGCGTCGCTCGTCGTGAACGGCGGCTTCCTGTACGCGCGGCAGGTCAACGACGGCTCCCAGCATTGGACGCGACCCTGGAACGGCTGGCGGCAAAGCCCGTTCGACTGCCGCTGGGTCGAGAGCGAAACGCTGGCCGGCCCGGGCGGCCTTTCCACGCTGGTGCCGCTCCTGCCGAACCATGGCTTCCTCCGCTTCGGCGAGGGAGCGCCGGTGCCGGCGGAGGCGCCGCTGCAATACTTCGCCGCCGAATCCGCCGCGCCGGTCCCCCTGCCGCCCCGGGCTTCCGAGGTGACCGAGGGATCGATCGGGTACTACGCCTTCAAGGGCGCCTACTTCATACCTCGCACGGTGACCCGTGGGCAGCGCGCCGAACCGGCCTGCGCCTGGTGGCTCACGCCGGGAAGCGGCAAGACCGAGGAGGTCTGCCTGCCTCGCGACGCGCTCGTCGGCCAGTTCTTCACCCTCGCGCCTTCGCGCGCCGGCATCCTGCGCAATCTCCGTCAGCGGCAGACCGCGCACGGCTCGAAGCCTGGCGGGGTCTATCTGTCCACGCCGGACGGAAAGGTGGAAAGGATCCTCGAGGCCAGCGCGAGCACCTGGGCGGTTTCGCCCGACGGCTGCGCCGTCGCGATCGAGGAAAAAGCCCAGGTGCGGGTGCTCGAGCTATGCCGATGAAGGAGCGCTGCGGCTGGGCGAGGACGGAGCTGAGCGCGGCGTACCACGACAAGGAATGGGGCCGGCCGGTGCACGACGACCGGGTGCTGTTCGAGTTCCTGGTGCTGGAGGGGGCGCAGGCGGGGCTGAGCTGGGAGACGATCCTCAACAAGCGCGAGGGCTATCGGAAAGCGTTTGCGGGATTCGATCCGAAGAAGGTGGCGAGGTTCACGCCTTCACAGGCGAAGAAGCTGATGCTGAATCCTGGGATCGTGCGCAACCGCCTCAAGATCGAGAGCACGGTGACGAACGCGAAGGCGTTCCTGGCGGTGCAGAGCGAGTTCGGGAGCTTCGACGCCTACGTGTGGCGGTTCGTGGGCGGGAAGCCGAAGGTCAACCGGCGCCGGACGCTGAAGGACATTCCGGCGAAGAGCGAGGAGTCGGACGCGCTGAGCAAGGATCTGCTCAAGCGCGGGTTCCGCTTCGTCGGCTCGACGATCATGTATGCGTACATGCAGGCCGTCGGCATGGTGGATGACCATGTCGACGGGTGTTTCAGGAAGAAAGCCAAAACTGGATCCCCGCCTTCGCGGGGATGACGCACTCTGCGCGCCCGTCGCCGGGAACTGGGGTCCGTCCCCAGTTTCCGGAGATCGGGGCCTGACCCCGATCTAGGCGGCGACGGCTTCTTCGACGTTGCGGTTGCGGGTGAGGCGAGCGTCGACTGTGGCGACGATCTGGCGGACGGTGTCGTTCTTCTGGCCGAGCATCTTGGCGATGCAGAGGACGAGGGCGTCGACGCGCTCGATGTGCTGGGCGCCGCTGAACAAGGCACGGGCGGCCGAGGACGGCTTGGCGAGGCCCTCGGCGGCCTTGGCGTACTTCTCGAACGGCACCAGGTCTTCCGCGTCGGCGCCGAGGCGGATGCAGAGATCCGCCACCCAGTTGTAGATCTTGCGCGAGCGCTCGACGTTGCCGTGAACCGCTTCGCGGATCGGGATCATGTCCTGCGCGCCGATGCAGCGGTAGTTGCCGGCGATCAGCATCGGCCACTTCGCCATCGGCACGAAGACGGAGTCGTGCACCTTGAGCTTCACGGGCATCTCGAGCGATTCGCCGTCGACGTCGAAGCGCGCCGCGTCGATGTCGGCCTCGAGCTCGCGCAGGATCGCCGTGTGCGCCTCGGACTCGAAGCGCGCCGCCTTGAAGTTGGTGGGCAGGCCGACCTGGAGCACCTTCTTCGGCTCGCCCTGCGGGCGGAAGGCCTGCGGGTCCGGGCTGGCGAGGGTGACGAGGGCCGGGTCGAAGCCCTTCCAGACGTCGGCGTCGGCGTAGCAGTGGCGCAGGTCGGCTTCGGCCAGCGCCGGGATGCGCCGCAGGTAAGGCAGCGGCGGCATGTTCATGATCGCGAGGCAGGGCTTGCGCGACAGCGCGATGCGGCCCATGAGTTCGCGCACGCCGCGCGCGCCGTACTGGGCTTCCTGCATGGCGAGGACCACCAGGTCGTACGGCGGTAGCGCGACCGACTCGGGCGCGCTCGCGTCGAGCCTGCCCAGGAGGGCGCCGGAGCGGACTTCCACCAGGCCGTCGCGTCCCTTGACCGGGAAGCGGACGGCGGTGCCCTCGCGGTTGATGAGGGCCGCGGTGCTCCGCGTGCAGACCAGGGTGACGTTGTGGCCCGCCATCAGCAGCTTGGTGGCGAGGAGGGACCCGTAGGAGGCTCCGAGGATGAGGACGTTGCGCTTCATTTGCATTCTCCTTGTACGCGACGCTGCTGTAGGTGCACTATACGTGCCGGAATCAGATAAATTTCACTGCGGAAATTTCACAGTGTTAATTTCACACCCGCGTAGGACGAAAGAACCATGACCCAGCAGGCGCACGTGCGGAAGACGCACTTCCTTGGAACCAAGCTGCGCGCCCTGAGGAAGAGAAACGGCCTGACTCTTGAAGAATTGTCAGCGCGCTGCATCCATCTCGACTCGCGCGCCGCGCCCTCCGTGTCCTACCTGAGCATGATCGAGAGCGGCAAGCGCGTGCCCTCCGAGGACGTGCTGGGAATTCTTTCCACGGTGTTCCAGCGCGAGCCGCGCTGGTTCCTCGACGGCAACCCGGAGGTCGAGGCGCCGGCGGCCATGCAGCGCGCCGGCGGCGCGACCGCGGTGCCGCTCGAGCCGGCGTTCCTCTTCTCCAAGGAGCTCCTCCAGGCGGCGATCCCGGAGCTCCTCGCCCAGACCGGCACCACCGGGCGGCAGTTCGCCCACCTCCTCATCCGCTCGCACCAGGAGATGTCGCGCAACGACTTCCCGGACCTCGAGCGCGCCGCCGAGGGCATCGGCGAGCGGCGCTTCCCGCTCTCGACCGACGACCTGATGGCCCTGTGCAAGCGCCACGGCCTCACCCTGCGCTGGTTCGACCGCAAGCCGGTGCTCGCCCGGGACAAGGACCGCGAGGTGCGCAGCATGGTGCGCTCCTTCTTCGAGTCGCCGCGCACGGTGTACCTCAACCGGGAGCTGCAGGACGATCCGGCGCGCCTCAAGTTCGACCTCGCCTCGCACCTGGGCCACAAGGTCCTGCACGAGGGCGACGGCCTGAAGTCCGCGCACGCCACCGGCGGTGAGATGGGCGGCAGCCCCGAGGGCGGCGCCGTGGCGCCGGGCTTGAGCCCGCAGGACGTGCTGCACGCCTGGCGCGACTTCGAGTGCAGCTTCTTCGCCGGCGCCCTGCTCGCGCCGAAGGCGCCGTTCCGCCGCTTCCTCGCGCGCGAGTCCTACCGCGTCGAGGCGGGCGAGAAGATCGACCTCACGCCGGCGGTGGTGATGCGCCGCATGACCAAGGTCTCGCCCTACCC
>DASZQH010000333.1:0-9288 GCA_035549805.1 Burkholderiales bacterium
AGTGTACGCGGTTAGAATGGCGCTCCGCATGCGGCTCCTGATCGGCAACAAGAACTACTCGTCGTGGTCCCTGCGCCCGTGGGTCGCGATGCGGCATTTCGGCATCGCGTTCGAGGAGGAGGTCGTGTTCCTCGACAAGCCCGACACGCAGGAGAAGATCCGCCGCGTCAATCCGGCGGGGCGGGTGCCCTGCCTGGTCGACGGCGGCCTGGTGGTGTGGGACTCGCTCGCGATCCTCGAGTACCTCGCCGAGCGCGAGCCCCGGCTCTGGCCGGCGGACGCCGCGCAGCGCGCCCGCGCGCGCAGCGTCGCCGCCGAGATGCATTCGGGCTTCCCGGCGCTGCGCAACGCGATGTCGATGAACGTGCGCAAGCGCTTCCCGGGCAAGGGCCGCAGCGCGGAGGTCGATGCCGAAGTGCAGAGAATCGAAAAGATCTGGGGCGAGGCGACGAAGCCATTCCTGTTCGGATCCTTCTGCGCCGCCGACGCGATGTTCGCCCCGGTCGTGCTGCGTTTCCGTACCTACGAGCCGCCGCTTTCGGCAGCGAGCAAGGCGTACATGGACGCGATGCTCGCGCTGCCGGCGATGCGCGAGTGGATCGCGGCGGCCGAGCGCGAAGGCGAGCCGATCGCCAAGTACGACGCGCTGTACGGGTGAAGACGTACGTCGTCGGCGGGGCGGTGCGCGACGAGCTGCTCGGCCTGCCGGTCCAGGACCGCGACTACGTCGTCGTCGGCGCGACGCCCGAGGAAATGGTGGCCGCGGGCTTCCAGCCGGTCGGCAAGGACTTCCCGGTGTTCCTGCATCCGCAGACGCACGAGGAATACGCGCTCGCGCGCACCGAGCGCAAGAGCGGCCGCGGCTACAAGGGCTTCACCGTCCATGCCGCGCCCGACGTCACGCTCGAGGACGACCTGCGCCGGCGCGACCTCACCATCAACGCGATCGCCAAGGACCCGGAGACGGGCGAGCTCGTCGATCCTTTCCACGGGAGAAAGGACCTGCGGGAAAAAGTCCTCAGGCACGTGAGCGAGGCGTTTGTCGAGGATCCGGTGCGCATCCTGCGCGTGGCGCGCTTCGCGGCGCGTTTCGGCTTCGACGTGGCGCCGGAGACGAAGGCCCTGATGCGCCAGATGGTCGCCTCGGGCGAGGCGGACGCGCTGGTGCCCGAGCGCGTCTGGCAGGAGTTCGCCAAGGGTCTCGTTGAGGAACAGCCGGAGAAGATGCTCGCCGTCCTCGAGGACGCCGGCCTTCGCAGCAAGCTGCTCCCCGGCATCGACATGGGCGCGCGCCTGCAAGGCTCGCTCCCCGTTCGCTTCGCGCTGCTCACCTGGAAGCTGCAGGAGAACGCGGTGGAGGACCTCAGCGAGAATCTGAAGGCGCCCAACGAGGTGCGCGAGCTCGCCGTCGTGGCGGCCCGGGTGAGAAGAATCCTGCGAGAAAGGAACCCCGCCCCCGAGGCGCTCCTGGAGCTTCTGAAGCGCGCCGACGCGTTCCGGCGTGCGGAGCGCTTCGACGAGCTGCTCTCGGCGGCACGCGTCGCCGAGCCCGCGTTCGATGCGGCGCGCATCGACGCCGCGCGGCGCGCGGCGCTCGACGTGGATGCCGGCGCGATCGCGAGGGCGAATCCGCCGGAGCGCGTGGCGCGCGCGATCGACGAGGCGCGGCTCGCCGCCATCGCGCGCTCGGCATGAGCGCGGGCAGCGCGCTCGCATTCGAGGCGCGGCAGCTCGGGCGCAACCTGGCCGCGGGGGCGCGCCTGGCGCTGTTCCTTCCCGTGCAGGCGCAGGCGTTCCGCGCCTCGGCGCCGCAATTCACGCTGCTCGTCGCCTTCAACATGGCCTGCTGGGTGCTCGCCGCCGCGCTGAACGCCGGGTTCGAGGGCGAGCTCGACCCGTCCGCGTTCCCGGTCTACCTCTCCGCGGTGGTGCTGGTGATGGTGATGGCGCTGCTCGCCGCCGCGGCGTACGGCGACACGAACCGCCTGGTCCTCTTCGCGACCGCGCTGTCGGCGGCGGATCTCGTGTTCGAGCTCGCCGGGCTGGCGTTGCCGCTGATCGCGGCCGCGCTCGGCCGGCCGGGGGCGGTCTTCTACGCCTACCTCGCCTGGAGCTGGATCGTGTCCCTGCGCGCGGTCGTGGTCGCCGGCGGGCGGCGCCGGCCGCACATGTTCGCGGCAATGGCGCTCGTCACGCTGATGAGCGCGCTGGCGTTCTTCTGGCTGCCCCGCGCCGACCCCTGGGCCGAGCCTCAGGCGGAGGAGGCGCCGCCGCCGGCGCTCACGGAGGAGCGCATCTTCCACGCGCAGGGCGAGCTCATCGAGCGCGAGCTCGAGGCGATCGAGGCGAGCCGGCGCGGCCCGGAGCTCTACTTCATCGGCTTCGCGCCGGATGCCAGCATCGACGTGTTCCTGCGCGAGCTGCGCTTCGTGAAGGGCCAGTTCGACGAGCGCTTCGCCACGGCCGGGCGCTCGATCGCGCTCGCGAGCAGCATCGACGCGCTCGACCAGCTGCCGGTCGCGAGCGTCACCAACCTCGGCCGCGCGCTCGCGCGCGTCGGCGAAGCCATGGATCCCGAGGAAGACGTGCTGTTCCTCTTCCTTTCGGCCCACGGCGACCGCGACCACCGCCTCTCCGCGGTGCAGCCGCCGCTGCAGCTCGCGTCCCTCACGCCCACGGCGCTGTCGCGCCTGCTGCAGGAGTCCGGCATCAAGTGGAAGGTCATCGTCGTGTCGGCCTGCTATGCCGGCGGCTACATCGAGCCGCTGCGCGACGCCAATACCGTGGTGATCGCCGCCTCGGCCGCCGATCGCACCTCCTTCGGCTGCGAGTCGGGACGCGACTTCACCTACTTCGGCGAGGCGTACTTCAAGGACGCCCTGGGCGAGACGGCTTCGTTCACCGCGGCGTTCGAGATCGCGAAGGAACGCGTCGGGAAGAAGGAGGCGGCGGAGAAGCTCGAGCCCTCGCTGCCGCAGATCTGGGTGGGCGCGGCGATCGCCGCGCAGCTAAAGAAGCTTCCCGACTAGCCAGACGCCCAGCGTGAGCAGCAGCGTGCTCGCGATCGGCAGGTAGTACATGCGGCCGCGTACCGGGATGCGGAAGTCGCCCGGGATGCGGCGCGCGCCGAGCCACGGCGTGAGCGCCGCTACAATCACCAGCACCACAATCAACGACACCAGCCACTTCATCCGCTCACCATGATCGATCTGTATACCTGGAGCACGCCCAACGGCCGCAAGGTCAGCATTATGCTGGAGGAGTGCGCCCTGCCGTACCGCGTGCACAAGATCAACATCGGCACGAACAGCGAGCAGTTCGCGCCCGAGTACCTGAAGATCAACCCGAACGGCAAGATCCCCTCCATCGTCGACCCGGACGGGCCGCACGGCAAGCCGATCGCGCTGATGGAGTCCGGTGCGATCCTCATCTACCTCGCGGAGAAGGCGGGCCGCTTCTTCGAGCCGGCGCATCGCTACGAGGTCCTGCAATGGCTCATGTTCCAGATGGGCGGCGTGGGGCCGATGTTCGGCCAGGCGCACCACTTCATGCGCGCGAAGAAGGACGAGGTTCCCTACGGCAGCGAGCGGTACGGCACCGAGGCGAAACGCCTGTACGGCGTCATGGACCGGCGCCTGAAGGAGAACCGCTTCTTTGCCGCGACCTATTCGATCGCCGACATCGCCATCTACCCCTGGGTCGCGCGGCACGAATGGCACCGCGTCGACCTGGCGCAGTTTCCCAACGTGAGCCGCTGGTACGGCGAGGTCGGGGCGCGGCCCGCCGTCGTGAAGGGGATGGCGGTCCCGGCCTAGGCAGGCGTGGCGACGAGGCGGCGCAGCGCCGCCGCGTCGACCGGCTTCGTGACGTGCTCGTCGAAGCCTGCCTCCAGGGCGCGCTCGCGGTCCTCGGGCGCGCCGTAGCCGGTGATCGCGACGAGGTAGGGACGCGGCGCGGCAAGCTCGCGCCGTGCGCGGCGCGCCACTTCATAGCCGTCCATGCGCGGCAGCCCGATGTCGATGAGCGCGATGTCGGGAGGGGCGGCGAGGAGCTGCGCGAGGCCGGCGGCGCCGTCTTCGGCCACGCGCACGCGGTGGCCCGCAAGCTCGAGCAGCTTCTGCAGGCTCGCGCGCGCGTCCGCGTTGTCCTCGATGAGCAGGATGTCCTTCGGCGCCGCCGGCGGCTCGGGCTCGCGCGCCGCCGCCTGCTGCGCCGGCGCCGCGATCGAGGGGAAGCGGACTGTGAACCGGCTGCCGCGCCCGGCGCCGTCGCTGTGGGCCTCGGCGCTGCCGCCGTGCAGCTCGGCGAGGCGCCGCACCAGCGTGAGCCCGATCCCCAGCCCGCCGTACGCGCGATCGAGGTCGCGCTTGCCCTGCACGAAGAGCTCGAAGGCCTGCGCCGCGAGCTCCGGCGGCATGCCGATCCCGTCGTCGCGCACCTCCAGCACCGCGAGGCCGTCCTGCGCGCGCACCTCGACGTGCACGTTGCCGCCCTCCGGCGTGTACTTGACCGCGTTGACGACGAGGTTGGAGAGGATCTGCTCGACGCGCGTCGCGTCGGCGTCGATCCAGACCGGCGCGAGCGCGGTGGTGACGCGGTGGCGGGCCGTGCGCGCGTGCAGCGTGGCGAGCGTCTGGCGCGCCGCGACGGCGAGCTCGAGCGGCCGCCGGTGCAGGGCGATCTTGCCCGTGATCGCGCGCCCCGCATCGAGCAGGTCGTCGGTCATGCGCGAGAGGTGCTCCACCTGGCGGCGCAGGATGTCGCGCGCGAGCGCCGCCGCCTTGGCGTCGGCCTGGCCGCTCTGCAGCAGGAGCGAGGCGTTGGAGATCGCGCCGAGCGGGTTGCGCAGCTCGTGGCCGAGCATGGCGAGGAACTCGTCCTTGGCGCGGCTCGCGCTCTCCGCGGCGGCGCGGGCCTGCTGCTCGCGCTGCAGCAGCGCCTCGCGCTCCGCCGCGTACTTCGCCAGCCCGTCCGCCGCCGACTCGAGCGCGGTGCCGACTTCGCGGATCTCGCGGATGTCGGTGCGCGGCGCCTCCGGCCGCGCGCGCATGCCGAGCGCCTGCGCGGCGCGCGCGAGCTCCGCCATCGGCGCCGCGATGCGCCGGCCGAGCAGCAGCGCGACGAATGCGCCGAGCGCGATCGACGCGAGCACGCCACCGAGCAGCGTCGCGAACGAGCGCCAGGTCGCGGCCTCCACGTCGGCCGCGGGAATGCCGATCGCCACGGACCAGCGGGTATCCGGCAGGCGCGAGAACGCGGTGTAGATGCGGTCGCCTTCCACCGCGTGCGTCACGCCGGTGCCCTCCGCGCCCTTGCGGTCCATCAGCTCGACCAGCGTATCGGAAGGCAGCGACCCCAGGTTCTCCTGGTGCAGGCGGGAGCGCGCGACGCGATGGCGCTTCGCGTCGAATACCGAGATCACCCAGTTCTCCGGCACGCGCTGGCGCTGCACCACTTCGAGGATCGCGTCGGGCCGCACGACGGCGCTGAGGACGTAGCTGACCTGCCCGTCGCGCACGACCGGGACGCGCACCGCGAACAGCAGGTTGCCGCGCCGGCCCTTCTCCAGGTTGCCGACCGACGGCTCGCGGCGCGCGACGACCTGGCGGAAGCTCTCCATCTCGACGATGCGCGGCAGCGGCGCCGCGTCGGCCGTGCTCGCGACCTGCTGCCCGTCCGGCGCGGCGAGGTTGATCGCGGACCAGGCGGACCGGCTGCCGAGCGCGCGCCGCAGCACCGCGTCGAACGCCTTCAGGTCGCCGGCCTCGAGCTGGGGCGAGATCGCCAGCAGCTCGAGCACCGCGATCGAGCGCTGCAGCTCGCCGTCGACGGCGATCGCGAGGGCGCGCGTGATCTCGAGGCCCGCCGCCTCGGCCTGCGCGCGCTGCTGCTGGAGCGCGAAGAGCACCGCCACCACCGCCATCGCGGCGAGCGGCAGGAGCGCCGCGGCGACGAGGAGGAATAGGCGGCGGCGCAGGGGAACGCTGCGGAGCATCGAGCCTAGCGCCGCGCGTGGCGGCGCAGGAACGCGTTGATCTCGTCGATGCGCAGCTGCGGCTCGTCGGGGTCGCGCTGCGAGCCGACCACGCGGTTCATCCATTCCATGTTCTTCTGCATGCGCGCGACCACGGCGGGCCACTCGCGCGCGGTGTGCCGCTTCGGATCGGGCAGGACGTGGCACTGGTTGCAGGCGAGGCGGAACGCCTCGCCCGCCGGCGTGTCGAGCTCCGGGTAGCGTGCCGGATCGAGCGGCGCCTGGGCGTGGCGCTGCAGGTAGGCGACGATCGCGGCCTTCTCCTCGGCGCCCGGCGCCTTCACGCCCGCCATCATCTCGCTCATCAGCGTGCCGAGGTTGCCGCGCCCCTCCATGCGCAGCACCATGCGCTCGACGATCCCCGGCCACTTCTCGGCGTGGTGCATCGCCGGATTGGCGAGGTTGTGGCACTGCACGCAGTAGGCGAGCGTCAGCTGGGCGCCGCGCGACTTCGCCTCGGGCAGGCGGGCCGGGTCGAACGTCGGCGGCAGCAGGCGCTCGAGCATCGGGCCGTGCGGGCTGTCGGCCCAGCGTTTCTTCGCCGCTTCGAGGTCCGAGGCGAGGGCGCCGCCGCAGGCGAAGAGCAGCGGCAGGAGGCGCAGGAACATGCCTAGAGCGTATGCGATCGGTCGTTACGCGAAAAGCCGCCGAGCGGGCCTTTCACGTCCCGGCCGACGGCGAGGACCTTGAAAAGTTCCCCCATCTCGGCGGGCGAGAGGAGGCGGTTCGCCTCCGCGGCGAGCGGCGCATAGTGCAGCGCGTTCTCGACGTTCGCCTCCGCCAGCACGTCGGTGATGCCGCAGTTCACCAGGAACTGCGCCTGGGTGGCGTAGCCGAGGACGTCGAGCCCCGCCGCGCGGGCGGCTGCGGCGAGCGCGCTGAAGTCGACGTGGGCGGTGAGGTCCTCGCCGCCCGGGCGGCGGAACACGTCCGCGTGCGAGGTGTGCCGGTGGTGGCACATCAAGGTGCCGCCCGCGCGCTGCGGGTGGTAGTACTCGTGGCGCGGGAAGCCGTAGTCGATCACGAGCGCGACGCCCTTCTCCAGCGCCTGCCCGACGCTGCGCATCCACGCCTGGCCGACGAGGCCGATCTCGCTCTCGTACGGGACGGGGACGTCGATCCGGCGTGCCTGCTCGAGCAGCTCCCCCTGGGCGGGGCGCTCGCCCCAGGCGAGCTCGGCGGATACGCCGCGCTCGAAGATTCCGTCCGCGCGCCAGGCCACCGCGTGCACCGGCATGGCGTCCACGACCTCGTTGGCGACGATCGTGCCGCGGAAGCGCGGCGGCAGCGCATCGAGCCAGCGCACCCGATCGCCCAGACGGGCGCGCTGGCGCTCGCGCAGGTCGGCGCTCGTTTCCAGGATCAGGTACTCGCAGTCGAGCTCGCGCACGAGCTGCGCGGCGAGCGCGCCGCTGCCCGCGCCGACCTCGAGGATCGCGCCGTCGTTCTCCTCCACGAGGGGGCGCAGCTGCCGCGCCAGCGTGCGTGCGAAAAGCGTGCCGAGCTCGGGCGCGGTGACGAAGTCGCCTTCGGCGCCGAACTTGCGCGCGCCGCTCGCGTAGTAGCCCTCGCCGGGCGCGTGCAGGGCGAGGTCCATGTAGCGCGCGAACGGGATCCATCCGCCCGCTCGCGCGAGCTCCGTCCTGATGGCCTCGAGCATGCGGCGCAATTTACCCTAGAATTTTGCCAGCCATGGACGACGCTTCCCTCGACGGCCGGACCGCGCTCATCACGGGCGGCGCGCGGCGCGTCGGCGCGGCGATCGCGCGCCGGCTGCACGCCGCGGGCGCGAACATCGTGCTGCACTACCGCGATTCGGCCGCCGACGCGGACGCGCTCGCCGCCCGGTTCAACGGCGCGCGGCCGAAGAGCGCGGTGACGGTCAAGGCGGAGCTGCTGGCGCCGATCGCGCCGCGCGCGCTCGTCGCGGCGGCGCTCGACAACTTCGGCGCGCTCGACCTCCTCGTCAACAACGCGTCGTCGTTCTTCCCCGTCGGCATCGGCGCGATCGAGGCGTCGCACTGGGAGGAGCTGATGGGGTCGAACCTGCGGGCGCCGCTGTTCATCGCGCAGCAGGCCGCGCCGAAGCTCGCCGAGCGCCAGGGCGCGATCGTCAACATCGTCGACATCCACGCCGAGCGCCCGCTCAAGGGCTACCCGGTGTACAGCATCGCGAAGGCCGGCCTGGCGGCGCTCACCCGCGCGCTGGCGAGCGAGCTCGCGCCGAAGGTGCGCGTCAACGGCGTCGCGCCCGGGGCGATCGCCTGGCCCGAGGACGGCCAGTTCGACGCTGCCGAGCGCGCGCGGATCCTCGCCACCACGCCGCTCGCGCGCATCGGCACGCCCGAGGACATCGCGCAGGCGGTACACTTCCTCGCCTGCGCCCCGTATGTGACCGGACAGGTCGTCGCGGTCGACGGCGGGCGCTCCCTCTTCCTCTGACATGGCCTGGGTCTGGCTCACCGTGGCCGGCCTGCTCGAGATCGTCTGGGCGGTCGGCCTGAAGTACACCGAAGGGTTCACGCGCCTGTGGCCCTCGGCGATCACGCTCGCCGCCATGGCGGCCAGCGTGTACTGCCTGGCGGTTGCGGTGCGCACGATCCCCATCGGCACCGGCTACGCGGTCTGGACCGGCATCGGCGCGGCGGGCGTGGCCATCCTCGGCATGGTGCTCTTCGGCGAGTCGCGCGCCGCGCTGCGCATCGCCTGCCTTTTCCTCGTCGTCGCCGGCATCGTCGGCCTGAAGGTGCTGTCGTGAGCGACGTGCGCAAGCTCCGCTACGAGGAGAACAAGCTCGCCAAGCGCCTGCGCAACCACGTCGGCCGGGCGATCGCCGACTTCGCCATGATCGAGGAGGGCGACAAGGTCATGGTGTGCCTTTCCGGCGGCAAGGACAGCCATGCGCTCCTGGACCTGCTCCTGAATCTGAAGCAGAAAGCACCGGTCGACTTCGATGTCGTCGCCGTCAACCTCGACCAGAAGCAGCCGGGCTTCCCGGCGCGCGTGCTGCCCGAGTACCTGGAGAAGCTCGGCGTGCCTTTCCGCATCGTCGAGCAGGACACCTACTCGGTCGTGAAGCGGGTCGTTCCCGAGGGGCAGACGATGTGCGCGCTCTGCTCGCGCCTGCGCCGCGGCATCCTGTACCGCGTTGCCGACGAGCTGGGCGCCACGAAGATCGCCCTGGGCCACCACCGCGACGACATGCTGCAGACGCTGTTCCTCAACATGTTCTTCGGCGGCAAGCTCAAGGGCAT
>DASZQH010000334.1:0-8475 GCA_035549805.1 Burkholderiales bacterium
ACGGAGCTCCTCAAGACGCCGAACCTCGGCCGCAAGTCGCTCAACGAGATCAAGGAAGTCCTCGCCTCGCGCGGGCTCACCCTTGGCATGAAGCTGGAAAACTGGCCGCCCGCCGGCCTCGAACACAGAGCCTAGGACAGGAACATCATGCGTCACGGTCAGGGACTCAGGAAGCTCGGCCGCACCACGAGCCATCGGCTCGCGATGCTGCGCAACATGACGGTCTCGCTGCTCCGGCACGAGGAGATCCGCACCACGCTGCCGAAGGCGAAGGAGCTGCGCCGGGTGGTGGAGCCGATGATCACGCTCGGCAAGAAACCTTCCCTGGCGAACCGGCGCCTGGCGTTCGACCGCCTGCGCGACCGCGACATCGTCAGCAAGCTGTTCGATGATCTCGGCCCCCGCTTCGCCAAGCGCAACGGCGGCTACCTGCGCATCCTCAAGGCGGGTTTCCGCAAGGGTGACAACGCCCCGCTCGCGCTGGTCACGCTGACCGAACGCGTCGACGCGGAAGCTGCGCCGAACCCCGAGGAGACGAAGAAGAAGCCCGCGAAGAAGGCGGAAGAGAAAAAGGCCGCCTGAGAAATCGGCGCCTGGAAGGAAAAAGGCCGGGGAGACCCGGCCTTTTCTTTTTGGTGCGGCTGCCGTTCTAGGCGGCGAGGGCCAGCGTCGGGCGGCTGAAGTCGAACGTCTTCGGCGTCACAGCTGCGGGCTTCGCGGCATAGCAGTACGCCGCATCCGCCTTCTTCGCCGCGTAGCAGTACGCCGCCTGGACGGGCTTGGCGGCGTAGCAATAGGCGGTGGCGGCATTGGCGGCCGGCTTGGTCGCGTAGCAATACGCCGCCTGGGTCAGCGGCTTCGCGGCGTAGCAATACGCGGCGCTGGCGGGCTTGGCCGCGTAGCAATACGCCGCGTCGGCCTTCTTCGCCGCGTAGCAGTACGCCGCGTTCGCCGGCTTGGCCGCGTAGCAGTAGGCGGCATCTGCCTTGACCGCGGCGTAGCAGTAGGCTGCATCGGCTTTAACGGCCGCGTAGCAATACGCCGCCTTCGTGTCCTGCGCCGCCCCGAACTCCTTCGCCAGCAGCGCGTGCGTCGCAGCCGCCGCCTCGGCTTGCGCCGCTGCATCGTTGGCGTCGCGCATGCCGAAGTACGGGAAGTGGTGCAGGAAGTAGCCGAACACGTTCTCGCAGTCCTCGGCGTACTTCATCGTGTCGAGGATATGGCCGTGCCAGAAGGCGTCGACTTCCTTGGAGGGGGCGATGACGGTGTCGGGATACTTCACCAGCAGCGTGAGGAAGCGCTTGTACTCGACTTCGAGGCGGTCGACGGTCTCGCGCGACCAGCCCTCGCCTTCGTCCGCATCCATCAGCTTGAACTTGATCGGCTCCAGATCCAGCGTCTGGATGGCGGCGACGACTTGCTCCACGGGCTTGCTGCTGCTCTGCACTTTCATCTGCTCCCTCCGGGTTTGTGTGGGTCGAATGACGTCTGTGACGTGACAGACGTTAACGATCCGTGCGAACCCGGAGTATCGGAGCGATCCCGCCTTGCCCTCAGGCAATACCCGATGCGCGTTCAGGCCAAGCCTGAAATTTGTCTTTCAGTACGGCCGGATCGGACGATGGGATCAGGAAACGGCGAGCAGCGTGGGCCGGCTCGGCTTGCCGCGATGGCGCGCCACGAAGAGCGCAGCCTCTTCCGCGGGAACCGGCTTGCTGGCGAGATAGCCCTGCATCTCGTCGCAGCCCGCCTTTTGCAGGTGTTGCTGCTGCTCGATGGTCTCGACGCCCTCGGCGACCACGCGAAGCTCCAGGCTGTGCGCGAGCGCGATGACCGAATCCACGATGGCCACGTCCTCCGCGTCGCCCGGAAGCCCCTTGATGAAGGAGCGGTCGATCTTCACGCTGTCGATCGGGAAGCGCTTCAGGTAGGCGAGCGAAGAGTGGCCGGTGCCGAAATCGTCGATCGACAGGACGAGGCCCATCGCCTTCAGCTCGTTGAGCGTGCCGGCGACCTGCTCCGGATCCTGCATGACCATGCTCTCCGTGAGCTCGAGCTCGATCAGCGACGCGTCCGCGCCCGTCGAGGCGAGGCAGCGGCGGATGTCGGCGGCCAGGCGCTTGTTGCGGAACTGCCGCGCCGAGAGGTTGACCGCGACGCGCAGGCCCTCGAACCCCGCATCGCGCCACGCCCGCGCCTGGCGGCAGGCCTCGCGCATCACCCAGGCGCCGATCGGCTCGATGAGGCCCGTTTCCTCCGCGATCGGAATGAATTGCGCCGGCGAGACCATGCCGAGCTCCGGATGGCGCCAGCGTAGCAGCGCCTCGACGCCGACCGCCTCGCCGCTTCGCAGGTCGATCTTGGGCTGGTAGTGCAGCTCGAACTCGCCGCGCTCGATGCCGCGGCGCATCGCCGCCTCGAGCGTGAGGCGCTGCAGCCCGTGCGGATTGAGCGTGGCCGTGTAGAACTGGTAGTTGTTCCTGCCGTTCTCCTTGGCGCGGAACAGGGCGATGTCCGCGTGCTTGAGCAGCGACTCGACATCGGAGCCGTCCTCGCCGTAGAGGGCGATGCCGATGCTCCCGGTGGGAACGATCTCATGGCCGAGGACGAAGAGCGGTCGCTCCAGGGCGTGCATGATCTTCCTCGCCACTGCGGCTGCCGCCGCCGGCTGGGCGCAGGGCTCGACGAGCACGGCGAACTCGTCGCCGGACATGTGCGCCACGAGGTCGGTATCGCGGAGTGCGTGGCTGAGCCGCACCGCGCAGGCCTTGAGGACGGCGTCGCCGGCGCCGTGGCCGAGCGAGTCGTTGATGTTCTTGAACCGGTCCAGGTCGACCAGCAGGACGGCGATGCCTTTGCTGCCGCTCGCCACCGCCTCGGCGAGGCGGTTCGTGAACAGCAGCCGGTTGGGCAGATTCGTCAGCGGGTCGTGCATCGTCAGGTGGCTGAGCGAAGCCTCCGCCCGGCTCTTCGAGCCCGCGAGGCGCTCGATCACCCGGAAAAGGAGAACGCTGCCGAGAATGCCGATCAGCAGCACCGTCCACGGGATGGCGCGCTCGGCCATCGAAAGGCGCAGCGGCGTGGTGAACTGGACCTCCCAGAGCCGGCCGCCCACCGTGAAGCCGATGCTCTCGGCGAGCAGCGCCTTCGGTGCCGCCTCGTCGTAGGAAGCAGCGATGCCCTCCGGCGCCAGCTCGCGACTGTCGAAGAGCAGCCGGTCCGTGTGCAGCTCGGTGCTCGGGACGGGGCTCGCGACCGGCCCCCGGTCATAGAGGCGGAAGCGGATATGGCCGAGTCTTTCGAAATTCACCGCGCCGCGCATCATGTCGCGGACCCGGAAGCCCGCGCCGACCGAGCCGATGAATGCCGCGCGACGCTCTGCGGCGGTGCTGGCGGGCCGGTCGCTCGCGTAGACGCCGAGGCGCATGGCGAGGCCGACGTGCTGGTGGGGGCCGTCGACGCGGAGCAGCCGCCCCGAGGTGACGATCTCGCCCGACTCGATGACCCGCGCTTTCGCCTGGGCCGCTGCGGCGCTCGCGTCGATGTCGGCCCCGAAAGAGGCCAGGTTGCTCTGCATCGGCTCGATGTAGACGATGACCTGGTACTCGGGACGATCCCCGGGTGGGCGAACGAAGAACTCGGGGAAGCCTTCGGCGCGGACCGATTTTTCGAAGCTGCGCAGCTCATCCCGGCGGACCAGGCGCGCGAAATTGAGGGCCTGGAAACCGGGGTAGCGGGCCATGATGTCCAGGCGCTCGACGTAGTGGCGAAACTCCTGGCGCGTCACCGAGTCCCGCGCCGCGAACAGCGCACGCAGCCCGACCAGCACTTCCTCGTAGCTGCGGATCTCGTTCTCGATGCGGCGCTGGAGCTCCCGGGCGTCGCTGTCGAACCGCAGGCGCGCCTCCTGCGCGACGTGCAGGTGCGTAAACCAGGCCGCCACCGCCGCGAGCACGAGGCCCGCCGCCAGAATGCTCCAAGCGGCCACGCCGGGGCGAGTGAGGCGGGAGTAACGCGGCTTCTTCATGGCAGGGAGCATATCGACGCCGGAAACCCTCTGATATCAGTGGCTTCCCTGCTTCTTATCAGGCAAATCCCGATCCCCGTGTCATGCCTTGTGAGGAGTCAGGACAAAAAGACAAATTACCCGGGCTAGCGGGTGAGGAGGATCGCCCGGTAATCGTTCACGTTGGTCCGGGTCGGGCCGGTGACGAGGAGGTCACCGAGGCCGGCGAAGAACCCGTAGCTGTCGTTGCGCGCGAGGAGCTCGCGGGGTCTTTTGGCCTGCGCCCGCGCGCGGACCAGGGAATCCGGCCCGAGAAGGGCGCCGGCGTTGTCTTCGGAGCCGTCGATGCCATCGGTGTCGGCCGCGATGGCCCAGACGTCCGGCATGCCGTCGAGCTCGATCCCCAAGGACAGAAGGAACTCGGAGCAGCGCCCGCCGCGGCCACCCTCGCCTCTGACGGTGACCGTGCATTCGCCGCCGGAGATGAGCGCTACCGGAGCACGGAACGGCCCGCCGTGGGTGCGGATCTCGCGCACCAGCGCCGCCATCACCTTGCCGACTTCCGCGGCCTCCCCGGTAATCGTGTCGCCGAGGATGATGGGCTGGATGCCCTTTGCGCGGAACACCTCGGCTGCGGCCTCCAGGGAGCGGTGTGCCGTGGCGATGATGCGGTTCTCGACGCGGGCGAACACAGGATCGCCGGGCTTGGGCGTTTCCGAGAACGGCAGCTTCGAGGCGATGCCGAAGCGCGCGAGGACCCCGCGGGCGTCCTCGCACGTCGTGGGATCGGGCGCACACGGGCCCGAGGCGATGTGCGTCGGGTCGTCGCCGGTGACGTCCGAGACGACGAGCGCGAGGACCGCTGCGCGGGTTGCGGCGGCGAGGCGCCCGCCCTGGATCGCGGAGAGGTGCTTGCGCACGGTGTTCATCTCCTGGATCGCGGCGCCGCTGCGCAGCAGTTGCGCGGTCAGCGCCTTGAGCTCGGCCATCGACAGCCCGGGCGCCGGGAGGGAGAGCAGGCTCGATCCGCCGCCGGAGACGAGCGCGAGCAGGAGGTCGTCGGGGCCGAGCCCGCGAGCCTTCTCCAGGATCTCGGCCGCGGCGGCCTCGCCGGCGGAGTCCGGCACGGGATGCCCGGCCTCCACGACGCGGATCCGCTGCGTCGGCAGGCCGTGGCCGTAGCGGGTGATCGCCAGCCCTTCGAGGGGCGCGGACGCCGGCCAGGCGCGCTCCAGCGCGGCGGCCATGGAGGCGGCCGCCTTGCCCGCGGCGGCGACGTAGGTGCGCCCGCGCGGCGGTCGCGGCACGTGCGGGCCGAGGATCACCTGCGGATCCGCCGCCGCTACCGCGGCGCGGAAGCTTTCCTCGAGCAGCGCCCTCAGCCGAAGGTTTCCTTCGCCGCGTCGGCGCCGAGGCGGTAGAACTTCGGGTACGCCTCGCGGAACGCGTCCTGGATCTCCTGCACCGGGACGTCGGCGTAGCGGCCGCGATCGCGCAGGTACTCCATGTGCTTGCGATCGTCTTCGTCCAATGGGTGGAAGACCGAGTCGCCGCGGCCGTCGAACTCGAGCGGCTTGACGCGGAACTTGCGGCACAGGGCGAGGTTGAATGCGGGGGTCGCCTTGACCCATTGCCCCTCGAGGTGCAAGTCGGTGTAGCCGTGATAGATGAAGAGATCCGAGCCCATGGTCTCGGCGAGGCGCGGCGTGGTGAGGTGGTTCTTCACGTCGGCGAATCCGACCCGGGACGGGATGCCGGCGACGCGCGCCGCGGCCGCGAGCAGCGCCGCCTTGCCGATGCAGAACCCTTCGCCGTCCTCGAGCACGGCCGAGGCGCGGAACACCTCCGGATCGGCGAAATCGAGGAACGGGTTGTAGCGGATCTCGTCGCGCACCGCGTAGTAGAGGGAAACGGCCTTCGCGAGCGGCGTGTCGCCTTTGGCGTGCGTGCGCGCAAAGGCGACGACGGCCGCGTGGCCGCTGTCGATGAAGCGCCCGGGCTCGAGGTACTCGTTCACTGGTCCAGCTTCATCAGGCGCCGCGCGCCGCGGAACAGCGCGCTCTCCGGTTCGGCGAGGCCGTCGACGACTGAGAAGTGGTTCTTTGCCGGCATCGCGATGTCGCCCGCGAAGACCGATTTCCAGCGCTCGCCGAGCAGGCGGTTCTGGCGGCGGAACTCACCCGACTCCGCGCCGCCGACGCTCGTCATCACCGGCGCGCGCGTCGCCGGCGGCAGGTAGGCGGGCGAGAGCTTGATGGCCGATGCCTCGTCGAGGCGAAGGTCCGGCTGCAGGAAGTCGACGCCGATGAGGGGTCGCATGTCGTAGATGCCGCTGATCGCGAGGCCGCCCTTGAAGAGGTCCTTCGGCAGGCGTGCATCGAACGCCGGGAACACCGCGGCCATCATCATCGCGGTGAGGTGGCCGCCGGCGGAATGCCCCGAGACGTAGAGCCGGTCCTGGTCCATGCCGTGCTCCTCGGCATTCAGCCAGAGCCAGCGGCTCGCGCGCAGCATCTGGCGCACGATCTCCTCGATGCTCACCGCCGGGCAGAGGTCGTAATTCACCACCGCGAGCGACACCCCGGAATCCACCCAGGCCGGCGCGAGGAACGAGAAATCGGCCTTGTCGAGCGCGCGCCAGTAGCCGCCATGGATGAACATCATGCAGGTGCCATCGCCCTTGCGCGCCGGGAAGAGGTCGAGCGTCTCCTTCGGCCCGTCGCCGAAGCGCAGGTCGAGCTTGCACGTCATCGTGCTGCGCGCGCGCTCCGAGGTCTCCTGCCAGCGGGAGAAGTACTGCGGATGGTCGGGAACCAGCTCGCGATTGTTGTACTCCCGCGCGAGCGCGGCCGGGTCGGGTGCATTCATGGTCTCAGCTCCGTTTTTCGCGCCACAAGCCGAGCGCCTGCTGCGCCGGCCGGTCGGAGAAGGAAAACAGCACCGTCTCCGCGTCCGCTTCGAGTGCGAGCGGATGCCAGGAGGGCACGACGAACACGTCGCGCGCCCCGAACTCGAAAGCCTCGCCGCCGATGCGCGCACGCCCCGTGCCCTCGACGACGCAGTACACGGTGCCGTCGGTCGAGCGGCAGGGCTGCGTGCGCAGCCCCTTCGGCAGGAGCTGGATGAATGCGCCGATGGTCGGCATCGCCGGGCCGCCCGTGGTCGGATTGATGAACTGCATCTTCCAGCCGTGGCAGGCGTCGGGCTCGCCGTCCTTCGCCAGGCGCGCGAGCGCTTCGCGACTGCGCGCATACGGGTAGTTGAAGATCGGCGAGGTCTTGCCGAACGGGGATACCGCGCCGACGGGCGCGAGATTGGCGCCGAAGCGCGCGCTCGAGCTGCCCTCGCTGCGCGTCACCGGCTGCACTTCCTCGGTGTAGTTCTCCTGGAACTGCGCGCCGAAGGTCTGGACCGTGCGGATGTCCAGGCCGTCGAGCCAGACCACTGGCTCGCTTCCGGGATGTCCGTGGTCGTGCCAGGTCCAGGACGGCGTGATGATGAAGTCCCCCGGGTGCATCGTGGTGCGCTCGCCGTCGACCGCGGTGTACGCCCCGCTGCCTTCGACGACGAAGCGCAGCGCGGACTGCGTATGGCGGTGGCTGGGGGCGATCTCGCCCGGCAGGATGAGCTGCAGCCCGGCGTACAGGCTCTGCGTGATGCAGGACTGCCCGCGCATGCCCGGGTTCTCCAGGATCAGGACGCGCCGCACCGCTTCCTTCGCGGTGATCAGCTTGCCCGCCTCCATGAGGTAGGGACGGGCCTCCGCGTACTTCCACAGCGCCGGCCGGCACGGGGTCACCGGCTCGCTCGGGATGAGGGCGTGCAGAACCTCCCACAGGGGGGTGAGATTCTGCCGATCCATCCGCCGGTAGAGATCCTGACGTTCCGTGGGCTTGGGGACGCTGGCCATGGAAGGATTCTACGAAGAAACGGGCTTCAGCCAGACCACGGGTTTGCCGAGTTGCTTCGACAGCGCCTGGCCCTCCGGGTCTGCCAGCGCTGCCTCGCGCGCCTTGCGGATCGCCTGCGCCTGCTCCCGGGCATCCGCGGTCGCCGGGTTCTCGACCAGGGCGTCGAGGAGGGCGAGGAAGTTCGCCTTGCCGCGGCGGTGCGTCTCGCCGTACCCCTTCACGAGGCGCGCGCATTCGGCGATCTCGAGGGCCAGGCCGCGATCGCGCTTCGCCGCGCCTGCAACGTGCCCGAGCCAGCGCTCGATGAGCACCTGCTCCTCGCGGAAGCGGTAGCTGTGCGGCCGCCAGGGCTTGAGCAGCGCGAGCGAGCGCACCAGCAGGAAGCCGAAGACGCCCGAGGTCCTGACGTGCATGCCCACGTTGTAGGCGTCGAGCTTGCCGCGCGCCGTCGCCCAGCGCACGAGGCGCTCGCCGAGGAACGGCGGCAGGAGGGAGGCGAGCTCCTCGACGCCCGGCTTGAGATAGTCGATCACGACCACGGGTTCATCGGGCTTCGCG
>DASZQH010000335.1:0-18683 GCA_035549805.1 Burkholderiales bacterium
GAGACGATCGCGAGCGGCTTTTCTTCGGCGGCGAGGCGGGCGAGGGCGAGCGCATCCGCCGAGCCCGAGAGCCCGGTCATGCGCCTGCGAGCGGGAATCGGATCGCGGTGCATCAATGAAAAAAGCGTGCAATTATATCGTTCTGAATCACAAGAACTTTCGTGGTCGCCCTTCGATATGGTCGCCCTTCTTCCCGCCGCCGGCAGCGGCACGCGCATGGCCGGCGAAACGCCGAAGCAGTACCTGACGCTCGCGGGGCGCCCCATGCTATGGCATGCCGTCAGAGCAGTTTGCGTGCCGCCGGTCGAGGCCGTCTTCGTCGTCCTCTCCGCGGAGGACCGGACCTTCGCCGGCTATGACTGGAGCGCCTTCGCCGGACGGCTCTACCCGCTCTTCTGCGGCGGCGCCACGCGCCGCGACTCGGTCTACAACGGCCTCGTCGGCCTGATGACCGACCTCGATCTCGATGAATGGGTGCTGGTTCACGACGCCGCTCGCCCGTGCCTGCCCGGGCAGGACCTGCAGCGGCTCGTCGCCGAATGCCGGGACGACGAGGTCGGCGGCATCCTCGCGTTCCCGGTGGCCGAGACGGTGAAGAAGGCCGGCAAGGACGAGGGCGGCGCGCAGCGCATCGCCGGCACCGAGGACCGCAGCCAGCTCTGGCTCGCGCAGACGCCGCAGATGTTCCGCGCCGGCCTGCTCGCGCAGGCGCTGCGCGAGGCGAAGGGCGCCGTGACGGACGAGGCGAGCGCCGTCGAGCAGCTCGGCCTCAAGCCGCGCCTCGTCGCCGGCAGCCGCGAGAACATCAAGGTGACCTACCCCGAGGACATGGCGATCGCCGAGTCGATCCTCGCGCGCAGGGAGAAGCTCCAATGAGGATCGGGCAGGGATTCGACGTGCATGCGCTGGTCGAAGGGCGCAAGCTCGTCATCGGCGGCGTCGAGATCCCGCACTACAAGGGCCTCGAAGGCCACTCCGACGCCGACGTGCTGCTGCACGCCGTGTGCGACGCGCTCCTGGGCGCCGCCGCGCTGGGCGACATCGGCAAGCATTTTCCCGACACCGACGAGCGCTACCGCGGCGCCGACAGCCGGGTCCTGCTGCGCGCGGTGGCGGCCGAGGTGGCGAAGGCCGGCTTCAGGGTCGTGAACGTCGATGCGACGATCCTCGCGCAGGCGCCGCGCATGGCGCCGCACATGCCGAGGATGGTCGCCCATATCGCCGCCGACCTCGGCGTCCCGGAAACGAGCGTCAACGTCAAGGCGACCACCACCGAGCAGCTCGGCTTCGTCGGCCGCGGCGAGGGGATCGCCGCGCAAGCCATCGCCCTCCTGGAGTAGGCATGTACACGCCCCCGTACAACAAGCTCGAGAACCGCGAGGAGTTGGTCGCGTTCCTGCGCGCCAACGACTTCCCGATCGTCGTCACCGGCACCGGCGGCACCCTGCACGCCACGCACCTCCCGGTCGTGGTGCACGACCGCGGCGACCGCCTCGTCCTCGACTTGCACATGGCGAGGAGCAATCCGCAGTGGAAGGAGTTCTTCGACGAGGAGGTGCTCGTCATCTTCTCCGGCCCGCACGCCTACGTCTCGCCGCGCTGGTACGAGGAGCAGGAGCGCGTCCCGACCTGGAACTACGCCGCCGTCCACGCCTACGGGCTGCCGAAGCTCTTCGAAGACCCGAAGGTGAAGTACGAGAACCAGCGGCGCCTCGTCGCCCAGCTCGATCCCGAATGGCTGCCGAAGTTCGATGCCCTGAAGCCCGAATACATCGACAAGATGCTCGCCGGCATCGTCAACTTCCAGATCGACGTCACGCGCATCGATGCGCGCTGGAAGCTCTCGCAGAACCGCGGCAGGCGCGAGATGGAGCTCATCGCCGCCCAGCTCGACAAGTCCCCCGACACCATGCTGAAGGCGCTCGCCGCGCTGCATCGCCGGCACCTTCCCGAAGAGTGAGGCTCTTCTTCGCCCTCTGGCCCCCGCGCGACACCGCGCGGGCGCTGGCCGAGTGGGCGAGGGCAGTGCAGAAGCACTCCGGCGGCCGCGCCACCGCCGAAGAAACAATCCACCTGACCTTGGCGTTCCTCCGCCACGCCGACATCGCCACGGCCAGCGCAGCGGCCGAGCCCGTCAGGCTCGCCCCCTTTGACCTTCCGGTCGATGAAGCGAAGTACTGGAAGCACAACAGGATCGTCTGGGTCGGCCCGCGGGTCATGCCACCCGCGCTCACGAACCTCGTCGCCCAGCTTCATCCCGCCCTGCGCACCGCCGGCTTCGTCCTCGAGGACCGGCCCTTCGCCGCCCACGTCACCCTCATCCGCAAGGCCTCTGCCCCCGGCCCGCTCCCGGCCCTCCCGCCCGTCTCCTGGCACGCCCGCGAGTTCGTCCTCGTCCGCTCGACCCCCACCGGGACGGGTTCCCGGTACGAGGTCGTCCGACGCTTCAACTGACGGCACGCCAGGCACGCTATGCTCGCTGCAATGCGGTTCATCGCCTGTACGTACGAGGAGCATGCGAGCGAGATCCTCGCGATCTTCAACGACGCGATCGTCAATTCCACCGCCCTGTACGACTACAAGCCGCGGACGCCGGAGAGCATGGTCGCGTGGTTCAAGGCCAAGGAGATCGGACGCTTCCCCGTCATCGGCGCCGTCGACGAGCGGGGCAGGCTCCTGGGGTTCGCGAGCTATGGCGGCTTTCGCGCATGGCCGGCTTACAAGTACTCCATCGAGCATTCGGTCTACGTCGAGAAGACCCAGCGGCGCAAAGGCGTCGGCGAAGCGCTGATGCGGCGCCTCATCGCTGCGGCAACGGAGCAGCAGTACCACTGCCTGGTCGGCGGCATCGACGTCGCCAACGGGGGAAGCATCGCGATGCACGAGAAGCTGGGGTTCACGCACGCCGGAACGATCCGCCAGGCGGGATTCAAGTTCGGCCGCTGGCTGGACCTGGGGTTCTGGCAGCTTCTCCTCGAGACGCCGGAGGATCCGAATGACGGCTGACGAAGCGACGCAGCGGAATCTGGAGACCTTGGAAGCGCTCGTCGACGCTTTCAATGCTCACGACCTCGACAGGATCATGAGCTTCTTCGCGGACGACTGCTCGCTGGACATGCCGCGTGGCAAGTCGCCCTGGGGTACGCGCTACGTGGGAAAGGAGCAGGTCCGAGCGGGCCTGCGCAGCCGTTTCGAGATGCTGCCGGACGTTCACTACGGCGAAGGTCGACACTGGGCGACCGGGGAAATGGGTTTCTCGGAATGGCTGCTCACCGGAACCCTGTCCTCGGGGAAGAAGATCGCCGTGCGGGGATGCGATCACTATGAGTTCCGCGACGGCAAGGTGATCCGGAAGGACGCCTACTGGAAGATCGTGGAGTGATGTCCCTGCGGCCCTGAGGGTCTGTTAGGCTGCGTGCCCCATGACGCAAGAAACCGGCCGGAAATCGAAGCGCGCCCTCGTGGCGGCGGTGCATCTCTCCAGCGTGAGCGACGTCGAGTTCGAGGCCTCGCTCGCCGAGCTGCGCCAGCTCGCGAAGACGCTGGGCTACGAGGTCGTCGGCACGTTCACGCAGAACCGCGCCGGGTTCGACAAGGCGGCGTACTTCGGCACCGGCAAGCGCGAGGAGCTGCGCCTGCTGCGGGAGCAGCACGGCGCCGACGCCATCCTCATCGACCACGAGATTTCGCCCTCGCAGATGTTCAACCTCGAGAAGGAGGTGGGGGGCGAGGTGATGGACCGGACCATGGTCATCCTCGAGATCTTTCACCGGCACGCGCGCTCCCGCACCGCGCGCGCGCAGGTCGAGATCGCGCGCCTGGGGTACATGGCGCCGCGCATGCGCGAAGCGGCCAAGCAGGCCGGCCCGAAGGACCGGGCGCGCAGCGGCACCGGCGGCCGCAGCGGCGGCGAGTCGCACGGCGAGCTCGACCGCCGCAAGATCCGCGACCGCATGGCCGAGCTGCAGAAGGAGCTCGACGCGACCGACCTCGGCCGCAGGACGCAGCGCACCCGCCGGCAGGAGCGTCAGGGTCTCGCGCGCGTGGCGCTGGTGGGCTACACCAACGCCGGCAAGTCCACGCTGATGCGCGCCCTGACGGGCAGCGAGGCGCTGGTCGCGGACAAGCTCTTCGCCACGCTGGATACGACCGTGCGCGCCCTGCATCCGGAGACCGTGCCGCGGATCCTCGTCAGCGATACGGTGGGCTTCATCAAGAACCTGCCGCACGGGCTGGTCGCCTCGTTCAAGTCGACGCTCGACGAGGCGCTCGAGGCGTCCCTGCTGGTGCACGTCGTGGACGCGAGCGATCCCGGCTTCGAGCGCCAGCTCGCGGTGACCGAGGAGGTGCTCGAGGAGATCGGCGCCAAGGCCGTGCCGCGCCTGCTCGTGTTCAACAAGATCGACCGCGCCGGCGACGAGCCCGCGCAGGTCCGTCTCGAAGCGGCGCTGCGCGAGCGGTTCCCGGGATGCATCGTGATGAGCGCGCGCCGCGAAGGCGACGTCGCGAAGCTGCACGCGGCGATCGCCGGGTTCTTCCAGGGCGACCTCGTCGAGGCGGAGCTCTTCCTTCCCTGGTCCGCGCAGAACGCGCGCGGGGATGTCTTCGCCACCTGCAAGGTTCTCGAGGAGCGCGCCGACGGCGAGGGGGCGTTCCTGCGCATCCGCGGCGCGCCCGATGCCGTGAAGCGCCTGCACGAGCAGTTCGGGCGCAGGGGCCGGGTGGCGTGACGTTTCTCGAGCGCATCCGCTGGGCCGTGGAGCCAGACGAGCAGCGCAGCATGTCGATCCTCGTCAGCTCGGTCGCGGTGTTCATCGCGCTGGGCGGCATCGCGGCGTTCCTGCCGATGCCGCGCGTGATCAACGCGCTCTTTGCCCTCGGCATGCTCGCCGCCTGGGCCGTCGGCCTGTGCGGGATGGTGGGCTATGTCCGCTGGTACCTGCGCGGCGGCAGGGATCCTAAGTAGCGACGGCTTTCCCGCGCCGGAACGAGAAAAGCACGGGCCTGGCGCCGCTGAGGCTGCCTTCCTGGATGCGTCGCAGGGTGTACTCGGTCACGTCGACGATCGGAAGCGCCAGGCACTCGGCGACGGGGCGCCAGGCGAGGTCGAGGAGCTCGCCGTTGCCCCGCAGCTCGCCGGCGAGATGGGCGGCCTCGACCATGAAGAAGCGCGCGTGGAAGCGCATCGGGCTGGCGGGCGGAGTGATGGCGCGCAAGGCGTAGTCGAGGTGCCGGAGGTCGGGGCGCTCCGGGTCGCCGAGCGCGAGCCCGGTTTCCTCCCAGGTCTCGCGGGCGGCGGCGACCGCCAGGGCGTGGGCGAGCCGCGGCGGGCAGGAGGCGCAAAGCTTCGCCTGGACCTCGGGGCTGAGGGGGCTGGCCACCGGCGCCGCGAAGTCCCGCCGGTCGACGCGCCCGCCCGGAAACACGTAGTGATGGGGAATGAAGCGATGCCGGCCGGCGCGCCGGCCCATGAGCACTTCGAGGCCGGCGGCGCCGCGCCGCCAGGCGACGAGGGTGGCGGCATCGCGCGGACGAACAGGATAGGTCACCCGTCGATTCTGCCGTAACCTGTCGCCGCAGGACCGACCAACCTTGGAGGGGACCATGAAACGGATCGGAATCGCGCTTTGCTCGGCCGCGGCGCTGCTCGCCGGATGCGCCGGAATGGGCGGCGGCGGCTGGACCACGCTCATCGACGGCGACAAGGGCCTGGAGAACTTCAACCGCTTCCGCAGCGCGAACTGGAGCGCGCAGGACGGCGCGATCCAGGCGACCTCGGGCGACAAGCAGCCCGCCTACCTGGTGACGAAGCAGTCCTACAAGGACTTCGAGCTGCGCGCCGAGTTCTGGGCGAGCGACGACGCGAACAGCGGCATCTTCATGCGCTGCCAGGACGTCAACAACATCAACGACGAGAACTGCTACGAGGCGAACATCTTCGATACCCGCCCCGACCCGAGCTACGGCACGGGCGCGATCGTCAAGGTGGCGAAGCTGACCGCGCCGATGCAGAAGGCGGGCGGCAAGTGGAACACCTACGAGGTCACCATGAAGGGCCCGCGCCTCGTCGTGGTCCTGAACGGGCAGAAGACCGTCGATATCCAGGACTCGAAGTTCGCCGCCGGGCCGTTCGCCCTGCAATGGGGGCGCGGCACGATCAAGTGGCGCAAGGTGCAGGTGCGGACGCTCTAGCGCGCGGTCGCGATGGGCGAGCTGAAGGCAATCTGGGTCAAGCGCGCCCACCGCGGCAAGATGGACGCGGCCGATGCAGTGCGCGTGCATGCGGGCCGCGGCATCGCGGGGAACGCGAACCAGGGCGGCAAGCGCCAGGTGACGCTGATCGAGGAAGAAGTGTGGAGCGAGCTGATGCAGGCGCTCGGCGGCGGCGCATCGCCGGCGGCGCGCCGCGCGAACTTCCTCGTTTCCGGCCTGCCGCTGCGCGAGACCCGCGGCAAGGTCCTGCGCGTTGGCGCTGCCCGCCTGCGCATCCTCGGCGAAACCAAGCCCTGCGAGCGCATGGACGAGGTGCTGCCGGGGCTGCAGGCGCTGATGTACGACGCCTGGCGCGGCGGCGCCTTCGCCGAGGTCCTCGAGGACGCCGACGTGAAGGTCGGCGACCGTGTGTCCTGGGAATAGCGCGGGACTAGCCCCGACGGCGGATTGAGCCCGGCCGCGCCGGCGCGGATCATGCGGCGTGGCCCATCCGGCTCCTCTCACGCCTGTCCCGGCGGCTCACGCCCCCGTCACCGTCCGCACGCTCACGAGCGTCGAGGACCTCACGGCGCTCGCCCCGTGCTGGAACGCGCTGCACGAGCGGGCGGCCGGCGCCAGCATCTTCAACAGCTGGATCTGGCAGTACGAATGGTGGCGGGCCTACGGAACCGGGCGGAGCCTGCGTCTCCTCGTGGCGGAGTCGGGCGGCGAGGCTATCGGCCTGCTGCCGCTGCACCTCCAGCAGGAGCGGAGGCTGGGCGCGACCGCCACGATTGCCCGGCTGGTCGGTAACGGCGGCGACACCTATCCCGACGACCTGGGCGCGATCCTCGCGCCGGGCCATGAGGAAGCGGCGGCCCGCGCGCTGGCGCAGGCGGCGCTCGCGATTCCCGGCGTCGATGTGCTGCGCCTGCTCGACATGGAACCCGGCACGCCGTTCCCCGCCGCGATGGAAGCGGCCGCGCGCGCCGCGGGACTGTCGGCCACCCGCGCGCCGGCGGAGCGCATCGTCTACATCAATCTGCCGGAGACCTGGGAGGCATACCTCGCCTCGGTCACCGGGCATCGCCGCCGCCACATCCGCGGCGCGCGCAAGAAGCTGAACGCCGAAAGGCGCGTGCGGTTCCTGGTCTGGGACGACGCCGGGCGGCTCGGCGAGGCGTTCCAGCGCCTCTCGGTCCTGCACCACCGCCGCTGGCGGGCGGCGGGCGAGGAAAGCGGCTCGTTCCAGACGCCGCAGTACCTCGGCTTCCACGAGGCGGTGATGCGCAGTCTTCTTGCGCGCGGCTGGCTGCGCCTGTACTGCCTGGAGGTCGACGACGAGATCGTCGCGATGCTCTACGCCTACCGCTTCCGCAAGGGCATCTACGTCATGCAGGCCGGGTTCGACCCCGGGCTCGCGAAGTGGCGCATCGGGCAGGTCCTGCTCAACTACTCGCTCGAGCACGCCATCGGCGAGGGCGACCGCGTGTTCGATTTCCTGCGCGGCGCGCATTCGTACAAGGACGAGCTCGCCACCTCGGAGCGCGAGACCGTGAGCGTGACGGTGCTCAAGCACGGCTTCGCCGCCGCGGCATGGCACGCCGGCGAGATCCGCCTCCCGGCGTGGAAGCGCCGCCTCAAGGCGCTCCTCAGGCGGCCGAAAGCGTAAGGCGGGCGACCAGCCCGCCGCCCTCGCGCGGCAGCAGGTCGAGCGACCCGCCGTGCGCGCGGGCGACGCGCTCCACGATCGCCAGCCCGAGCCCCGAGCCCCCCGGGCGCGTGCGCGCCGCGTCGAGGCGCGTGAACGGCCGCTTCATGCGCTCCGTCTCGGCGGGCGGGATGCCGGGACCGCGATCGCGCACCTCGATGATGACCTTGTCACCCGCCGCTTCGGCGTGGATCTCGACCGGCTCGCCGGCGTAGCGCAGGGCGTTGTCGACCAGGTTGGAGACCGCGCGGCGCACGCCGATCGCGGCGAGCGGGAAGGTCGGCAGCGGCGCGTCGTGCAGCTGCACCTTGTGGCCGAGGCGCGCATAGTGGCCGGCGAGGTCGACGAGCAGGCGCCCCGGGTCGTACGGGCGCTTCTCCTCGCTCTCGCCGCGCGCGTAGTCCAGGAACTGGCCGATCACCGTGTCGATCTCGTCGATGTCCGCGATCATGGGCTGGGCGGCCTCGCGCGCCGTGTCGCTCAGCTCGAGGGCGAGGCGCAGGCGGGAGAGCGGGGAGCGCAGGTCGTGCGAGATGCCGGCGAGCACCATCGCGCGCTCGCGCTCCATGCTCGCCAGGTCGCTCGCCATGCGGTTGAACGCCGTCGCGAGCTAGCGCAGCACGCTCGGGCCTTCCTCGGCGAGCGGCTCGTGCGCCACGCCGCGGCCGAGGCGGGCGGCCGCGCCGCGCAGCTCGCGCAGGGGCCGGGCGATGCGCGAGGCGATGAGCCAGGCGCCGACCAGCGCAAGGGCGAGCAGGCCCGCTCCCCAGCCGAGCCAGCGCAGGCCGACGAGGACCTCGAAGCGCTCGCGCGGCACGTTGACCCAGTACTCGTCCACGTCGATGAAGAAGCTCACCCAGAAGCCGCGCTCGCCGTCGCGCGCCGTGGCGAAGCGCGTCTGCGGCCCGAGCTGGCCGCGGATCTTCTCCGCCACGCGCTCGAGGAACGAGCCGGGGCGGATCGGCCGCAGCTGCTCGCTGCTGGTTGCCGGGTAGAGCCGCAGGCCCTCGCTCTCGTTGATGTCGATGAGGAGCTGGCGGCGGCGGAAGGGATCGGCGCTCACCAGCGCCGCGCGCGTCAGGTTCACCGCGCTGACCGTCTGCTGCGCGAGCTCGCGCGAGCGCGGCTCGCGCTCGTACATGCGGTAGATCTGGAACGAAGCGAGCACCGCGGTCACGATGAGCGCCGCGATGAGGAGGAAAGAACGGGCGAAAAGGCTCATCCCTCGGGGACGAAGACGTAGCCAAACCCCCAGACGGTCTGGATGTGCTTCGGGTGCGAAGGATCTTCCTCGACGAGCTTCCTCAGGCGCGAGATCTGCACGTCGATCGAGCGGTCGAACACCTCGTACTCGCGCCCGCGTGCGAGCTCCATGAGCTTGTCGCGGGAGAGCGGCGTGCGCGGGTGCTGCACCAGCACCTTGAGCACCGAGAACTCGCCGGTCGTGAGCGAGACGGCCTTGCCCGCCTTCGTCAGCGTGCGCGTGGAAAGGTTGAGCGAGAAGACGCCGAACGCGTGCACCTCCGCGGCGGCGGCCGGCGCCCCGGGCGGCCCGGCGGGGGCGCGGCGGCGCAGGACGGCATTGATGCGTGCGAGGAGCTCGCGCGGGTTGAACGGCTTGGGAAGGTAGTCGTCGGCGCCCATCTCGAGGCCGACGATGCGGTCGACGTCGTCGCCCTTGGCGGTGAGCATGATGATCGCCGGGGCGGGCTGGATATTGGCGGCGCGCAGGCGCCGGCAGATGGCGAGGCCGTCCTCGCCGGGAAGCATCAGGTCGAGGACCAGGAGGTCGTAGCGCTCGCGCGCGAGCTGGCGGTCCATGGCGGTGCCGTCGTGCACCGCCTTCACTTCGTAGCCCTCGCCGCCGAGGTAGCGCACCAGCAGGTCGCGGTGGCGCTGGTCGTCATCGACGATGAGGATGCGGGTCTTGAGCTCGGCCATGGCGCAGAGAATAACGGCTCGGCCCGCGAAAACGCATACGCGCGCGGAAGATTCGGGTAACCATTTGTTACACCGCGCGAAACCGGGATTCCGTACCATGCGCCTGTGAAACTCCTCGCCGTCCTGCTCGCGCTTTCGTTCGCCGCTCCCGTGCTCGCCCAAAGGGAGAGGGGCCACTACCATCCGCCCGGCAAGTCGATGAGCCAGGAGGACCGGCGGCGCATCCGCGAGGACGTCGATTCGGCGCGCGGCAGCTACGAGCGACGCGACGAGCGGCGCGCCGAGCGGATGGCGCCGGAGGAGCGGGAGCGCCTGCGGCGCGACGTGCAGGACGCGAGTCGCGAGATGCGGCGCGAGCGCCGCCGCTAGACCGGCGCGTGAAAGCGCAGGCCGTCCTTGCCGGCCTGCTTCGCGCCGTACATCGCGCGGTCCGCGTATTTCATGAGCGTCGCCGCGTCCTCCGCGTCGTCCGGGAAGACTGACACGCCGATGCTCCCGGTCGCCTGCGCCGTGACGCCATGGCCGAGGTCGACCGGCTGCGCGATCTCGACGAGCAGCTTGCGCGCCACCGCTTCCACCTGCACCGGCCCCTGCACGTCCTCCAGCACGGCGAAGAACTCGTCGCCGCCGAGCCGCGCCACGAGGTCGCTCGCGCGCAGGCCCGCGCGCAGGCGCCGCCCGATCTCGGCGAGGAAGCGGTCGCCGCTCTCGTGGCCGAAGGCGTCGTTCACCTGCTTGAAGCCGTCGAGGTCGATGAAGAGGGTGGCGAGGCGCGCCTGGCGCCGGCGCGCGCGCTCGAGCGCCTGCTCGAACGCCGGCATCAGGCTGGTGCGGTTCGCGAGGCCGGTGAGCGGATCGCTGTAGGCGAGGGTCGAGATGTGCTCGCGCGCCCGCACGACCTCGGTGATGTCGCGCCCCACGCCGCGGTAGCCGAGGAAGCGCCCGTCGGGCGCGAAGCGCGGCTCGCCGCTCACCGAGAGATGCCGCACGCTGCCGTCCTTGCGCCGGCGGCCGATCTCGAAGTTGCGGAACGGGCGGTGCGCTTCGATGGTCGCGCGCAGCTCGCGCCAGGCATCGTCGCTCGGCGCGACCGAGGGAAAGTCCCATGCGGTATGGCCGACGATCGAGCGCCCGCCGCGGCTGCTGTCGCCGTCGACGAGCTGGACGAAGACGTGGTTCGCATCGGTCTCCCAGTAGAAGTCGGAAGACATCTGCGTCAGGCTGCGAAAGCGCGCCTCGCTCTCGCGCAGCGCCGCCTCGGCGCGCATGCGCTGCAGGAACTGCCCGAGCTGGGCGCCGATGACGCGCGAGGCCTGCAGCAGGCGCTGGTCGGGCTCGCGCAGGCCGAACGCGGAGAACGAGAGCACCCCGACGCGCCGGCTCTCGGCCGTCACGGCGAACACGAACGCGCCTCGCGCGCCCGCGGCGGCGGCGAGGTGGCGCGCCTCCACGCGCGGGTCCGAGCTCGTGTCGACGGACCAGATCGGGTCGCCGGTCTGCAGCACCTTGCCGACGAGCCCGTAGCCGGGCCGGTAGGCGACGTCGCGCGAACCGGCGAGGAACGCCTGCATCGCGGCGTCGGGCGTGGCCCAGCCGGAATGGAAGCGCGCCTCGTCGCCGGGCTCCGCCACGTAGAAGCGGCCGCAGCCCCAGCCCTCGGTCTCGCACATCGCGTGCAGGACGCCCTCGATGCCGGCCTCGGCGCTCGTCGCCTCGGAGAGCGCCCGGGCGATCTGGTGCTCGAGGCGCAGCAGCTGCTCGGCGCGCTTCTGCTCCGTGACGTCGCGCCCGACGCCGCGATAGCCGCTGAAGCTGCCATCGGGGGCGAACAGCGGCTCGCCGCTCACCTGGATGAAACGGAAGCTGCCGGGCTGGCCGCGCCACATGAGGACGTTGAAGAACGGCTTGCGCGCTTCGAGCAGCGCGCGGTGGCTCTCCCAGCCGCCTTCGATCTGGAGGTGCGTCTCCCAGCGCCGCTGGCCGATGAGGGAAGGTGCGTGGGGCGAGATGTTGCGCCCCTCGATGCGGGTGAAGCGCAGATCCGCGTCCTGCTCCCAGTACCAGTCGGAAGAAAGGTGCGTGAGGCTGCGAAAGCGCGCTTCGCTTTCGCGCAGCACCGCGATGCTCACCCGGTCGACTTCCGGACGCTTCTTCCTCGACCTCACGGATCGCGGCATGATGCTCTCCCCGCGATCAATTTACTGGAGCGGTTTCCGATCGTCCAGACGGCGGGAAGTGGTGCGTGATGGAGTTCGCGTAATAGGAGAGGAGCGCGACTTCCCGGGTATTGGCGCGATACAGACCGTCGCGTTCTTCGACGAGGTGGCGCAGGCGCAGCATGCGCAGGCCGACGCTGAGCGCATAGTCGAGGTCGCCGCGCGGCACATAGACATGCGCGCCTCGTGCGGTGAGCTCCTCCAGGATCCGACCGGCCTGCGCCTTCAACTCGAGCTCCGAACGCTCCAGGTCCGGCGCACGGACGAAGGCTTCGGCCATCAGGGCGACGGGAACCACCGGCACGACGCGACCGACCGCGGCCATCAGCTCCCGGCCGAGCTGCGCCACGGCCTGCTTGCGCGCTTCGGGCGCCAGGCGCTGCAGGTCCTGGATGCCGCGCTCGGCGCACCAGGCGCGCATCGAGATCGGCGCGCCGAAGTTGAGGCAGGCATAGCCGAAGCGGTACCAGCGGCTGCGCGCCGCGAGCGTGAAGTTGCGCACCACGAAGCCGAGCGTGTTCCAGGCGGCCCAGAACCGTCCCGGCCGGCGCGCCTCCGGATCGGCGGCCAGGAGAAGCGTCCGGTCCTCGAGCACCCGGTCGTAGTTGAGGCCCAAAGGCACGAACACCAGGTCGCGCTCGCCGCCCGGCTGGAAGCCGCGCAGCATGTAGTCCAGCACGCCGAGGCGCGGCTCGCGCATCTTCCCGTCGCGCGACAGGCCGCCTTCCGGAAAAACCGCCTGGGGCACGCCGGCCTCCGTCGCCATCGCGACGTAGCGCTCGAGCACGCGCCGGTAGAGGTCGTCCTTGGAGTTGCGGCGCACGAAGTACGCGCCCATCGCGCGGATCAGCGCGCCGAGCGGCCAGAGGCGCGCCCATTCGCCCACCGCGTAGGAGAGCGCGGCCTGGTCCGCCGCGAGGTAGCCGGCGAGCACGTAGTCCATGTTCGAGCGGTGGTTCATCACCACCACCACGGTCGCCTCCGGATCGATCTTCGCGATGCCCTCGGAGTCGATGTAGCCGATGCGCACCCGGTAGAGCGTCCGCGCGATGAGCCGGCCGATCCAGTAACCGATGCGGAAGTACAGGTAGGCGTTGAAAGCCGGCACGATCTCGCGCGCGTAGCGCTCGACGCGCTTCATCGCTTCGTCCAGCGAGATCCTCTTCTCCGCAGCGAGCTGCTGGGCGCTCTGCTGCACCTTGGGATCGGCCATCAGGCGATGGATCAGCGCCTGGCGGCGCGTGCGCTGGAACGGGCGGATGCCGATGCGCAGGCGCGTCGAGAGCTCGTCGATCACGCGGTTCGCCGGGCTGGTCACCATCCAGCGCAGCGCCGGCACCACGAGCTTGTCGAATGCGGCCCACGCCGCGAGCGCGGCGATCAGCGCGAACGCCCAGACCGGCAGCGCGACCGTGTCCCCCATCCTCTTCCTCCCGGGGGACAGTCTAGCGCGGGTGCGCCTGGCGCTCGCGGGCGAAGAGGTACAGGCCGCTCGCGATGACGATCGCGGAGCCGGTCCACACCGATGCCCCGGGGACGTCGCCGAACACCAGGTAGCCGAAGATCGCCATGTAGAGGATCTGCTGGTAGAGGAACGGGGCGATCACCGAGGCGGGGGCATAGCGGTGCGCCAGCGCGAGGAGGTAGTGGCCGAGCCCGCCCAGCATCCCGAGCGCGCAGGCGAGCGCCCATTCGAAGAGCCCGCTCGGCCACTGCCACGAGGCGAGGGCGAAGGGCGTGAGCAGGATCGCGGCGCCTACCGCGGGCAGGTACTGGATGGTCTCCGGCGGATCGTAGGCGGCGAGGTGGCGCGTCGAGAGGTTGTAGATCGCGTACAGGACGGCGTTGCCGACCGCGAGGAGCATCGCCGGATGGAAGTCCGCGCTCCAGGGATGCACGATCACCAGCACGCCGGCGAACCCGACCAGGATCGCGATCCAGCGCCCGGTGTCGAGCTTCTCCTTGAGCACCTGCGCGCTGATGAGCGCGACGATGATCGGCACGGTGAAGAAGATCGACGCGGTGACGGTGAGCTGGACGTACTGCAGCGCCCAGAAGTTCATCCCGGTCATGAAGGTGAACATGACCGCGCGGATCACATGCCACTTCAGGTGGCTGGTTCTCACCAGCGCTCTTCCCATGAGGAGAAAGAGCAGGGCGGTGGAGAGCAGCGCGTGGATGACGAAGCGCAGCCAGACGACCATGAACACCGGCATGGCGTTCATGACCAGCCACTTCGCCGTCCCGTCGAGGAACGTGAAGAGGAGGAAGCACAGGGAAATCAGCCCGATGCCGACCAGCCGGTTGCGGGCGCTGTCGGCGTGCAGCAAGACGAAGCGGTCTTAGGCGGCCTTGCGCGAGGCGCTGCGCACGGCGTCCGCGACCGCGGCGCCGACTTCGGCGGTGCCGGCCTTGCCCTTCATGTCGGGCGTATGCGGGCCGTCGACGATCACCTGCTCGACCGCGCGCAGCACGTCCGCGGCGGCTTCCGGGTGCCCGAGGTGCTCGAGCATCAGCGCGCCCGACCAGATGGTCGCGAGCGGGTTGGCGATCTTCTTCCCCGCGATGTCCGGCGCCGAGCCGTGCACCGGCTCGAAGATCGAAGGCGCGGTGCGCTCGGGGTTGATGTTGCCCGAGGCGGCGATGCCGATCGTGCCGGCGGTGGCCGGGCCGAGGTCCGAGAGGATGTCGCCGAACAGGTTGGAGGCGACGATCACGTCGAAGCGGTCGGGGTTGAGGACCATCTGGATGGTCAGCCCGTCGACGTGATACTGGTCGGTCCTCACGTCGGGATACTTCCGGCTCATTTCCCTGAAGCGCTCGTCCCAGTACGGCATGGTGATCGAGATGCCGTTCGACTTCGTGCACGAGGTGACGTGCTTCTTGCGCGTCTTCGCGAGCTCGAACGCGTACTTCATGATGCGGTCGGTGCCCTTGCGGGAGAAGGTCGCGAGCTGCGTCACGACCTCGCGGTCGGTGCCTTCGTACTGCCGGCCGCCGACGTTGCCGTACTCGCCTTCCGTGTTCTCGCGGATGACGTAGTAGTCGATGTCGCCGGGCTTGCGGCCGACGAGCGGGCAGGGCATGCCCTCGAACAGGCGTACCGGGCGCAGGTTCACGTACAGGTCGAAGATGCGGCGGAAGTCGATGAGCAGGCCCCACACCGCGATGTGGTCGGGCACCAGCGCCGGGTTGCCGACCGCGCCGAAGTAGATCGCATCGAACTTGCGCAGCGTCTCCGGCGCGTCGTCCGGGCGCATCTTGCCGTGCTTCTTGTACCAGTCGCAGCTCCAGTCGAACTCCTGCCACTGGAGGCGGATGCCGTGCTTCGCGCCGACGGCCTCGAGGACGCGCACGCCCTCCGGGATCACTTCGCGCCCGATGCCGTCCCCGGGAATGACTGCGATGCGGTGTTCTTTCATGGCGGCAGATTCTACAAGCTTAGAATCGGCCGATGCGCATCGCCGCCTTCGAAACATCGGGAGACTGGTGCTCGGTCGCCCTGTCCCTCGAAGGGGAGCTGCGCGGCCGCGAGCTGCGCGCCGGGACGCGCCATTCCGAGTTCGCCCTGCCCATGCTGCAGGCGCTGCTCGCCGAAGCCCGGCTGAAGGCGTCGGACCTGCAGGCCGTCGCCTTCGGCGCGGGCCCGGGCTCGTTCACCGGCCTGAGGATTGCATGCGGCATCGCGCAAGGCCTGGCGCTGGCGCGCGACCTGCCGGTGCTCGGGATCTCCTCGTTCGAGGCGATCGCCGAGGAGGCGGCCGCGCCTCGCGTCGTCGCATGCGTCGACGCACGCATGCGCGAGGTTTACTATGCCGCCCTCGAGAAGCGAGGCACGCGCTGGGTCGAGGTGGTCACCGGGCGCTGCGTGCCGCCGCAGGAGGTGCCGGCCCCGCCGGGCGCGGGCTGGATCGGCTGCGGCAGCGGCTTCGTCGCTTTTCCGGACCTGCTGAAAGGGAGTCTCGCCGCCGTGCAGCCCGAGGTGCATCCGACCGCCATGGCCGTCGCTACGCTGGCGCTGCCGCGTCTCGCCGCCGGCGAGGGCGTCGACGCGGCGCTCGCGCTGCCGGTCTACCTGCGCGACAAGGTCGCGTTCACGCAGCAGGAGCTCGCTTCCCGGTGAGCGCCGTCCTCAAGAGCGCGCCGACGCTCGCGCCGATGCGCGAGCAGGACCTGGACGAGGTGATGGCGATCGAGAACGCCATCTACAGCCATCCCTGGACGCGCGGCAACTTCGGCGATTCCATCCGGGCCGGCTATTCCTGCATGACCTGGCGTCTCGACGGCGAACTGGTCGGCTATTTCGTCCTCATGGCCGCGGTGGGCGAGGCGCATCTGCTCAACCTCTCGATCGCCGCGGACTGGCAGCGCGGCGGGCAGGGCACCGCGCTGCTGCGCGAAGCGGCCGCGCTCGCGCGCCGGCTCGGCGCGGCGACGATGTTCCTCGAGGTGCGGCCGAGCAACCTCGGCGCGCAGGCGCTCTATCGCCGCTTCGGCTTCCGCAAGGTCGCGGTGCGCCGCGACTACTACCCGGCGCAACGCGGGCGCGAGGACGCGCTCGTGCTCAGCCTCGAGCTCGCATGACGCGCCGGCAGGAGATCCTCGCCGAAATGGGCCTCACGCCGGTCTGGCGCCTGAGGGCAAAGGACAATGCCGTTCAGGACTCTCCTTCCCCGCCTTCTCCTTCGGGGGAGATGGAATGGATTCCCCTGAAGAACGCGGTATCGGGATGCACTGCGTGCGGGTTGCACCAGTCGCGGACGCAGACGGTCTTCGGCGTCGGCGACGAGAACGCCGACTGGATGCTGATCGGCGAAGCGCCCGGCGCGGAGGAGGACCGGCTCGGCGACCCGTTCGTCGGCCAGGCGGGCAAGCTCCTCGACAACATGCTGGCGGCGCTCGGGCTGAATCGCCGCGAGAACGTCTACATCGCGAACGTCCTCAAGTGCCGCCCGCCCGGTAACCGCAACCCCGAGCCGGAAGAAGTGGCGAAGTGCTCGCCGTTCCTGCAGAAGCAGATCGGCCTCATCCGGCCCAGGCTCATCGTCGCGATGGGCCGCTTCGCGGCTCAGACGCTGCTCGCGAGCGACGCCTCGATCGCCAGCCTGCGCGGCAAGGTCCACCGGTACCAGGGCGTGCCGCTGGTCGTGACCTACCACCCGGCCTATCTGCTTCGCAATCTGCCAGACAAAGCGAAGGCGTGGGAGGACCTGGTCTTCGCAAGAAAAACGATGGCCGGTCTCTGAGATCGGAGACGCTTTAAGGGGTCAGAGCAATTTACTGGAAACTGGGATAGCTATCGAGCACTCGCGGCTTATCGCTATTTCCGGAAAATTGCTCTGACCCCTTTTCAGTGGTGGTGGTGCGGGACTTCGGCGCGAGCGAAGGCCAGCAGGCGATCGACTTCCTCGGCATGGTGGCGGCGGTTGTGGTGGTACCACCACTGCACGAAGGTCATCGTCGCGGCGACGAACATGCCGAAGATCGCGATGACGAAGTAGATCGAGAAGCCGGCGTTCAGCAGGAGCGAGTACAGCGCGATCATGACGAGGATCGAGGAGTTCTCGTTGAAGTTCTGTACCGCGATGGAGCGGCCGGCGCCGACGAGATGGTGGCCGCGGTGCTGCAGCAGCGCGTTCATCGGCACGACGAAGAAGCCGGCGAGGCCGCCGATCAGGATCATGAGCACGACGGCGATGCGCCAGTCGACTACGTAGTTCATGACGATCACGATCAGGCCCATCGCGATGCCGAGCGGGATCACGCGCACCGCGCGGTCGAGCGAGACCCACATCGAGGCTAGCACGGCGCCGATCGCGATGCCGATGGCGGTGATGCCCTGGAGCATGGCGGCCTTGGAGAGGTCGTAGTGCAGGGCGGTGCGCGCCCACTCGATGACGATGAACTGCAGCGTGGCGCCCGCGCCCCAGAAGAGCGTGGTGACCGCCAGCGAGATCTGCCCGAGCCGGTCCTTCCACAGCAGCACCACGCAGCGCGAGAAATCCTTGAGCGTCTCGAGCGGGTGCGAGGGCAGCGGCTTGAGCGGCACGCCGGTGTTGGGCACCTTGAGGTTGAACGCGGCCGCGATGGCGTAGAAGACGGCGATGATCAGGATGGCGGCTTCCGCCGCGGTGTCGATGCCGGTCTCGATGCCCGGCAGGTCGAGGTGGAGCAGCACGCCGGAGACCTTGGCGTGGATCAGCGCGCCGCCGAGCACCGTGCCGAGGAGGATCGATGCCACGGTCAGCCCCTCGATCCAGCCGTTCGCCACCACCAGCTTGCGGTGCGGCAGGTACTCGGTGAGGATGCCGTACTTCGCCGGTGAATACGCCGCGGCGCCGAGGCCGACCAGCGCGTACGCGAGCAGGGGATTGGTCCCGAGCAGCATCGCGACGCAGCCGGCGATCTTGATGCCGTTCGAGACGAACATCACCTGTCCCTTGGGCAGGCGGTCGGCGAACGCGCCGACGTACGGCGCGAGCACCACGTAGGAAATGACGAAGAAGAACTTCAGGTACGGCGTGAGCCACGAGGGCGCATCGGCCTGCATCAGCAGCGCGATCGCCGCCACCAGCAGCGCGTTGTCTGCCAGCGACGAGAAAAACTGCGCCGCCATGATGATG
>DASZQH010000336.1:0-2916 GCA_035549805.1 Burkholderiales bacterium
CCTTCCTTGAGGGTCTTGAAGCCCGACATGTTGATGGCGGAGAAATGCGCGAAAAGGTCCTCGGAGCCGTCGTCCGGCGTGATGAACCCGTAGCCCTTCGCGTCGTTGAACCACTTCACGGTGCCTGTTGCCATGTGCTGCTCTCCCTGTCTTCGTTGATGAGCGGCCGGGTAGTTCTCGACCCGGCATGCCTGGAACTTCGACCCCGCCGCCCCTAGCTGATCAGCCACCTGGCGAAACAGACAGCCTGAATCCAAACACAGGCCGCCTTTTACGCGGTGCCGTGGGTGTCGTCAAGACCCGCCACTCCGGTCGGAGCGGCGCCAAGGCCGTGAAAAAGCACCGTAATCCGGCGCCGGGCGCGCCTCATGCCGCATTGCACCCACCCCCTCATTTGGCTAGGATGGCTGCAAGGAATGAGTGCCTCATGAAGCCACGGGGACATCGGCTCGGGCCGCGCCGGGGAACGGGCGGGTGCCGCAGTTGTCTGAACGTGGGGGGCCGGGGCGACGCGTGAGGCATGGGGCAGGCCAAGGACGACACCACACTGGAGGCGCAGCGCAGCAAGCTGAAGCCTCCGCCGATGTACAAGGTCATGCTGCTCAACGACGACTACACCCCTATGGAATTCGTGGTCGTCGTCCTGCAGAAGTTCTTCTCCATGACGCGCGAGCGCGCCACCCAGATCATGCTGAAGGTCCACCGGGAAGGTATCGGCGTCTGTGGGGTCTATCCGCGCGACGTGGCGACCACCAAGGTGCAGCAGGTAGCGGCATACTCCCGGAAGCACCAACATCCGCTACAGTGCGTGATGGAGGAGACGTAGCGGTACGAATATTGTTTGAGGTTGCGGCAACGGAAAGGCGAAGGTAACGACCGGATGATTGCTCAGGAACTCGAAGTCAGTCTGCACATGGCGTTCGTCGAGGCGCGGCAGAAGCGCCACGAGTTCATCACCGTCGAGCACCTCCTCCTCGCCCTGCTGGACAACCCGACCGCCGCCGAGGTACTGCGCGCGTGCGGCGCGAACATGGACGAGCTGCGGAAGAACCTCACGCAGCACATCGCGGAGCAGACGCCCCGCATCGCCGCCGACCGCGAGGTCGACACCCAGCCCACCCTGGGCTTCCAGCGCGTCATCCAGCGCGCCATCCTGCACGTCCAGTCCTCGGGCAAGAAGGAAGTCACGGGCGCGAACGTCCTGGTGGCGATCTTCGGGGAGAAGGATTCCCACGCGGTGTACTTCCTGCAGCAGCAGGGCATCGCGCGCCTCGACGTGGTGAACTACATCTCGCACGGGATCACGAAGACTCCGACCGCGGCCCAGGGCAAGACGGACCAGGAGGCCGAGCAGGAAGGGCAGGCCGAGACCTCCAACAGCCCGCTCGACAACTACACCCAGAACCTCAACTCGCTCGCGCTCGCCGGCAAGATCGACCCGCTGATCGGCCGCGACAAGGAGCTCGAGCGGGTCGTGCAGACGCTCTGCCGCCGCCGCAAGAACAATCCGTTGCTCGTCGGCGAGGCTGGCGTGGGCAAGACCGCCATCGCCGAAGGCCTCGCGCGGCGCATCGTCGAGGGCAATGTTCCCGACCTGCTGGCGAAGTGCACGGTGTACGCGCTCGACATGGGTGCCCTGCTCGCCGGCACGAAGTACCGCGGCGACTTCGAGCAGCGGCTCAAGGCGGTGCTGAAGCAGCTCGTCGACAACCCGAACGCGATCCTCTTCATCGACGAGATCCACACCGTGATCGGCGCCGGCGCCGCCTCCGGCGGCACGCTCGACGCGTCCAACCTGCTGAAGCCGGTGCTGTCCACCGGGCAGCTGAAGTGCATCGGCGCCACGACCTACAACGAGTACCGCGGCGTCTTCGAGAAGGACCACGCCCTGTCGCGGCGCTTCCAGAAGATCGACGTCATCGAGCCGTCCGTGGACGAGACGGTGGAGATCCTGAAGGGCCTGAAGACGCGCTTCGAGGCCCACCACAGCGTCAAGTACACCGCCAACGCGCTCACGACCGCGGCGGAGCTCTCCGCGCGCTACATCAACGACCGGCATCTGCCCGACAAGGCGATCGACGTCATCGACGAGGCCGGTGCCGCGCAGCGCATCGCGCCCACGGCGAAGCAGAAGAAGGTCATCGGCAAGACCGAGATCGAGGAGATCATCGCCAAGATCGCGCGCATCCCGCCGCGCAGCGTTTCGACCGACGACCGCAGCGCCCTCGCCAACCTGGACCGCGACCTGAAGGCGGTGGTGTTCGGCCAGGACGCCGCGATCGAGGCCCTCTCCGCCGCGATCAAGATGGCGCGCTCCGGCCTGGGCAGCCCGCAGAAGCCGATCGGCAGCTTCCTCTTCTCCGGCCCGACCGGGGTCGGCAAGACGGAGGTAGCGCGCCAGCTCGCCTACTGCATGGGCATCGAGCTCATCCGCTTCGACATGTCCGAGTACATGGAGCGCCACGCGGTGTCGCGCCTGATCGGCGCCCCGCCGGGATACGTCGGCTTCGAGCAGGGCGGCCTGCTCACGGAAGCCATCACGAAGAAGCCCTATTCGGTCCTCCTCCTGGACGAGATCGAGAAGGCGCACCCGGACATCTTCAACATCCTGCTGCAGGTGATGGACCACGGCACGCTGACCGACAACAACGGCCGCAAGGCGGACTTCCGCAACGTGGTGATCGTCATGACGACGAACGCGGGCGCCGAATCGCTCGCCCGGAACACGATGGGCTTCACGTTCAACAAGCAGCTCGGCGACGAGATGGAAGCGATCAAGCGGATGTTCACGCCCGAGTTCCGCAACCGCCTCGACGCGATCATCTCCTTCCGCGCCCTGGACCACGCCATCATCATGCGCGTCGTGGACAAGTTCCTGATGCAGCTGGACGAGCAGCTCGCGGAGAAGAAGGTCGA
>DASZQH010000337.1:0-21075 GCA_035549805.1 Burkholderiales bacterium
CGCGAAAGCAGCGCAGCTGGTGTAGCTCAGTTGGTAGAGCGCTTGATTCGTAATCATGAGGTCGCCAGTTCGATTCTGGCCACCAGCACCAAAGACCCCATGGCCGCCAAGATCCTGGTCGTCGACGACGACGAAAGCATCCGCGAGCTTCTTCGGCTGCATCTCAGCGGGGCCGGATACGACGTGGACGTGGCGCCCGACGCGATCAGCGCGGGCTACATGGTCCTGCGCAGCCGGCCCGACCTGATCATCACCGACGTCAGCATGCCGCACATGGACGGCTTCGAATTCATCGCCGCGCTGAAGGGCGACAAGTCGATTCCGGACATCCCGGTGGTGTTCCTCACCTCGGTCGAGGACGGCGACCATCGCGGCAAGGAGCTCGGCGCGGTGGGCTATGTCACCAAGCCGGTGCGCGCCGATCGCCTGCTCTCGCTCGTGGCGGCGCATGTGCCGGGCGGCGCGCACCCCATCGGCTAGGCGCCGCCGGGCAGGACCCTAGGATTTCTCCGGGCAGGTGCGCAGCTCGCTGCCGTCGATCTGCTTCGCGACTTCCCGCAGCTGGGACTCGATGCCGGCGTCGACGGCCTGCACCTGCAGCCAGACCTTCGGCACGGTCGTCTCGCGCGCGCCGATCTCCGCGGTCTTCACGCCCAGGCGCCGCAGGGTGGCGAGCCGCGAGAGCGCTGCTTCCTCCGTCCGGAACACGCCCAGCGACACGCCCCAGCGGAACGGGCCCTCGTCGGCGACGACGAAATACTCCTCGACGCCGAGCGACTTCAGCTCCGCGGCCTTCTTGAGCGCGTTCTGCCGCGTGCCCTGCGAGGGGATGTAGACCCACCAGCCTGCGGTTTCCTCCGTGCGGCGCTGGCCGACGCGGGCGCCAAGGGAAAGCGGCTCCAGCATCTTCTGCGCGCGCGGCGCATCCGCGAGCGTGAAGCTGCCCCATTCCAGGCACGCCTGCACGGCGGGTCCGGCGGGCGACGTCGCGGCGGCGGGCGCCGGCTTGGGGGCGGCGGGGGGCGGGTCCCCTGCCCCGAGGATGCGCAGCTTCTCGGGGTCGATCTGGCGGCTGAGGGGCGCCGCGTCCGCCGCGGCGTCCGCGGGGGAGAGGTAGCGGGCCCAGGCGAAGAACGCGAGATTGGCGAACAGCAGGACGAGGAACAGCGTCCGCATGGCTAGCGTGCCGCCTCGGGCATGGGCAGATCGCCGGGCATCGGCAACTCGCCCTTCAGGGCGATCTTGCGCTCGTCGAGCGCGATACGCGCCAGGCCGTCGAGCACCAGGTTCTGCACGTAGCGCCGCGGCATGGAGAGCTGGTCGACGAGGGCGCGTCCCGCCCCGCCGGAGACGATGCACAGGGGATTTCCGTCCAGCTCCCGGAAACCGCGGTACATGCGCTCGATCGCGCCCGTCTGCGCGTGGCGGCAGCCGGTCTCGATCGCGTCGACCGTATTGCGCGGCATCTCGCGGAACAGGCCCTCCTCGAGCGGCAGCCGGCCGGTGTGCTCGTGCAGCACGAAGCGCATCAGCTCGGCACCGGGCAGGATCGCGCCGCCGAGGAACGTGCCGTCGGCCGCGAGCATGTCGATGGTGGTGCAGGTGCCGGCGTTGACCACCAGCGTCGCTCCGGCGTGGAGGCCGCGCGCGGCGACGAGCGAGGCCCAGCGGTCCGGGCCGAGAATCTCGGGGCGCTCGTAGCGGTTCTTCACGCCGCAGCGCTCGAGCTCGCCGTGCAGCCATAGCGGCTCGGCGTCGAAGATGCTCGTCCAGTTCACGAGCAGCGTCTTCGCGCCGTCCCCGGCGACGTTCGAGATGACGATGCTCTCCGGGGTCTCGTGGGTCACCGAGAAGGGATTGACGTGGTCGCTCGAGGCCGCGAACTCGATCAGCGACACGCTCGCGATGCTCGACCACTGCGGGCCGCCCGCCGCGTCGAGGTCGAGCCAGCCCCATTTGACGCGCGAGTTGCCGGCGTCGATGGCGAGGATCATGCGGCGCGGGTGTCCTGGGCGTGGCGCTCGATGGCGTGCGCGAGACGCACGGTGCCGCTGCGCACCGCGCGCACGCCGGTGCGGGTCTGCAGGCGCAGCCCGCCGTCCTCGGCGAGCCCCGCGGCGATGCCGGTGAGCGAGCGGCCGTCGGCGAGGCGCACGCGCAGGCGCAGCCCGGCATACGCGTCGAGCGCCAGCCACTCGCCGCGCAGCGCGTCGAAGCCCTCGGCTTCGAACGCATCGAGTGCCGACAGGAGGGAGGTGGCAATGCTCCGGATCACCTCGTTGCGCGAGGGCAGGGGCGCGAGCGACTCCGCGAGGCTCGCGAGCGGCCGTCGTACCCGCGACGGCAAGGCGGGATCGACCCGGTGGTTGATGCCGATGCCGACCACGGCGCGCGAGACGCCGCGGGGCTCCCCGAGGATGCTGCGCGTTTCCACCAGGATGCCGCCGAGCTTGCCCGCGCCGCAGAGCAGGTCGTTCGGCCACTTCAGGCGCACCGGCGCGCCCATCGCCCGCAGCGCGCGCGCCGCGGCGACGCCCGCGACGAGCGAAAGCGCCGCCAGCTCCCGTGCCGGGCGGCGCACTGCACGCGCCAGCGAGAACGCGATGGCGTGGCCCGGCGTCCCGTACCAGCGCCGACCGCGGCGCCCGCGGCCGGCGGTCTGGGATTCCGCGGCGAGCAGGACCGGCGCGCGCGACGCGTCGTCGAGCAGCAGCGAGTTCGTGGACGTGCACTGCTCGAGCACGCGCACCTCGACTCCCGGAACGGCGATCGCCGCTGCGTCCAGCCTGTCCATCCCGTAAGTTTACGCGGTGCCGAAGGCGAAGTTGCGGCCCGGGGCGGCGGCGAGCAGCGCGCGGGTGTACTCGGGGCGCGGCGCGACCAGCACCTCGGCGGCCGGGCCCTGCTCGACGACGCGTCCTTCGCGCATCACCGCCACCTCGTCGCACACCTGGGCGGCGACGCGCAGGTCGTGCGTGATGAAGACCATCGCCAGGTCGAAGCGCACGCGGATCTCCTCGAGCAGCGCCAGCACCTGCGCCTGCACGGAGACATCGAGGGCGGACACGGCTTCGTCGGCGATCAGCAGCTCGGGCTCCATTGCCAGCGCGCGCGCGATGGAGATGCGCTGCCGCTGCCCGCCGGAGAACTGGTGCGGGTAGCGGCCGAGCGTCCCGGGATCCATGCGCACGAGCTCCATGAGCTTGCGCGCGCGGGCGAGCGCCTCGGCCCGCGGCAGGCCGTAATTGAGCGGGCCCTCGATGATCGCCTCGCCGACCGTGCGCCGCGGGTTGAGGGAGCGGTAGGGATCCTGGAAGACGATCTGCACCTTGCGACGCAGCGGGCGCAACTCGCGGGCACGCATGCGGGCGAGGTCGCGCTGTTCCCCTGGCGGGCCGAGCAGGATCTCGCCGCGCGTGGGATCGACGAGCCGGACCAGGCAGCGCGCCACCGTGGACTTGCCGGAGCCGGACTCGCCGACGATGCCGAGCGTCTGGCCCTTGCGCACCTGCAGGTCCACGTCCGCCGCCGCATGCACCTCGCGCCGCGGGCCGAGCCAGCGGCGCGAGCTGTAGGTCTTGGACAGCCCGCGCGTGCGCAGGACCACCGCGCCTTCGCGCGCGGCACGCGGCTGCGGCTTGAGCGTGGGCACCGCGCGCATCAGCATGCGCGTGTACTCGTGCTGCGGTCGCCGCAGGACCTCGTCGCGCGCGCCGATCTCGACCAGCTCGCCCAGGCGCAGCACCGCGACGCGCTGCGCGATCTCCGCCACCACGCCGAAGTCGTGCGTGATGAAGAGCACCGCCATGCCGTGCTTCTCCTGGATCTGCAGGATGAGGGAGAGGATCTGCGCCTGCGTCGTCACGTCGAGCGCGGTGGTCGGCTCGTCGGCGATCAGCAGCGCCGGCTCCAGGGCGAGCGCCATGGCGATCATGATGCGCTGCCGCTGCCCTCCGGAAAGCTGATGCGGATAAGAGGCGAGCATGCGCTCCGGGTCCGGCAGCGCCACCTCGCCGAGGATGTCGAGCATCTTGCGGCGCCGCTCCTGCGGCCCGAGGGCGGTGTGCGCGACGAGCAGCTCCTCGAGCTGCGCGCCGCAGCTCATCACGGGGTTGAGCGCGGTCATCGGCTCCTGGAAGATCATCGCCATGCGCGCGCCGCGCAGCTTGCGCAGCCGCGCTTCGCCCGCGCGCAGGAGCGGCTCGCCCTCGAGGAGGATTTCGCCGCCGGCGACCGGGAGGCTTTTCGGCAGCAGCCCCATGATGGCCTGCGCGATCACGCTCTTGCCCGAGCCGGATTCGCCGACCAGGCAGAGGATTTCGCCCGCGGCGAGGTCGAACGAGACGTTCGAGACTGCCTGCGGACGGTCCCCTCCCGTCGGCAGGCGTACGGTCAGGGACTGAACCGAAAGCGTCATGTGGCCTCGACGCCGCGCTTCGCCATCTTGGGGTCGAGCGTGTCGCGCAGGCCGTCGCCGAGGATGTTGACGGCGAGGACGGTCACGGCGAGGAAGACGCCGGGGAAGAACACGTTGTGGGGATAGGCGACGAATTGCACGCGGCCCTCGGCCATGATGTTGCCCCACGTCGGGATGTCGGGCGGCAGGCCCACGCCGAGGAAGGAGAGGATCGCCTCGATGAGGATGGCGAAGCCGACGATGTAGGTCCCCTGGACGATGAGCGGCGCGAGCGTGTTCGGCAGGATGTGGCCGAACATGATCTTCGGCACCGGGGTGCCGAGCGATACGGCGGCCTCGACGAACGGCTCTTCGCGCAGCGTGAGCACGAGCGAGCGGACCAGGCGCGTGACGCGCGGGATCTCGGGGATCGCGATGGCGAGGATGACTGTGGAGAGGTTGGGACGCCACAGCGCGACGAGCAGGATCGCGATGAGGATGGCGGGGATCGCCATCACGCCGTCCATGACGCGCATCAGCGGCCCGTCGAGCCAGCGCAGGTAGCCGGCGGCGAGGCCGCACACGATGCCGACGGCGAGCGCGGCGAGCGCCGAGCACAGGCCGACGAGGAGCGACACCCGCGTTCCGTACAGGACGCGGCTGTAGATGTCGCGCCCGAACGAGTCCGAGCCCATGAGGAAGCGATGCTTGATGGTCTCGCCTTCGAGCGTGGTGATCTCGCCCTCCGCGCCCGGGCGCAGGTCGCGGCTCACCGGGTCGAAGAGCGTCGGGTCGACGGTACCGAGCCAGGGCGCCGCGATCGCGAGCGCGACGAGCAGGAGCAGGGCGCCCGCGCCGATGCGCACCGACCAGTTGCGGAAGATGCGCTTAATAGCGGATCCTCGGGTCGAGGAAGACGTACGAGAGGTCGACCAGCAGGTTAACCAGCACGTACACGAACGAGAAGAAGAGGATCACGCCCTGGATGGTGGGGAAGTCGCGCGCCAGCACCGCGTCCACCGTAAGGCGCCCCAGCCCCGGGATCGCGTACACCGACTCGGTGACCACCACGCCGCCGATGAGGATGGCGATGCCGATCCCGATCACGGTGACGATCGGCACCGCGGCATTGGCGAGCGCGTGGCGCACCACGACGCGCAGCTCCGGCAGCCCTTTCGCCCGCGCCGTGCGGATGTAGTCCTCGCCGAGCGCCTCGAGGACGGACGCGCGCGTGACGCGCGCGATGAGCGCGACATAGATGAACGACAGGGTGATGGCCGGCAGGAGCAGGTGCTGCAGGAAAGGCAGAAAACCCTCCGCGATGCGCCGGTAGCCCTGCACCGGCAGCCAGCCGAGCTGCAGCGAGACGAACCAGATCAGCAGGTAGGCGAGGACGAACACCGGCACCGAGAACCCCATCACCGAGAACCCCATCAGCGCGCGGTCGAACCAGCCGCCGTGCTTCCAGGCCGCGAGCACGCCGAGGGGCACGGAGACGAGGATGGAAAGCAGGATCGTCAGCGTGGCGAGCGCGAAGGTCGGCTCGAGGCGCTGCGCGATCAGCGCGGCGACCGGCATGCGGTAGTAGTAGGACTGGCCGAGATCGCCGCTCAGCAGCTTGCCCATCCAGATGCCGAACTGCACCACCAGCGGCCGGTCGAGGCCCAGGCTGGCGCGGATCGCGGCGATGTTCTCGGCGCTCGCCGCGTCTCCTGCGAGGATGGCCGCCGGGTCTCCCGGGGTCAGCCTCAGCAGGAGGAAGACGAGGACGGCGACGACCAGCAGGACCGGAACGGTCCCGAGCAGCCGCCGGGTGAGGAAGGCGATCAGTTCTTTTTGATGTTCCAGTAGAGGTTGCCCGGCCCGGTGACGAAGCCGGTCACGCTCTTCCTCGCGGCGAGCGGGTTGGCGTACTCGCCGAGCGGCGCGTGCGTCGCGACCTCGAACGCGCGGGCCTGGATCTGGTCGGCGAGCGCCTTCTTCTTCGCGTCGTCGGTGGCGCGCGCGAACTCGTCGCGCAGCTTCTCGATCCGCTCGTCGCTCGGCCAGCCGAACCACGACTTCTCGCCCTGGGCGCCGAGCGCCGGGTTGGTGAGCGGGTTCCAGATGTCGGGCGCGACCCAGGCGGTGAAGAACATGTTCCAGCCGCCCTGCGCGGGCAGGTCCTTCTTCGCGCGCCGGCCGACCAGCGTCTGCCAGTCCATCGCCTGCAGGTCGACCTTGAAGCCGGCCTGGCGCAGCAGCTGGGCGGCGACGTCCGGCAGCTTGCCGATCGACGCGAGGTCGGTCGGCTTCATCAGCACGACCGGCGTGCCGTCGTAGCCCGAGGCCTTGAGGAGCTCTTGGGCCTTCTTCATGTTCGACTTCGACTGCACCTCGCTGCCCTTCGGGCTGCCATAGGGCGTGTTGCAGGTGAACATCGAGGGGCAGGCGCGGTAGAACTCCTTGATGCCGACCTGCGCACGCAGGAACGGCTCCTGCGAGAACGCCGCGAGGGCCGCCTGGCGGACCTTCGGATTGTTGAACGGGGGGTGCAGGTGGTTGAAGCGGCCCATGTACTGGAAGCCGAGCGGGTTGGAGTTCACCACCTGGATGCCCTTGTCCGCCTGCAGCGCGGGATAGCTCTCGAAGGCCGGCTGCTCGATGATGTCGACCTCGCCCTTCACCAGCGCGTTGACCTGCGCCTGCGCGTCGCGCAGCGCGAGGTTCCACTCGATCCGGTCGACGAACACCTGCTTGCCGCCCGCGGTGCCCGACGGCGCTTCCTTGCGCGGCACGTACTTCGTGTTCTTGAGATAGACCGCCTTGTCGCCCGGCTTGAACTGGTCCTTCGCGAAGACGTACGGCCCGCTGCCGGTCGCGTCTTCGATCTGCTTGTCGGCCGGCGTGTCGGCGACGCGCTTGGGCATGATGAACGGCACGTTGGACGAAGGCTTGCCGAGCGCCTCGAGCACGAAGCCGCAGGCCTCGCGCAGGAAGAGGCGGAAGGTGTTCGGCGACGGCGAGTCCATGCGGTCGACGAAGGTGAAGAGCTTCTGCCCCATCGCGTCGCGCTTGCCCCAGCGCGAAAGCGAGGCGATCACGTCCTCCCCCGTGACCGGCGCGCCGTCGTGGAACGCGAGGCCGGCGCGCAGCGTGAACGTCCAAAGGCGGTTGTCCGGGCTGACGGTCCACTTCTCGACCATCTGCGGCTGGATCTTGCTGTTCGCGTCGGTGCCGAACAGCGTGTCGTACACCATGTAGCCGTGGTTGCGGCTCATGTAAGCCGTGGTCCAGATCGGATCCAGGATCGCGAGGTTGGAGTGCGGCACGACGCGCAGGACTTTTTCCTGGCCGTTCGCTGCTGAAACCATCAAGCCCAATGCGACGGCGACGAGAACGTTGCGGATCATTGGTTTAATCTCCGGCTGAGGAGGCATAAGAGTACAGGACATGGCGCGCATCGCGATAGGCGGGTTCCAGCACGAGACCAACACCTTTGCCCCGTCCAAGGCCGACTACGCGGCGTTCGAGGATGGGGGCGGGTGGCCTGGCGTCCAGTACGGTGCGGCGATCTTCGGCGCGGTGCAGGGCGCGAATATTCCCGCGGAAGGGGCGATCCAGGCGCTGCGCGCGATGGGGCAAGTGCTCGTCGGCAGCGCCTGGGGGGCGGCGAGCCCCTCCGCGCAGGTCACCGACGATGCGTTCGAGCGCATCACCGGGGGGATCCTCCTGCACCTGAAGGAGGCGCTGCCCGTCGACGGCGTGTACCTGGACCTGCACGGCGCGATGGTCACCGAGTCGCACGACGACGGTGAAGGCGAGATCCTGCGCCGGGTGCGCGAGCTGGTCGGCCCGCGCGTGCCGATCGTCGCGAGCCTCGACCTGCACGCCAACGTGACGCAGGCGATGATGGACCACGCCGACGGCCTGGTCGCCTACCGCACCTATCCGCACGTCGACATGGCCGACACCGGCGCACGCGCCGCGCGCCTGCTCGACCAGATGCTGAAGCTCGGCCGGCGGATGCCGAAGGCGTTCCGCCAGCTCGACTACCTCACCGGCATTCCCTCGCAGTGCTCCTTCATCGAGCCGTGCAAAGGGCTCTACGAGGAGCTCGGCCGGCTGGAGAACAAGTACCACGCCATGCTGAGCTTCACGCCGGGGTTCGCCATGGCGGACTTTGCGGACTGCGGAATGTCTGTTTTTGGTTTTGGAAAAGAAGAAAAACAGACGCATGAGGCGGTGGAGCACTTGCGGCGGATCGTCGCGGATTCAGAAAAGGATTTTGCACTGGAGCTGCATTCTCCCGGGCAGGCCGTGCGACGCGCACGGGAGCGCGGCATCCCGGGGCAGCCAGTCGTGATGGCCGATACGCAGGACAACCCCGGCGCCGGCGGCAACGGCGATACCACGGGGCTGCTGCGCGAGCTGATCCACCAGAACGCGAAGGATGCGACCCTGGGGTTGCTCATCGATGCCGCGGCGGCGAAGAAGGCGCACGAGGCGGGCAGGGGCGCGACCCTGCCGTTTTCCCTCGGCGGGAGGTCGCAGGTGCCCGGGGACGCGCCTTTCGGAGGTGAATTCACGATCGAGCGCCTCGGCGACGGGCGCTTCACCTGCACCGGGCCGATGTTCAAGGGCTTTCGCATGCAGCTCGGCGACATGGCGCTGCTGCGCAGCAAGGCCGCGCCCGGCGTGCGCGTGGTGCTCGCCTCGAAGAAGTGCCAGGCCGCGGACCAGGAGATGTTCCGCCATCTCGGCGTGGAGCCGCGCCAGGAGCGCATGCTCGCGCTCAAGAGCTCGGTGCACTTCCGCGCCGATTTCCAGCCGATCGCGCGCGAAGTCCTCGTGGTGAAGTCGCCCGGCCCGGCGCTCGCCGATCCGGCCGAGTTCCGCTGGACGAAGCTGCGCAAGGGCGTGCGCCTGCGGCCCCTCGGCCCCGTCCACGAGTAGTGGCAGTGGCGCGCAGCGCCAATCCGGGACTGATCCGGCCGCCGCTCGTGCATCTGGCGGCCATGGTGGCGGGCGCCGCCGCCGGAGCTTTCCGGCCGGCGCCGCTCGGCTCCCAGCCGTTCGGCCTGGTCGTGGGCGTCGCGCTCGTGGTCGCGGGGATAGCGATCGTGGCCTGGTGCAAGCGCACGCTCGCAGCGGCAAACACGCCCCTGCCGGGCGGACTGCCCACCACGGCGATCGTGCGGACGGGCCCGTACGGGCGCTCGCGCAACCCGATATACGTCGCCTTCGCCCTCGTGCACGCCGGCACGGGACTGTGCCTCGACAGCGCCTGGATCCTCGCCGCGCTCGCGCCCGCGCTGCTCGTCATCGGCCAGGTCGTGGTGCCGCGCGAGGAGCGCTACCTCGAGGAGAAGTTCGGCGACGAGTACCGCGCCTACAAGGCGGCGGTGCGGCGCTGGGTGTAGGCTTCGCCGCAAAAGGGGGCCCCATGAACACCGCCGCCAACGTCGTGATCGCGATCGTTGCCCTGCTGCACGTGTACTTCCTCGTCCTGGAGATGTTCCTCTGGGACAAGCCCTATGGGAGACGCACCTTCGGCCTGACCGAGGAGAAGGCCGCGATCACCAAGTCGCTCGCGATGAACCAGGGCCTCTACAACGGCTTCCTCGCCGCCGGCCTTGCCTGGGGCCTCGCGCTCGGCCCGGCCGGGTTCGCGATCAAGGTGTTCTTCCTCGGCTGCGTCCTCGTCGCGGGCGTCTTCGGCGCCCTGACCGCGAGCCGCAAGATTCTTTTCGTGCAGGCCCTCCCCGCCTTGATCGCGCTAGGCCTGCTGCTCGCTGCGTGAATCGGCGGGGGCTTGGGCGCGGTCGTCGAGACCGTAGTCGCGCAGGACGTGCGCGACACGCAGGCGGTATTCCGAAAAGACGGTTGCGCGGCCTGCGCGTTGCGCGCTGCGGTGTTGTTGCATGTTCCGCCAGACCTTGATCGCCTCCTCGTCCCGCCAGAAGGAAAGAGACAGGATCTTCCCCGGCGTGGACAGGCTTGCAAAGCGCTCGACGGAGACAAAGCCATCGATCTTCTCGAGCAGCGGCCGAAGCTGCGCAGCCAGGTCGAGGTAAGCCTCCTGCTTGCCCTCCGCCGCGACCACTTCGAAGATCACCGCAATCACGAAACGTTCTCCACGAAGGTGCGCTCCTCGCGGAGGATCAGGCGCTTGTCCCGGGCGAACGCAAAATTCGCCCGGCTTTCCGGGTCCGTCGCGAGCGTGGCGCGGTAGCGCTCGTAGGCGGCGAGCGAGTCGAACGCGATCAGCCCCCAGGCGACGTCGTTGGTGCCTTCGTGCGGCAGGAAGTAGCCGAGCAACTCGCCGCCGCAGCGGGGGATGATGCGCAGCCAGTTGCGCGCGTACTCGCGGAACGCTTCGCGCTGGAACGGGTCGATGCGGTAGCGGATGAAGCAGGTGATCTTCATGCCGCCAGCGTACCGGGTCGCGCAGCGGCGATGGTTCGTCTAAGATCGAACTTATATACTTGCCAAACCCTTTTCGGGTGGGGCAAGATGAGCCGGGGTGAGTAGTGCGCCGCCACCCATCCAAGCTCAACCCGTTCTTGGTGCCTCTGGCGGTGCTAGGGGGTGTCATGTCCGTACTTGATTGGCCGTGGCCGCTAATCGGCGGTTTGTTGAGCCTGACGGTTCTGCTGGTGGGGCTATGGGTGAATTTCGGACGCCCGGAGGTACGTCGGGCGGCCTTACGCACTCCAGCTCGCGCCTACTTCCACGTTCCGGAGCTTGACCTTGGTGATATCGGCTATGCGATCCAGGACGAACAGGCGCACAACGTAAAGGAGTTAGTCCTACCTTCAAACAGTTTGGTGAACATAGAGGTTGCTTACTACCCAACTATCCACTTCAACGTAAAGGAATTGATCTTCATCAGCGAAGGGATGATGGACGAAAAGCCACTGCCAACCGAAAGATTCACTTCCTTTGTGAAGGTAGGAAAGAACCACTGGATTCCGGGTATAGACGAAACTGACTACATCGATAGAAAGGGCAATTATCACGTTCGATCAGACGCATCACGCGACGTTGGATCCTGTTACGTACTCGGACTGAAACTGAGAACGCAAAAGGCAGGACTCTACAAAGTAATTGTTAGCTGGATGACGGACGAGATTGAAGGGAATGCCACAGATCTATCGATTAGGGTTGAAGATACCCCGCAGACGAGGATGCGCTGCTCCGAACACAATGGCTGCTGGATTAGATCGGCGAAACCAAGAACATCCGATGGCTAAACCAACCCAAGAGATGATTGAGGCTGGCATTCGCGCTCTGCTGGATAGAGATGACCGCTTTGTCTACTGGCCTACCTCTGGTCTGGAACAGATCGTAGCTTCGGTCTTTTTGGCAATGTGCGCAGCTGAGGATCTGCAAGTTGGTAAAGCACCGCAAGAGCGTAGGTCTGCAAAGCAATGATGTCCCCAGCGACGTATTTGAATCGGCTCTCAAGCGTTTTGGCCTCTTGCAGTCTTTTGTACCGCTTCGTCGGCATGCCGTACTGGTTTGGCACCAAGCGGCCATCTTCTCTGCGCGGCGAATATTCCATGTCAACGACGAGGTGGGCAGCATCATTCCGTATTCGCCCTAGCGAGTCCGCCTTGAGTTTGATCCATCGAACCCGCTCTAGCATTCGAGGATTTCCCTTTAGCGCAACCTCTGCCACTGCGAGCATCATGTCGCGCTGCGTCGCATCGCTGGCAATCACGTTCCAGGCCGCATACGCCTTCTCCGCCGGGACGAAATGGTTCTCCCAACTCATGAGATCTTCTAGCGAATCAACCTCTGGTGTTGCATCTACGTCGATTAGCTTCCAGAACATCCCAGCCATCGTCGCTTGTAGAAGATTCGCGGAAAGCGTTATCTCACCGACGATGCGGGAGAGTTTCCTCATATGACTACGCCATTCACGACTAAACCTTCGACTCGCATGTACAGCCATGGCTAATCCCCCCCGGAAGAAGACAGGACCGAAGCCACGCGAGGATATACCGCAGATGCCGTTCGATGATGCGCTGAGGAAGATCCTCAGCGCGCCTCATCAACCGAAGGATCGTCCGCCGAGGAAAAAACGTCGGAGCAAGGCAAAAGCCTAGCTCATGCGTTTAGAGACATACCCGGTTAGGGCGCTTGAAAGCAGTGCAGAGCCAAGGAGAGTTTCTAACTTATCCCTTTGCGCCGCGCTCAAGAAATGCCAGCACTCTGGGGTTATCAAATGAAACGTGAAAGCAATGATTCCCAGAGATATGCAAGCGACGAACAGCCAGAACAATCCAATCGTCGCTCTGTTTACTTGGTTGCGGAACGTTTGATGGCGATTGTGCTCCTGCCTAAGGCCGTCGCCTTCGAGGTCTTCGCCAGCGGCAATCTTTACGGCTTCTTTCTCCGCGAGATTGTCTTGAGACCCTCCGGGATCGAAGACAGGACCCTTGTTCGCTGTCTCCGTCACTGCTGGCCTAGAGAGAAGAGTGTTTCTCTTGCTTCAGCAGTTCAGAGTAGAAGCTCTCAATCAGATCGTTGGAGATCGGCGCGTTCTTTCCGAACGTGCTCCACGTCTGATGCCACGGAGTACCTGGCTTATGCGTAGCGGCGGACAACACAATGCCGTTGTATCTGCCGTAAATATTCGCCACGCCATCGATCACTGCTTTCTCTTCATTGGAGAAAGCGAAATCGACTGCGCCCGGTACAGCATTGATCGGGTTGCTCTTGAAAGCCTTGACAGCGTGGTAGAGGGTGGGCACCACTGGCCCGTACTGCCAAGCCTCAACTTCTTCATCGAGAAGAGGGCTACCGTGCCTGCCGAGCATGTATCCGTGCGCGATATAGGCGAGCTTGATCAGTTGCATCGGCGTCACGGATTTGTGTCCGTGAGCTTCGCAACGTTCCAAAAGCAGCCTGGCTGCCGATAGAGATTTGCTCATGTGCGCACCCCTCCTAGAGCGTGAATATATGGCCAAAATCCCAAAAAATCAATGGGCTAACAGAGGCACTGTATGCAAATACAGTCGAATCAACCTGTTAGATGCCGAAGTCCAGTCGAAGTTGCCCTTTGGCCTGTTTGGCTGCGATCAGGCGGAGCAACCCAATGACCGTGAGTAAAGCCGCTTCACGCGGCTTCGTTAATCCGCCGATAGGTGAGGCGCTTCCCGCCGATCTGGCGGAGGGCCTTGTTGGCACGTTCGGCATCGGTCACGCCGAGGGCCGTGCGGTTGTTGTAGCGGAAGCTGAACTCTTCGACGTAACGCTGGAGGTGGTTCTCTCCAACGTGGTGGTACGTCCCGATCAGGCCACGCTTGAGCACGGAGAAGAACCCCTCAACCGTGTTGGTGGTGACGTTGCCGCGAGCGTATTCCTTGCGAGCGTGGTTAACGCTGGAGTGCTGGTCGAAGGCTTTGCCGAGGTTCCAGTAGCGCGTGGATTCGTCGGTCATGAGGTGGGAGTCGGTAGCCATGTTGCGGAACAGGGCTGCGCTCAGGTTCTCTTGAGTGACGCTAGGAACGTGCATGGCGCGGACCTGGCCCTCACGCTCCACCAGCGCGACGATGGCGTTTTTCTCTTTCATGGCCGCGCCGCCACGGTGCTTCCCTTGGCGCTTGAGTTTGCGGATACGCGCCTTGGAGCCTTCCTTGTTGCCGAAGTAGGTCTCGTCAACCTCGACGATCTTCCCGCCCCCGCCGAGCATCCCGCCATCGGACTTCATGGCTTCGCGGATACGGTGGGTCATGAACCACGCGGTTTTGTAGGTCACGCCGAGGATGCGGTGGAGCTGGTGGCTGCTCATCCCCTTTTTGCTGGAGCACAGGAGGAACACGGCTTGGAGCCAGACGTTCAGCTTGATCTTGGACTTCTCGAAAACGGTGCCTACGGTCACGGAGAACTGCTCACGGCAAGCGTGGCACTTCCAGACGCCCGGGCGGGTCGCCTTGCCTTGGAGCGCGTAGTGGTCGCCAATGACGCCGCAGTGGGGGCAGACCGCCCCGTTGGGCCAGCGAAGCGCCTCAAGGTAGGAACGGGCCGCTTCGGGGGTTTTGAACTGGGGCTGGTTAAGGGCGCTCATCGGTCTGTTTCCTCTAGGTGCGCCCATCATGCCTAGGGGAAATGGGTTTGTCAAGTATATAAGTTCGTCTAAGATCGAACCATGAAAGACGGGCCGAGCATCGTGCGCATCGCGGCGCTCGTGGGCGACACGGCGCGCGCGGGCATGCTGACCGCGTTGATGGGCGGGCAGGCGCTCACGGCGACCGAGCTCGCCCAGGTGGCGAACCTCACCAAGCAGACCGCGAGCGCGCACCTCTCGAAGCTCGTGGCGGCAGGCCTGCTGGCGGTCGAGCAGCAGGGCCGGCACCGCTACTTCCGTCTCGCCGCGCCGGATGTCGCCGAGCTGCTGGAGAGCCTGATGGGCGTCGCGTTCCGCGTCGGCGCGCTGCCGCTGCAGCCGGGGCCGCGCGAGCCCGCCCTGCGCAAAGCGCGCGTTTGCTACGACCACCTCGCGGGCGATCTCGGCGTGCTGGTGTACGACGGTCTCGTCGCGAGGAAGCTCCTGCGCGCCGCCGACGATGGCTGGGCACTTAGCGACCGGGGTGAGGAAGCGTTCGCGAGGATCGGAATCGACGTGGCCGCCGCAAAGGCGGAGCGGCGGCCGCTGTGCCGACCGTGCCTCGACTGGAGCGCGCGGCGCCACCATCTCGCGGGCGCGCTGGGCGCCGCGCTGCTGCGCCGCTGCCTGGAGCTCGGGTGGGGCAGGCGCTCGCGGGGCTCGCGCGCGGTCATCTTCTCCCCGCAGGGCGAGCGCGCCCTGCGCGCGCGCTTCGGTGGCTAGATCCGCCGGCCGGCGTCCTTCCAGTACGGCTCGCGCAGCTTGCGCTTGAAGATCTTGCCGCTGTCCTCGCGCGGCAGGGCGTCGTGGAACGTCACGATCTTCGGTACCTTGTAGCCGGAGATCCGTTCCTTCAGGAACTGCCTCACCGCCTCCGGGGAAACCCGGGCGCCGGCCTGGAGCTGGACCGCGGCGGCGAGGCCTTCGCCGAATTCGGCGTCCGGGATGCCGAACACCGCGCAGTCGGCGACCCCCGGCATGGTGGCCAGCACCGCCTCGATCTCCGCGGGATAGATGTTCACGCCGCCGGAGATGACCATGTCGCTCTTGCGATCGGCGATGTACAGGTAGCCCTCCTCGTCGACGTAGCCCATGTCGCCCACCGCCCAGAGGCCGTCGCGCTCGAGCGCGGCGCGCGCCTCGGGGTCGTTGACGTAGGTGAAGTCCGGGTACGCGGGCTGGCGCACGTAGATCGTGCCGACCTTGCCCGGCGGCAGCGCGCGACCGTCGTCGTCGAGGATCTTCAGCGCGGTGCGCGGCAGCGGCCTGCCGACGCTGCCGGGACGCTTCGCCCACTCTCGGGAATCGACGAACGTGACGTGGCCGGTCTCGCTCGAGGCGTAGGTCTCGGTGATCACCGGCCCCCACCAGTCGATCATCGCCTTCTTCACCTCGGGCGCGCAGGGCGAGCCGGTCGAGGAGACGAAGCGCACCGAGGACAGGTCGTAGCGCCGCCGCACTTCGGGCGCCAGGCGCAGCAGGCGCACGTACATCGTCGGCACGAGATACAGGTGGCTGATGCGGTGGCGCTCGACGAGCGCGAGCGTGCGCTCGGCGTCGAAGCGCGGCTCGAGCACCAGCAGCTCCCCGGCGAGCATCGCCTGGAGGGCATAGAGGTTCGGGGCGCTGTGATAGAGCGGGGCGGAGACGAAGGCGCGCATGCCCGGCTCGATGCCGAGCACGATGCGGTAGAGGTCGGCGGCAAGCCTGCGCTCTTCTTCGGTCGCGACGCGGCGCCGCACGCCTTTCGGCCGACCGGTCGTGCCCGAGGTGTACGGCATGTTGCCGCGCGGCTGGCGCGCCGGTCCGGACCAGGGAAGGTGCTGGTCGCGCCAGCCGTCCACATCGGAAACGACATGGACGTCGGCAAGGTCCGCCGGCTTCAATTCCGCCAGGAGATCGGGACGGGAAAGGAGCACTTTCGCGCCGCTGTCGCGCACGAGGAAGCCGGCTTCGCCGGCCTTGAAATGCCAGTTGATCGGGCAGTGATAGGCGCCGAGCCGCCGGCAGGCGAGCATCGCCTCGAGGTAGGCGGGCTCGTTGCGCAGGAAAAGCGCCACCACGTCGTCCTCGCCGACGCCGGCCCGGTCGAGCGCGCCGGCGAGGCGCGCGGCGCGCGTCTCGAACTCTGCCGGGGAAAGCTCCAGCGACTCGAAGACGAGCCGCGCCGTCACGGCGCCGGCCAGGCCCGCTGGGGGGGACGCAGCTTCTCGAGCAGGCGCGACACGCGCAGCACGCCGGCATCGTCGAAGCGCCGGCCGATCACCTGGACGCCGACCGGCAGCTCCCGCGCGAAGGTCCAGTTCACCGACGCGGCGGGCTGCTCCGACATGTTGTAGGCGACCGTAAAGGCGATGTGGGGCAGCGCGTTGCGCGGGTCGTTGCCCGGCGCCGCGGCCTCCGCCTCGTAGGGCAGGATCGGCGAAGTGGGCGAGAGGACGTAGTCGTACGGCGTGGTGGCGGCGATGGCCGCCTCGCGCATCGCCATCACCATGCCGTAGGCCTGCATGACGTCGCGCCCCGTGAAGCGCGCCGCGCGCCAGGTGCACCACTCGGCGACGAACGGCAGCACCTTCTCCTGCCGCGACGCCGGCAGCGCCATGAAGTCGTTGTACGAGCGCGCCTCGAAGAATCTCGCCATCCCGTCGAGCATCTCCGCGGTCAGGAACGACGGGATCTCCTCCACCACGGCGCCCGCCGAGGCGAGCGCTTTCGCCGCCCCCTCGGCCGCGGCGCGGACCTCCGGCGCGACGGGCAGCCCGCACTTCATGTCGGGAAGGAAGCCGATGCGCAGGCCCTTCGCCTCGAAATGCTCGAGGCCGGCGGCGTAGTCCGCCGCCTGGAAAGGCAGCGACGTGAAGTCGCGCGCGTCGGGCCTCGCCAGCACGTTGAGGAGGAGCGCCGCGTCCTCGACGGTGCGCGTCATCGGCCCGGCGACCCGGCCCATGTACGGGGGATACACGGGAATGCGGCCTAGCGAGGGCTTGAGCGCGAAGATGCCGCAGTGCGTCGCCGGCAGGCGCACCGAGCCGCCGATGTCGGTCCCGACATGCAGCGGCGCGTAGCCGGCGGCGGCGGCGGCCCCGGCGCCCGAGCTGGAGCCGGAGGTATTGCGGTCGAGGCGCCACGGGTTGCGCGTGACGCCGTGCAGGCTCGACAGGCCGGAGGAGAGCATGCCGTAGTCCGGCATGGTGGTCTTCCCGAGGAGCGTGCAGCCGGCCTCTCGCGTGCGTGCGGCCGCCGGGGCGTCGGCGGCCTGCGGCGGCGCGTCCTCGTTCGCGCGCGTGCCGATGGGGGCGGGATCGCCCTTCGTGTAGATGTTCTCCTTGATCGTCACCGGCACCCCGTCGAGCGGCGACAGCGTCCGCCGGGCGCGCCAGCGCGCTTCAGACGCGCGCGCCTGGGCGAGGGCGCCTTCGGCGTCGGGGCGGTACAGCGCATTGAGCCGCGGCTCCCAGGCGGCGACGTGCTCGAGGCAGGCGCGTGCAATTTCTACCGGCGAGAGCTCGCCGCGCGAGAATCGCCGGGACATTTCTGCTGCGCCGAGCTGGTGCAAGGCCGACATGCGCTTCGGCTGAATATATACTCCGCCGCGATGTTCCGGTACTTCGGCGCCCTGGTTTTCTCCCTGCTGGCTTCCTGCGCTTGCGCCGCCGAGGAAGTGCGCCTCGCGCACGCGCTCGAAGGCGTGCCCAAATGGGAGCTCGACCAGCTCGCGGCGCGCTTCAACAAGGCGCAGGCCGAGTTCCGCGTCGTGCCGGTGCCGAGCGCGTGGCCCGAAGGGGAGCTGGTCCCGCTGGCGCTCGTTTCCGATACCCGCACCGCCGAGCTGCTCGCGCGCGGCGAGGTCCGCCTGCTCTGGCAGGTGCTCGCCGAAGGCGGTCGTTCCTACGACGCGCGGTTCATTCCGGCGGTCGCGGGGGCGTTCGCGGACGCTAAGGGCCGCCTCCTCGCCCTGCCGCTCACCACCTCGACGCCGCTGCTCTTCTACAACCGCGACGCGTTCCGCGGCGCGAAGCTCGACCCGGCGAAGGCGCCGCGCACCTGGTACGAGATGCCGGCGTTCATGGAGAAGCTGTCCGACGCCGGCTCGGCCTGCCCGCTGACGACGGCGTTCCCCGCCTGGATCCTGCTCGAGAACATGGCGGCGTGGCACAACGAGGAGTTCGCGACCCGCGACAACGGCCTCGACGGCGCCGACGCCCGCCTGTCCTTCAACGGGCGCCTGATGGTGCGCTGGATCTCGATGCTCTCCTCCTGGCTGAAGTCGGGCTACTTCAGCTACTCGGGACGCACGGACGCGGCCGAGGCGCGCTTCGCCGCGGGCGAGTGCGCCATGCTCACCTCCTCCTCGGCGAGCTACGAGATGCTGCGCGTGCGCAGCCGCTTCGAGCTCGGCGTCGCGCACCTGCCTTTCTACGACGACCTGCCGGGCGCGCCGCAGAACACGCTCGTCGGCGGCGCCGCGCTGTGGGCGCTCCCCGGCGCGTCGAAGAAGCAGAGCCTCGGGGTCGCGCGCTTCGCGGCCTGGCTGCTGCGGCCCGATGTGCAGGCCGAGTGGCACCAGCGCACCGGCTTCGCGCCGGTGACCGTCGCCGCGCACGAGCTCGCACGGCGCCACGGCTACTACCGCCAGCACCCGGCGCAGGACATCGCGGTCGGCCAGCTCGCGGCGCGCTCGCCGACGCGCCATACGCGCGGCATGCGCCTCGCCGGGATGCGCCATATCCGCACCATCATCGACGACGAGCTCGAGTCGGTGTGGGACGGGAAGAAGACGCCGATCGACGCTCTGAACCACGCGGTCGTGCGCGGCAACGTGGTGCTCGGCAAGGGCGTGAAGGAATAGCCGTGGCGTGGCCGTACCCGAGGATCGTGGCGCATCGCGGCGGCGGCAGCCTCGCGCCGGAGAACACGCTCGGCGCGCTGCGCCTGGGCGCCTCCCTCGGCTTCAAGGCGGTCGAGTTCGACGTGATGCTCGCCCTCGACGGCACGCCGATGCTCATTCACGACGAGACGACCGAGCGCACCACCGGCGTGAAGGGACGCGTCGCGCAGATGCGCCCGGCGCAGCTCGAGGGCCTGGACGCGGGCAACGGCGAAGGCGTCCCGCGCTTCGAGAAGGCGGGCGAGCTCTGCCGCAAGCTCGGCCTGTGGGCGAACGTGGAGATCAAGCCCGCCGCCGGCCACGAGCGCGAGACCGGCGAAGCGGTGGCGCGCATGGCGCGCGAGCTCTGGCGCGGCAGCGACCTGCCGCCCGTGCTTTCCTCCTTTTCGCTCGCGGCCCTGCTTGCCGCGCAGGAGGCCGCGCCGGAGCTGCCGCGCGGCTACCTCGTCGACGAGGTGCCGGCGGACTGGGAAAGCAAGCTGAAGCGCCTCGCCTGCGTGAGCCTGCACTGCAACCACCGGAAGCTCGACCCGGCGCTCATCGCGCCGATCCGCTCGGCCGGCTACGCGGTCGCGTGCTGGACGGTGAACGACCCGGCCTGGGCGCGCCGCCTGCTCGACCAGGGCGCCGACTGCCTCATCACCGACGCGCTGAAGGACATCGGCCCGGCGTTCGAGTAGCGGCTCCCCGCGGAAGCGGGGACCCGGGTCAGCTCTTCAGGCAGGCGCTCATGAAGTTCTTGCGCTCGTCGCCTTTCAGGGCGCGGTCGGCGGCCTTCTTGTTGCAATCGCGCATGCGTGCCTGCTGCGGGGTCATCTTCTCGCCCTTGGCGGTGGTCGCCGCGGGCGCACTCCTCAGGCACGCGCTCACGAAGTTCTTGCGCTCGTCGCCCGTCAGCGCCCGCTCGGTGGCCTTCTTGTTGCAATCCCTCATGCGCTCCTGCTGCTTCTTCTGGGCGACGGAAGGCGCCTTCTTCTCGTCCTTCTTGTCCTGGCCCAGGGCGGGCGTGGCGACGACGATGGACAGCGTGCACAGCGCGGCAAGGATGGCTTTCACGGTTTCTCTCCTCAGTTGGACTGCAGCAGCTTCTCGATGGCACCTACCAGGCGCGCGTCGTCGGGCGCGACGCGCGTGTCGAAGCTCTGTACCTGCCGGCCGTCCCGGCCGACGAGGTACTTGTGGAAATTCCAGCGCGGCGCCTCGCCCGAGGCTCTCGCCAGGTCGGCGAAGAGCGGGTTCGCCTTCAGGCTCGTCTTGGCGAAGACCGGGAAGTCAATCGCGTACTGGTTGACGCAGAACGCCGCGATCTCCTGGTTCGAGCCCGGCTCCTGCCCGCCGAAGTCGTTCGACGGGAAGCCGAGCACGACGAGGCCCTTGCCGCGGTACTTCCGGTAGAGCGTCTCGAGGCCTTCGTACTGCGGCGTGTAGCCGCACTGGCTCGCGGTGTTGACGACCAGCAGCACCTTGCCGCCGTACTCGCACAGCGAGCGCTGCTTCTCGTCGATCGTCTCCATCTTGCGGTCGAGCAGGGCGGGGCAGGCGGCCATGGCGTTCCCGCAGAGGAAGAGCAGGCTAGAAAGGAAGAGGCGTGCCCGGCTTGAGCGGCTGAAGTGCCTTGCGGAATTCATCCTTGATTCTCTCGAGCGCGCCCGCGGTATCGGCTTCAAAGCGTAGCACGATGACCGGCGTGGTATT
>DASZQH010000338.1:0-8525 GCA_035549805.1 Burkholderiales bacterium
GAACGCGTAGGTGCGCGAGCGCGTCTGCGCGACGATGTGGCGCCGGAACGCGGCGAAGTTGTTGGCGCCCGCGTCGCCGGCGGACACGACGGTCGTGCTCGCCTGGTAGGGGATCAGCTCGTCGGCCGGGATGCCGATCGCCGAGCCGTAGGGATAGACGTGGGAATGCAGGTCGATCAGCCCCGGCGTCACCAGCTTGCCGGCGGCGTCCATCACCCGGTTCGCGCGCTCCGCGGGGATGGAAGGCTCAACCGCCTCGACGACGCCGAAGCGGATGCCGATGTCGCGTTTGCCCCGCAGGCCCTGGCTCGGGTCGAGCACCTCGCCGTTGCGGATGAGCAGGTCGAACTTGTCGTTCGGCCCCATCGCGGCGTGGACCGCTCGACCGAGCGGCGAGAGAAGGAACGCGGAAGAAAGGCCGAGTCCGACCAGCCGGCGGCGGGGCAGCGAGGGCATGGGTGTCTCCTTGTTGTGATTGAATGGGGCCGTGCCGCCGGTCACTCTAGCGCTTCTCGCCGCCAACGTCGCCGTGTTCCTCCTGCAGATGTCGGGAGGCTTCCCACTCGTGCAGGTCTTCGCGCTCTGGCCGGGCGATGGCTTCGCGCCATGGCAGCTCGTCACCTACAGCTTCCTGCACGGCGGGATGACGCACCTCTTCTTCAACATGCTCGGGCTGTACATGTTCGGCCCGGACATCGAGCGCCTCTTCGGCTCGCGGTTCTTCGCCTTCTACTATCTCGCCGCGGTTCTCGCGGCGGCGCTGCTGCACCTCGCCGTCACGATGGCGATGGGCGGGCCGGCGGTGCCCGCGGTGGGCGCCTCGGGCGGGCTCTACGGGCTGCTGCTCGCGTTCGGCTGGTTCTTCCCGCATCGCCGGGTGATGCTGCTCATCCCGCCGATCCCGATGTCGGCGCGCACGCTGGTGATCGTGTTCGCGGTCGTCGAGCTCGCCTTCGGGGTGACGCAGACCAACGCCGGCGTGGCGCATTTCGCGCACCTGGGGGGGATGCTCGGCGGCTGGCTGATGATCGAGCTGCGCCGGCGAGGCATTTTCAGGGGCTGAGTAAGACACCCTGACTATGCCGGCCACCGAATCGCTGTAGAAACAGGCTTTTACCCTGTCGTGTGCCCCGGGCATCGCGCTTGCTCGGCCGTACCTACACGGAACAGGAGCCCCCATGACTCGACTCATCTCCGCCGCCGCGGCGGCTGCTCTGATTGCCTGGGCCCCCGCCTCGCTCGCGCAGCAAACCCCGGTGCAGGTCGCGGCGCAGCAGGTCGCCGCCCTCGCGCCGCAGCTCGGGCTGCTGGCCGGCTCGCCCGCCAACTTCGAGTCGCTCGCGGCCGGGCTGGTCCTCGGCCAGCCCGTAGTCATGACGGCCACCACGGCCGACGGCATCACGCAGACCGTGACGCTCACGCCGACCGGGACCATGACGCCGCTCGTGGCTGCGCAGACGCTGGAGCGCGCGCGCCAGGCGCTCATCGTGCGCGGCATCGCCGCCCCGACACCGGAGCAGGTCGGCGTCGCCCTCACCGGCGGCACGCTCGCCACGCCCCTCGGCAACGCGCTGATCGCGGGCGCGCTCACCGGCGGCGTGAATCCCGCCGCGATGACGGTGCAGCGCCAGATCGGCGGTCTGAACGGCATCGGCGGCTCGGCGGCGAACACGCAGGCGCTCACGACGGGACTGACGAACGGCACGCCCATCACGCTCACGGGCAAGACCCCCGCGGGGCAGCCCACCACGGTGACGTTCACCGCGCCGGGCGGCCCCATGAGCGCGCTCGAGACGACGCAGATGCTGCAGTTCGCCTCCCAGCTCCTCGCCTCGCAGGGAATCGTCAATCCGACGCCGGAGCAGGTCCGCGCGGCCCTGCTCGGCGGAACGGTGCAGGCCTCGACCGGCCAGACTGTCCCGGTGCGCGGCGTGCTCGAAGGCCGCGGCAGCGCGCAGACCGCCGTCTCCAGCTCGATCGGCACGAGCTTCAGCCCGACCGTGAACACGAGCGCGAGCCCGATCGTCGGCACGAGCAACAGCCCCGTGTTGGGCAATCCCGGCACGGCGCCGGGCGCCATCGGCAACGGCCCGCCGTCCCCGGCGGCGCAGATGCAGGGGCGGCGCTGAACCGGGAATGGGACGCGTCGTCTACATGAACCAGCCGCGCGAGGCCGTGCGCGCTCCCCGCGCGGCGCCCGAGCCGGCGCCGCGGCCGCGCACCCTGCTGCGCCCGGGCTACAACTGCTGCGCCGTCGCGCGCGCCGACCGGGTCGCGCTCCTGGTCGACGCCGCCGCATACTTTCGCGCGTTCCAGGAAGCGGCGCTGCGCGCGCGGCGCTCCATCACCATCCTTGCGTGGGACTTCAACAGCCAGACGCGCCTGCACTTCGACCCGGTCGAGCCGGGCGGCCCGCCCGCGCTGCTCGGCGATTTCCTGAACTACCTCGTCAAGCGCCGCCGCGGCCTGCACATCAACGTCCTGAACTGGGACTACCCGATGGTGTTCGGCACCGACCGCGAGCTGCCGCCGCTCTACGGCTTCGGCTGGACGCCGCACCGGCGCGTGCACCTGCGCTACGACGACACGCATCCGGTGGCCGGCTGCCAGCACCAGAAAGTCGTGGTGATCGACGACAAGGTCGCGTTCTCCGGCGGCATCGATCTCACCGTGCGGCGCTGGGACTGTCCCGAGCACACGCCGGGGGACGAGCGGCGCACCGCCAACGGCAAGCCCTACCCGCCCTTCCATGACCTGATGATCGCGGTCGACGGCGACGCAGCGCGCGCCCTGGCCGCGGTCGCGCGCGAGCGCTGGCAGAACGCCACCGGCGCGCGGCTGAAAAGCGTCGCCGCCCGGGAAACCGCCGACGGCGATCCCTGGCCCGCGTCGCTCGCGCCGGACCTGACCGAGGTCGACGTCGGCATCGCGCGCACCGCGCCGCCGCGCGGCGAGCAGCCGGGCGTGAAGGAAGTCGAGCGCCTGTATCTCGACATGATCCGCGCCGCGCGCGACACGATCTACATCGAGAACCAGTACTTCACCTCGCCGCGCATCGCCGCCGCGCTCGAGGAGCGGCTCGCCGAGCCCGACGGGCCCGAGATCGTGCTCGTGCTGCGCCTGCTCAGCCACGGCTGGCTCGAGGAGGCGACGATGCACGTGCTGCGCGCGCGCCTGATCGCGCGCCTGCGCGCGGCCGACCCGCACCAGCGCTTCCACGTCTACACGCCGCACATCCCCGGGCTGGCGGAAGGCTGCTGCCTCGACGTGCACTCGAAGCTGATGATCGTCGACGACCGGATGCTGCGCATCGGTTCGGCGAACCTGTGCAACCGCTCGATGAGCATCGACACCGAATGCGACGTGGCGATCGAGTCGCGCGGCGAGCCGCGCGTCGCCGAGGTCATCGGCGCCTTCCGCGACCGCCTGGTGGCCGAGCACCTCGACGTGCCGCTCGAGGCGCTGCAGCGCCGGCTGCGCGAAGACGGCAGCCTGCACGGCGCCATCGCCGCGCTGCAGACCCCCGACGGCCGCAGCCTGCGCCCGCTCGCCGAGCTGCCCGCCTACCCGGAGGCGCTCGTCAGCGTCGTCTCCGTGGCCGACCCCGACGAGCCGATCTCGCTCGACTTCCTGAAGGTGGAGCGCAGCGCCGAGGACGCGGGCGCGAAGCCCGGGCGCCGCGGCCCGGCTTGGGGCAAGCTCGCCGCGATCGCGCTCGTGGTGGCGGCGCTCACCGCGGCGTGGCGCTTCACGCCCCTGGCGGAGCTCGTCACCGCCGAGAACGTCATCGCCTGGGCCAAGGAGTTCGGCAGCCGGCCCTGGGCGCCGGTGGCGATCATGCTCGCGTTCACGCCGGCGTGCTTCGTCATGTTCCCGCGCCCGCTCATCACGCTCGCGGCGGTCATCGCCTTCGGGCCCTGGCTCGGCTTCGCCTATTCGCTCGCGGGCATCGTCTTCTCCGCGATCGTCACGTACTACGCCGGCAAGCGCATGCGGCGCGACACCGTGCGCCGGCTCGCGGGCCCGCACCTCGACCAGATGGTCGAGGTCCTGAAGAAGCACGGCCTGCTCGCCATGACGCTGCTGCGCCTCGTGCCGCTCGCGCCGTTCTTCGTCGAGGGCGTGGTCGCCGGCGCGGTCGGCATGAAGCTCTGGCACCTCGCCGTCGGCACCGCCATCGGCCTGCTGCCGGGCACGCTCACCACGACGGTGTTCGGCGGCCAGATCGAGAGCGCCCTGTCGGGCGGGTCGATCAACTGGTGGATCGTCGGCGGCGCGGCCGCGCTCCTGGGCGCGGGCATCGTCCTGGTCAAGCGCTGGTTCTCGCGCATGGCCCGCCAGATGAATGCCCAGCCTCGCTAACTGGCGCGCGCTCGACGCCCAGCTCGGTCCGCAGTGCCTGCGGATCGCCTCCTACAACGTGCATGGCTGCGTGGGCTGCGACGGGGGCCGCGACCCGGCGCGCGTCGCCGAGGTGATCCTCGAGACGGGCTGCGACACGATCGGCCTGCAGGAGGTGCACCACGCCGAGATCCTCGCCGCGCGCACCGGGTTCACGCTCGTCGAGGGCGCGCCGCACCTGTGGCACGACCGCCACGTCGGCAATGCGCTGCTCACCCGGCGCCGCGTGCTGGAAGTGCGCCACCACGAGTACGGCTGGGAAGGCTGCGAGCCGCGCGGCGCGCTCGACGTGGACCTCGACGTCGACGGCGATCCGGTGCGCGTCATCGTCACCCACCTCGGCCTCAAGCCGGCCGAGCGCCGCTACCAGGTCGGGAAGCTCCTCGACATGGTGAAGCACTCTCCGCTCGACAAGCGCGTGCTCGTCTTGGGCGACATCAACGAATGGCTGCCGCTGGGGCGGCCGCTGCGCTGGATGCACGCCCTGCTCGGCCACTCGCCTTCGGAGCGCTCGTTTCCGTCGCGCTGGCCGCTGTTCGCGCTCGACCGCGTCTGGGTGCGCCCGCGCCACGCGCTGCTCGCCTTCGGCGTGCACCGCTCGCCGCTCGCCGCGGTCGCTTCCGACCACCTCCCGGTGAAGGCGATCGTCGCCGCCCATCCCCCAAAAGGAAACGGGCCCCGCAGGGCCCGTTCGCTCGAGGCAGTGAAAGCCTAGTTGCTCTTCGGCTTGGACGAGCCCGTGGCAGCCGGGTCGTCCTTGCCGGTCACCTTGTCGGCGACGCGGCCGGCGTCGTGCTTCGCCATGGCGGCGAGGTACTCGGCGCGGTTCAACTTGCCATCGTTGTTCATGTCCCACTTGGCGAAGTTGCCGGACAGCTCCTTGTGGGTCTTCGATTCCGTCTTGGAGATGTAGCCGTCCTTGTTCTTGTCCATCTTCGCGAATCCGGAGTCGTCCGAGCGCGAGACGTTGGACGCTTCCTTCTTCGAGAGCTTGCCGTCGTTGTTCTTGCCGTCCATCGGCTTGTCGGCTGCGAAGGACGCGCCGGCGAACGCGAGGGCGATTGCCGCCGTGAGTGCTTTCAGTTGAATGGTCATTGGGTCTCCTTTCGAAAGGTCATGCTAGGGCATAGACGCAGCACGCGTGCCAGAGGTTGACGCGGAACCCCGCGCCGTCCGGCCTGTCGCCTTCGCACGACGCTTCGGCGGCGCCTTGCCCAGGTTGTCGTACTCGGCCGCGGTCAGCTTGCCGTCGCGGTTGCGGTCCGCGCGGTCGAAGTGCTTGACGATCTCCTCGTGCCCCGCCGCCTCGGCGAGCGACACGCGCCCGTCCCCGTCGAGGTCGAGCGCCGCGAAGCGCTCCTTCTTGTCCTCCGGCAACGAGGGGCGCGTCGCGCCGACCGAAGAGTTTCCGCCGCCCGCGGTCAGGTCGGGCTTGCGGCCCGCGCTCTGCTGCTCGGACATGCCGCGCACCTGCGCGTGCGCGCTCGCGGCGGCGAGCAGGAGGCAAAGGAATGCAGGAAGAAATTGCATGCACCGGTAGTGCAGCTTTCATGCCCATACATCTGGTTACACATTGCAACGCCTGCCCGGCGAGTGCGAGCGTAGGGTGGGCTCATGCGATGGATCCTTCTCACCCTGGCGCTCCTCGGCGCGCTTCCCGCCAAGAGCGAGGCGCGCCTCTACGGCGCCGCGGAGCTCGAGAGCCTGCTCGCGCCCGTCGCGCTGCAACCCGACGCGGTGCTCTGGAACGTGCTCGAGGCCACGACGGCGCCCCAGGAAGTGATGGACGCCGCCGCCGCGGACGCCGACGACGGCCCCTGGATGCCGGCCGTTCGCGCGCTCCTTCCCTACCCGGATCTCCTCGACCGGATGGCCGAAAGCCCGGCGTGGCTTTTCGACCTGGGCAACGCCTATCTCGGACAGAGGAACGACGTGCTTGCGGCGGTGCAGGTCCTCCGCCAGCGCGCCTATGGCGCCGGCTACCTGCAGTCGGATCCGGCACAGGTGGTCCAGCACTACGGCAGCACGATCGCCGTGGTGCCCGCGGTAGCGCACTACTACTCCGTCCGCTACTACAACCCGATCGTCGTCTACGGTCCCGCCTGGCGCCCGGTCCGGCACGTCCACTGGAGGCCCTGGGTTCATCGGCCGGTCGTGCACAAGCCGGTCGTGCACAAGCACCTCCACGTGCAAAAGCCAAAGCCTCTCAACGGCGCCCCGTCGCCCGCGGCGCGGATGCAGCAGCAACAGGCGGTGCAGTTCCGGCAGTATCACCGCGTCCCGGAGTCACGGCGCCAGCCGATCGTCCAGCAGCACTACCCGCAGCGCTTCCAGCCTACTTCCGGATACCGCGAAGCAAAGCCTTCCGCGGCGGCAGCGAGCCGGGAAACTTCCGGTGGAACTCGACGGCCGCCGCCGCGTACTGGTCGAGCAGCTCGACCTTCGTGACCTCGTGGAACTCGTCGCGGTGCAGGCGCAGCGTGCCGATGTAGAGCGCACGGTCGCCCGGCCGGACGTCGATCGCGATGGGCGCCGGGAAGAGGAGCTCGGCGCGGTCCATCACGCTCTGCCGCGCCGACACGGCGCGGGCGATGAGCTCCATCGTCACCGAGCCCTTCACCATGTAGCGGCGATCGGCCGGCAGGCGCACGAAGAACGTTTCCTCCAGCGGCGGATTGAGCGCGACGTCGGTCCGCTCCTGGTAGTCGGGCTTGTCCGACATGAAGAGGATCGCGCGGCCGATGAAGTGCCGCCTGGTGTCGAACACGTCGACCCCGGCCCGGTAGCGCTGCTCCTCCGGCTTGACCGGCGGCACGACCTCGATGCGCCCGACGAGCAGCACGGCATCCGGGCCGACCTCGGCGAGGCTGCCGACGTTCTCGCTCACTGCCACGCAGCCGGCGAGCAGGGCGCACATCGCGAGCGCCAGGGCACGCATCACCGCAGCTCCGCCAGCCGCTTGCGCGCCAGCTCGATCTGGCGCCGGTAGTCCTTCAGCTCCGGTTCGGTCTCGAGCCGCTGCACGACGCGCTGCAGGACCTCCTTCTCGCTCGGCGCGCCTGCCGCCTGCATCTCGAAGCGGTCGGGATCGAAGAAGCCCTTGCCGGCATGATTGACGTAGCGGTGCGAGCCGACGAAGTAAACGCCGGGCCGGGCGATGCGGATCGCGGTGCCATTGCGCCCGCTGCCGCCGAAGCTGTACTCGACCGGCCGCGAGAAGAAGCCGCCCCCGCCACCGAACTTCTCCACCTGGTACGAGCCGGGCTCGACGCCGACGTGGAAGAACACGCCGTCCTTCGAAGCCATGTTGTAGCCCGTCGCCTCCTTGCCGGCCTCGTACTTGCGCAGCCACACCCAGTCGGCCTTGGTGGGCGCGTCGGCCATGTCGAAATACCCGTATACCAGCGAAACCGTCTCGTCCTTCGGATCGATGGAGCCGCCGCCGCTCGCGCAACCCGCGATCGCCAAGACGGTCGCCACCACCGCAATCCAGCGCTTCATCCGTGCCTCCCTTCAGCTATAGTTTTCACTCGATGGCGCGCATTCTCCGCGAAACGCTGCTCCAGGTCCGCGAAATATCCCTCACCTGGGGTCCTTTCATCGTCGTCGGCATCGCCGCGCTCGTCGGCGCGTACTTCCTGCTCAATCCGACGCCGCCCAAGCGCGTCGTGCTCGCGACCGGGCCCGAGGTCGGCGCCTATGCCGCGTTCGGCGCGCGCTACGCGGAAGAGCTCAAGCGCTTCGGCATCCAGGTGGTGCTGCGGCCGACCAACGGCTCGCGCGAGAACATCCGCCTGCTGCACGACGCCAAGGAGGACGTGCACCTCGCGTTCGTGCAGGGCGGGGCCAACGAGTCGCAGCGCGTGCAGGAGGAGGCGAGCAAGGGCGTACCGGTGGTGTCCCTCGGCAGCCTGTTTTTCGAGCCCTACTGGCTCTTCTACCGCGCCGAGAAGGCGAAGTCCCTGCGGCGCGAGGCGACCCTGCTGCAGATCCCCGAGCTGCGCGGCTGGAAGGTGAACGCGGGCGCGCGCGGCAGCGGCGCGATCGGCCTCACCAACCGCGTCCTGGCGGCGAACCTCATGGACCGCGAGGACATCGAGCGCAGCAACCTCGAGGACACCGAC
>DASZQH010000339.1:0-2912 GCA_035549805.1 Burkholderiales bacterium
TCAGGCCGGCAGCGTTTGCATGCCGAGTTGATCGATATGGTTTTTTTGCCTTCCTTGGCGCCTTGGCGTCTTGGCGGCTAATTTCCGCAATCAGGAGAGGGGAAACACATGCCTTTGTCGGACATCGAAATCGCCCAGGCAGCGAAGATGCAGCGCATCGCGGCGGTGGCGCGCGAGAAGCTCGGCATCGCCGAGGAGCACCTCGAGCCCTACGGCCACTACAAGGCCAAGGTCTCGCTCAAGTACCTCGACACGCTGAAGGGCAAGAAGGACGGCAAGCTGATCCTGGTGACGGCGATCAGCCCGACGCCGGCCGGCGAGGGCAAGACCACCACCACGGTCGGGCTGGGCGACGCGCTGAACCACATCGGCAGGAAGGCGATCATCTGCCTGCGCGAGCCCTCGCTCGGGCCGGTGTTCGGCGTGAAGGGCGGCGCGGCGGGCGGCGGCTACGCCCAGATCGTGCCGATGGAGGACATCAACCTGCACTTCACCGGCGACTTCGGCGCGATCCAGCTCGCCAACAACCTGCTCGCCGCGCTGATCGACAACCACATCAACCACGGCAACGAGCTCGGCATCGACATCCGGCGCATCACCTGGAAGCGCGTGCTCGACATGAACGACCGCGCGCTGCGCGATATCACCATCGCCCTGGGCGGCACCGCCAACGGGTACCCGCGCGAAGACGGGTTCGACATCGTCGTCGCCTCGGAGGTGATGGCGATCTTCTGCCTCGCCACCTCCCTGGAGGACCTGAAGAACCGCCTCGGCAACATCGTGGTCGGTTATACGAGGGACCAGAAGCCCGTCAAGGCGAAGGACCTGCAGGGCCACGGCGCGATGACGGTGCTGCTCAAGGACGCGCTCGCCCCGAACCTGGTGCAGACGCTGGAGAACAACCCCGCGTTCGTGCACGGCGGCCCGTTCGCCAACATCGCGCACGGCTGCAACTCGGTGCTCGCCACCCAGAGCGCCCTCAAGCTCGCCGACTACGTGGTCACCGAGGCCGGCTTCGGCGCCGACCTCGGGGCGGAGAAGTTCCTCGACATCAAGTGCCGCAAGACGGGCCTGCGCCCGAGCGCGGCGGTGATCGTCGCCACGATGCGCGCTCTGAAGTACCACGGCGGCGTCGACGTGAAGGAAGTGAGCAAGGAGAACGTCGCCGCGCTGGAGAAGGGCCTCGTCAACCTCGAGCGCCACGTCGAGAACGTGAGCAAGGTCTACAACATCCCCTGCGTGGTCTCGATCAACAAGTTCACCTTCGACACGCCGGCCGAGATCGACCTGGTCACGGCGCGGATGAAGAAGCTCGGCGTCGAGGTGGTGCTCGCGAACCACTGGGCAGAGGGCGGCAAGGGCGCGGCGGACCTGGCGAAGATCGTGGTCGGCCTGTGCGACAAGCCGTCGAAGCCGACCTTCGTCTACGAGGACGCCGACCCGCTGTGGGAGAAGATCTCCAAGATCGCGAAGAAGGTGTACCGCGCCTCGGAAGTCACCGCGGACGCCAAGGTGCGCGGGCAGATCAAGAAGCTGCAGGACGACGGCTACGGCCACTATCCGGTGTGCGTGGCGAAGACCCAGTCCTCGTTCTCGACCGATGCCGCGCTGCGCGGCGCCCCCTCCAACCACGTGGTCAACGTGCGCGAGGTGCGCCTCGCCGCGGGCGCCGAGTTCGTGGTCATGATCTGCGGCGACATCATGACCATGCCGGGCCTGCCCAAGGTGCCCTCGGCCGCCAAGATCGACCTGGTCGACGGCAAGGTCGTGGGGCTCTTCTAGGGCGTCAGCGCAGCAGGATCCACAGGCCGATGCCGATCAGCACGGGCGGCACGGCCTTCGGCCCGTGGCGCCGCAGCGGCGCCCCGGCGCCGGGGTGGCGCACCAGCCAGCCCGCCGCCGCGCACCAGAGCGCGGTCATGACGGCGAAGACGGCGCCATAGACGGCGATGTCGCCGGCGCCGCTCGTGGCGAAGAGCGGAATGTAGACCCCCAGGTTGTCCGCGCCATTCGCCACCGTCACCGCGGCCACCGCGAGCAGCCCGGGCGCTTCCGGGATTTCCTCGGTCCCTTCCTTCGCGAGCATCCGTACCCCGAGGATGATCGGCACGAGGCCCAGCCAGGCGAGGTGCGCGGCCGGAACGGCCAGGGCGAGTAGCGCTACCGCCACGCTCGCGGCGAAAAGCGCGCCGATGCCGAGATACTGACCGAGGACGATGTCCCGGGCGCGGGTGCGCCCGGCGGCGAACCAGGCGACGAGGAGGAAGAGGTCGTCCAGGTTGGTGGCGGCGAAGGCCGCCACCGCAGCGAGGATTACGCTCCCAACGGCGTCACCTCTTCGGCCACCGGCGGGGCATCGCCGAGCAGCGCGCGGCCGCGCTTGTCCGTGGGGTGCCAGCCGACGATCGCCAGCATCACGGCGAAGCCGATGACGTAGGCGAGGGCGACGTGCCAGCCGTGGCGCAGCCAGCGGCCCACCGACTTCGCCTCCGGGTACATGTTCGAGATCGCGACCCCGGCGGAGGAGCCGAACCAGATCATCGAGCCGCCGTAGCCGACGCAGTAGGCGAGCATCCCCCAGTCGTAGCCGCCCTGCTTGAGCGCGAGCGCGGTGAGCGGGATGTTGTCGAACACCGAGGAGATGAAGCCGAGGGAGAACGCGGACTGCCAGGACGCCGGCGGCAGCTTCTCGACCGGCATCAGCGACGCGCAGGTCACCAGGGCGAGGAGGAAGACCGAGCCCTTGAAGGCGTCGGGCAGGAGCTTCCAATCGGGCTGGCGCAGCGGCGCCGAGACCAGGATCGCGACCCACACCGCCGCTCCGATCACCGGGAAGACGTCGAGCGCCTTCGGGAACTTCAGGTTGGCGGCCACGTTGGCGCCGATGGCGCTCACGAGGATGAAGGCCACGA
>DASZQH010000340.1:0-17242 GCA_035549805.1 Burkholderiales bacterium
TACACGCCGTGGGTCAATGACTAAGTATGTTTTCGTAACCGGTGGTGTAGTTTCCTCTCTGGGGAAAGGCATCGCCGCCGCCTCCCTCGCCGCGATTCTCGAATCGCGCAGCATCCGCGTCACCAACATCAAGCTGGACCCCTACATCAACGTCGATCCCGGGACGATGTCGCCGTTCCAGCACGGCGAGGTGTTCGTCACGGAGGACGGGGCTGAAACCGACCTGGACCTGGGCCACTACGAGCGCTTCCAGAGCTCGAAGATGCGCAAGTCCAACAACTTCACCACCGGCCAGATCTACGAGTCGGTGATCAAGAAGGAGCGCCGCGGCGACTACCTGGGCGGCACGGTCCAGGTCATCCCCCACATCACCGACGAGATCAAGGCCTTCATCAAGAGGGGCGCGGGCGACGCCGATGTGGCGATCGTCGAGGTGGGCGGTACGGTCGGCGACATCGAGTCGCTGCCGTTCCTCGAGGCGATCCGCCAGATGGGGCTCGACCTAGGGCGCAACAACGTCTGCTACATCCACCTCACCCTGGTGCCGTACATCGCCTCGGCGGGGGAGATCAAGACCAAGCCGACGCAGCACTCGGTCAAGGAGCTGCGCGAGATCGGCATCCAGGCCGACGCCATCATCTGCCGCACCGACCGGCCGCTCCCGGAAGACGAGCGGAGGAAGATCGCGCTCTTCTGCAATGTGCAGAAGGAGGCGGTGATCTCGGCCTGGGACGTCGACTCCATCTACAAGGTGCCGATGGTCCTGCACCAGCAGATGCTGGACGAGATCGTCTGCCACAAGCTCGGCATCCTCGCGCGCGCGGCGGACCTGTCGGCCTGGACCCGGATCGTCGAGGCGCAGGAGCACCCGCAGCACGAGGTCGACATCGCGTTCGTCGGCAAGTACGTCGACCTGCAGGACTCCTACAAGTCGCTGAACGAGGCGCTGCGGCACGCCGGCATCCACACGCATTCCCGGGTCAACATCCACTACCTCGACTCCGAGGAGATCGAGAAGAGCGGGCCGGCGGGCCTGGAGAAGATGGACGCCATCCTGGTCCCGGGCGGCTTCGGCAAGCGCGGCACGGAAGGCAAGATGAAGGCGATCCGCTACGCGCGCGAGAACGGCGTGCCGTACCTCGGCATCTGCCTCGGCATGCAACTCGCCACCATCGAGTTCGCGCGCAACGTCTGCGGCCTGGCGGGCGCGAACAGCACCGAGTTCGACCAGGAGACGCCGCACCCGGTGGTCGCCCTGATCACGGAGTGGCTCGACCGCACCGGCCAGATCGAGAAGCGCACCGAGAAGTCCGACCTGGGCGGCACGATGCGCCTCGGCGCGCAGAAGTGCCCGGTCGAGGAGGCGTCCCTGGCCTTCTCCATCTACGGGCCCGACGTGAACGAGCGCCACCGGCACCGATACGAGGTGAACAACATCTACGTGCCGCAGCTCGAGGCCAAGGGCTACAAGGTCTCGGCGCGCACGCCGAGCGAGAACCTGCCCGAGATCATGGAGCTGCCCGGCCACCCGTTCTTCATCGGCGTTCAGTTCCACCCCGAGTTCACTTCGACGCCGCGCGGCGGCCATCCGCTGTTCCGCGCCTTCGTCGCCGCCGCGCTCAAGCACCGGGCCAGCTCGAAGCGCCCCGGTGGAACACTTTCGGTCGTTGCAGCGTGAACCTGTGCGGGTTTGACGTCGGCTTGGACAAGCCGCTGTTCCTCATTGCGGGTCCCGATACGCTCGAGAGCGAGCAGCTCTGCCTCGACGTCGCGGGCAAGCTGAAGGAAGCGACGCAGCGCCTCGGCGTGCCGTACGTCTTCAAGGGCTCCTTCGACAAGGCGAACCGCACCTCCGGGAAAAGCTACCGCGGGCCCGGCATGGAAGAGGGCCTTCGGATTCTTTCTTCCGTGAAGAAGAAGATCGGCGTGCCGGTGATCACCGACGTCCATGAAGACACGCCGCTGAAGGAAGTCGCCGCCGTCGTGGACGTGATCCAGACGCCCGCGTTCCTCTGCCGCCAGACCAACTTCATCCGCGCCGCCGCCTCGCAGGGCAGGCCGGTCAACGTGAAGAAGGGCCAGTTCCTCTCCCCCTGGGAGATGAAGAACGTGGTCGAGAAGGCGAAGAGCACCGGCAACCAGCAGATCATGGTCTGCGAGCGCGGCTTCAGCTTCGGCTACAACAACCTCGTGGTGGACATGCGCGGCCTCGCCGCGATGCGCGACACGGGCTGCCCGGTGGTGTTCGACGCGACGCACTCGGTGCAGCTGCCGGGCGGGCAGGGCGGCTCGAGCGGCGGCCAGCGCGAGCACATCTCCGTGCTCGCCCGCGCCGCCGTGGCGGCCGGCGTCTCCGGGGTGTTCATGGAGACGCACCCGAAGCCCGACGAGGCGCTGTGCGACGGGCCGAACTCCTGGCCGCTGCACCTGATGCCCGAGCTGCTCGAGACGCTCGTCGAGATCGACCGGGTGGTGAAGAAGAAGGCATTCATCGAGGAAAGAGTGAAATGAGCTCCATCGTGGACGTGGTGGCAAGGGAGATCCTGGATTCGCGCGGCAACCCGACCGTCGAGGCGGACGTGCTGCTCGAGTCGGGCGTCATGGGCCGCGCGGCGGTGCCTTCGGGCGCCTCGACCGGCAGCCGCGAGGCGATCGAGCTGCGCGACGGCGACGCGAAGCGCTTCGGCGGCAAGGGCGTGCTGAAGGCGGTCGAGAACGTGAACACCGAGATCTCCGAGGCCATCGTCGGCCTCGACGCCTCCGAGCAGGCCTTCATCGACAAGACCCTGCTCGACCTCGACGGGACCGACAACAAGTCGCGCCTGGGCGCGAACGCCATGCTGGCGGTGTCGATGGCGGTGGCGCGCGCCGCCGCGGAGGAATCCGGCCTGCCGCTCTACCGCTACTTCGGCGGCGCGGGGCCGATGCGCATGCCGGTGCCGATGATGAACGTCATCAACGGCGGGGCGCACGCGAACAACAGCCTCGACATGCAGGAGCTGATGATCGTGCCGATCGGGCAGGGCTCGTTCCGCGAGGCGTTGCGTTGTGGAGCAGAAATCTTTCAGAAGCTGAAATCGATCATTGATTCCAGGGGCATGTCGACCGCCGTCGGCGACGAGGGCGGGTTCGCGCCGAGCCTCGAGAGTCACGCGGCGGCGATCGAGCTGATCCTCGAGGCGATCGGCAAGGCCGGCTACAGCGCCGGGCGCGACGTGGCGCTGGCGCTCGACTGCGCGGCCTCCGAGTTCTACAAGGACGGCAAGTACGTGCTCGAGGGCGAGCGGAAGGTGCTTACGCCCGCGGAGTTCACCGACTACCTCGCCGACCTCGCGAACCGCTTCCCGATCGTCTCCATCGAGGACGGCATGGCCGAGGGCGACTGGGAGGGCTGGAAGGCCCTCACCGGAAGGCTCGGCCGGAAGGTGCAGCTGGTCGGGGACGACCTCTTCGTCACCAACACGAAGATCCTGCGCCAGGGCATCGAGCAGGGCGTGGCGAACGCGATCCTCATCAAGGTGAACCAGATCGGCACGCTCACCGAGACCTTCGACGCCATCGAGCTCGCCAAGCGCGCGGGCTACGGCACCGTCATCTCGCACCGCTCGGGCGAGACCGAGGACACGACGATCGCGGACATCGCGGTGGGCACCAACGCGCTGCAGATCAAGACCGGCTCGCTGTCGCGCTCCGACCGCGTGGCGAAGTACAACCAGCTGCTGCGCATCGAGGAGGATCTCGGGGATTCCGTGCGCTATCCGGGCGCGGAGGCCTTCCCGCTGCGCAGATGAAGATCCTCGCCGGGATCCTGACGGGCCTGATCGTGCTGATCCAGTACCCGCTCTGGCTCGGCAAGGGAGGCTGGCTGCGCGCCTGGGAGGTCGACCGGCAGCTCGCGGTGCAGAAGGGAAAGAACGTGCAGCTCGAGCGACGCAACGCCGGCCTCGCCGCCGAGGTCCGCGACCTGAAGCAGGGCACCGAAGCGATCGAGGAGCGCGCCCGCTACGAGCTCGGCATGGTGCGCGGCGACGAGGTCTTCTTCCAGGTCGTCGAGGACAAGGCCGCCGAGCCCGCCCGCCGGCGCTAGCGGCGCTTCTTCAGGAACGAGTACAGCAGGAGCAGCGGCGCGAGGCGCCGCACCGCGCGCACCAGCCGGTCCGCCGCCGCGACTTTCGCCGCATAAGGCCGGATGCCCTGGACGAGCTCGCTGCGCAGCGCGTCGCAACGCGCCACCAGGCGCATGCGCTCGGTCTCCAGGGCGCGTACGCCGAAGATCACGGCTTGATGGCCTCGTAGTCGCGCTCGAGCTCCTTGAGCGTGGCGTCGAACGGGCGCGGCTTGACGCGCGCGAGCCGCACCACGATCCAGGCGACCAGCGCGGCGAGGCCCAGGAAGGCGGCGGCGACCAGGATCGCGGCCGACACGCGCTGCTCCGGCGGCAGGTAGAGGATCAGCGCGAGCGCGCCGAAGGAGACGCCGAGCGCGAGGAGGACCAGGACGGCGAGCCCGCCGATGAGGGCGGAGGCGAGGCGCGCGAGCTCTTCGCGCAGCTCGACGCCGAAGAGCGCGAAGCGCGTCTGCCCCAGCGCGAGCAGCCTGGCGACCGAGCTGCGGATCGTGTCGAGCAGCCCGGCGCTCATCTGCGCGCGAGCAGCACGCCGAGGATGAGGCCGGCGGCGGCGGCGATGCCCACGGCGGCAAAGGGATGCGCGCGGATCTGCTCCTCGACATCCTTGCCGGCGCCTTCGATGCTGGCGCGCGCCTTGCGCAGCGTCTCCTCGGCGCGCGCGCGCATCTCCTGCACCTGCTCGCTGCCCTCGGCCGCGGTGGCGCCGAGGAGCTCCTCGGCGGCGGCCACGACCTCCCTGAGCTCCTGCATCAGCTTGTCGCCGGCGGCGTCCATGGTGGTGCCTCCCTCCCTGAGTTTCGATGCACGGATGATGCGCGAGCGGCGCGCCCTCGTCCATCCGGAAGGTGGATGCGGAGCGATTCTTGCGCGTACCATGGCCGATGCTCCCCCAGCCCGAGTTCCCCCTTCGCGCGGAGCTCTACAGCGCAGACCAGATGGAGCGGCACGGCACGGCGCTGGCGGCCTCGCACTCGGTCGAGACCGGGCGGCGCATGCGCGACCCGCTGCTTGCGCGCCTGGCAGAAAACGAAGCGGCCCTGAACGGGGCGGGCGACCTCCTGAAGGGGGCGGCGGCCGCCAGCCATCGCATCGCGCCCGCGGGCGAGTGGCTGCTCGACAACTTCTACCTGATCGAGGAGCAGGTCCGCACCGCGCGGCGGCACCTGCCCGGGACCTATAGCCGCGAGCTGCCGCACCTGCTGAACGGCCCCTCCGCCGGCCTGCCGCGGGTGTACGACATCGCCCAGGAGGCGATCGCCCACGGGGATGGGCGCGTGGACCTCGAGAGCCTGCGCCGCTTCGTCGCGGCTTACCAGTCCGTCGCGCCGCTGAAGATCGGCGAGCTGTGGGCGATCCCGATCATGCTGCGCCTCGCCCTGATCGAGAACCTGCGGCGCGTGGCGTTGCGCCTCGCCGCCGCCACCACGGCGCGCAACCGCGCCGGAGACTGGGCCGACCGGATGCTGGCGATCGCGGCGCAGGATCCGAAGAGCCTGATCCTGGTCATCGCCGACATGGCGCGCTCGGATCCGCCGATGGTGAGCCCGTTCGTGGCGGAGCTGGCGCGCCGCCTGCGCGGCCAGAGCGCCGCGCTCGCGCTGCCGCTGACCTGGATCGAGCAGCGCCTCGCCGAGTCCGGCGCGACCATCGAGCAGCTGGTGCAGGCCGAGACCCAGGACCAGGCCGCCGACCAGGTCTCGATGAGCAACAGCATCGGCAGCTTGCGCGTGCTGGGCGCCACCGACTGGCGCGAGTTCGTCGAGACGCTGAGCGTCGTCGAGCGCGCGCTGCGCGAGGATCCCGTCTACGGCACGATGGATTTCGCCACGCGCGACCGCTACCGCCACGCGGTCGAGCGGCTGGCGAAGGCCCGCTCGGTCCCCGAAGTCGAGGTCGCGCGCGAAGCGATCGCGCGGGCTCGGTCGGGCAACGACGAGCGCAGCTCGCACGTCGGCTACTACCTCCTCGACGAGGGCGCGCTCCGGCCCGCTGCGCTGGGCTTCTACCTGGGCGCCGTCGCGCTCGCCTCGGGACTGTTCGCGTGGGGGCTCGCGACGCTCGCGCGGGAAAGCGGGGTGAGCGGCGGGGCGCTGCTCCTCCTCGTCCTGACCGCCCTGGTTGCTGCGAGCCAGCTCGCGGTGGCGCTGGTCAACCGCCTGGCGATGGCGCTGGTCGCCCCGCATCCACTGCCTCGGCTCGATTACTCCAAAGGAATTCCTGCGCAATCGCGCACGCTGGTCGTGGTCCCGGCCCTGCTGGGCAGCGCCCGGCAGGTGGAGGACCTGCTCGAGGCGCTGGAAGTGCGCTTCCTCGCCAACCGGGACGCGCACCTGCATTTCGGCCTGCTGACCGACTTCACCGACGCGCCGGTGGAGACGCTCCCGGAGGACGCCGCGCTCGAGCGCCTCGCGGCGCAAGGCATCGAAGCGCTGAACCGCAGCTACGGCGAGGATCGCTTCTTCCTCTTCCACCGCCCGCGGCGCTGGAATCCGGGCGAGCGCGTCTGGATGGGCTACGAGCGCAAGCGCGGCAAGCAGATGGAGCTCAATTCCCTGCTGCGCGGCGGCAGGCACGGCTTCTCGCGGGTCGTGGGCGAGGTCTCGCTGCTGCAGGGAGTCAAGTACGTCATCACCCTGGACGCCGATACCCAGTTGCCGCGCGACGCGGCGCGCGAGCTGGCGGGGGCGATGGCGCACCCGCTCAACCGGCCGCGCCACGACGAGCGCTCCCAGCGCGTCTGCGAGGGCTACGCGATCCTGCAGCCGCGCGTGGCGGTGAGCCTGCCCGCAGGCGGCCATTCGCGCTTCGCGCGTCTTTTCGGCGGCGAGCCCGGCATCGATCCGTATACGCGCACCGTGTCCGACGTCTACCAGGACCTGTTCGGCGAAGGCTCGTTCGTCGGCAAGGGCATCTACGACGTCGATGCCTTCGAGCGCGCGCTGGCGGGGCGCTTCCAGGAGAACCGGATCCTCAGCCACGATCTGCTCGAGGGCTGCCATGCGCGCTCGGGCCTGCTGAGCGACGTGCAGCTCTACGAGGAGCACCCCGCGACCTACGGCGCGGACATGAGCCGCAGGCATCGCTGGATCCGCGGCGACTGGCAGATCGCGCACTGGGTCTTCGCCCCGCTCTCGGCGCTGTCGCGCTGGAAGCTGTTCGACAACCTGCGCCGCAGCGTCGCGCCGGCCGCGCTGGTGCTGCTGCTGATCGCGGGCTGGGCGATTTCCTCCGAGCCGGCGCTGTGGACCCTGGCCGTGCTCGCGATTCTGCTCGTGCCGCCGCTCATCGGCTCGCTCCAGGCGTGGCGCTCGACCGGACGGCATGCGGCCCAGGCCGCCTTCGCGCTCGCCTGCCTGCCTCACGAGGCGTGGCTCGCCATGGATGCCATCGCGCGCACCGCGTGGCGGCTCCTCATTGCACGCCAGCGCCTGCTGGAATGGACGCCGTCAGGCGAGGGCGGACGCGCGAACGATCTTCTCGCCTCGTTCCGCGCCATGTGGATCGGACCGGCGCTCGCCGTCGCCACCGCGGCGTACCTGGCCGCAGCGCGTCCCGAGGCGCTGCTCGTGGCGGCGCCGGTGCTCCTGCTCTGGCTCGCTTCGCCGGCGATCGCGTGGTGGATCAGCCAGCCGGCCCCCCGTCGGGACGAGAAGCTCTCCGAGGCGCAGGCCGCCTTCCTGCACGCCACGGCACGCAAGACGTGGGCGTTCTTCGAGACGTTCGTCGGGCCCGAAGACAACTGGCTGCCCCCCGACAACTTCCAGGAGTTCCCGGCACCGGTCGTCGCGCACCGCACCTCGCCCACCAACATGGGCCTCGCGCTGCTGGCCAACCTCTCCGCCTACGATTTCGGCTTCATCGATGCCGGGCGGCTCATCGAGCGCACCGCCCAGACGCTGGCGACGATGCAGCGGCTCGAGCGCTTTCGCGGCCATTTCTACAACTGGTACGACACCCGCACGCTCGCGCCGCTGCCGCCGCTCTACGTTTCCTCGGTCGACAGCGGCAACCTCGCCATGCACCTCCTCACGCTGCGCCAGGGCCTGCTCGAGATTCCGGGCGCGGAGAGCCTGGCGGAGCAGGCTGGCGAGCTGGCGAAGACGGACTACGCCTTCCTGTACGACGCGGAGCGGCGGCTCCTCGCCATCGGCTACAACGTCGGCGAGGGCCGGCGCGACGCGAGCTTCTACGACCTGCTCGCCTCCGAGGCGCGTGCCACGAGCTTCGTCGCCGTCGCGCTCGACGAGCTGCCGCAGGAGAGCTGGTTCGCCCTGGGGCGCCTGCTGACCAGCGCCGGCGGCGAGACCGCGCTCCTTTCCTGGAGCGGCTCGATGTTCGAGTACCTGATGCCGATGCTGGTGATGCCATCCTACGACGACACGCTGCTCGACCAGACCTGCCGCGCCGCCGTCGCGCGCCAGATCGACTACGCCGGCCAGCGCGGCGTCCCTTGGGGCATGTCCGAGTCGGGGTACAACATGGTCGACGCCGGCTTGAACTACCAGTACCGCGCCTTCGGGGTGCCCGGCCTGGGGCTCAAGCGCGGCCTGTCCGAGGACCTGGTCATCGCGCCCTACGCCTCGGCGCTCGCGCTCATGGTGGCGCCCGCGGCGGCATGCGCGAACCTGCAGCGGCTCGCGGCCGAAGGCATGGAAGGCCGCTTCGGCTTCTACGAGGCGGTCGACTTCACGCCTTCGCGCCTGCCGCGCGGGCAGGACAGCGTCGTGGTGCGCTCCTACATGGCGCATCACCAGGGAATGGTCCTGCTGTCGCTCGCGTACCTGCTGCTCGGGCGCCCGATGCAGAAGCGCTTCTCCGCCGATCCGCGCTTCCAGGCGACGCTCCTGCTTCTCCAGGAGCGCATTCCGAAGCGCGCCGCGCCCGAGCTGACCAGCGCGGGGCGCTTCGACACGCACGCCGTCTCGGACACCGCCGAGATGCCGGTGCGCGTGCTGTCCGAGTCCGATACGTTCGCCCCGGAAGTGCAACTGCTGTCGAACGGCCGCTACCACGTGATGGTCAGCCACACAGGCGGCGGATACAGCCGCTGGAAGGACCTGGCCGTCACCCGCTGGCGCGAGGACACCACCTGCGACAACTGGGGCAGCTTCTGCTACGTGCGCGACATGGCGAGCGGGGCGTTCTGGTCGAGCGCGCACCAGCCGACGCTCAAGCGCGCCGACACCTACGAGGCGATCTTCTCCGAGGCGCGCGCCGAGTTCCGCCGCCGCGACCACGACTACGAGACGCATACCGAGATCGTGGTCTCGCCGGAAGACGACATCGAGCTGCGGCGGCTGCGCATCACGAACCGCGGAAAGGCGCGCAGGACGGTCGAGGTCACGAGCTATGCGGAGGTGGTGCTCGCGCCGCCTGCCGCGGATGCCCTGCATCCGGCGTTCAGCAATCTCTTCGTGCAGACCGAAATCGCGGCCGGCCGGCAGGCGATCCTCTGCACCCGCCGCCCGCGCTCCGTGGGCGAGCAGGCGCCGTGGATGTTCCATGCGCTGGCGGTGCATGGCGCCGAGTGCGGCGAGGTTTCCTACGAGACCGATCGCGCGCGCTTCATCGGGCGGGGTCGTACTCTCGCCGCGCCGCAGGCGATGCAGGACGCGGCGCTCTCGGGGAGCCAGGGCTCGGTGCTCGATCCGGTGGTGGCGATTCGCCGCTGCATCCACCTGGAGCCCGAGCAGTCGGCGACCATCGACATGGTCAGCGGCATGGGCGAGAGTCGCGTGGCCGTCCTGGCCCTCGCCGGGTAGTACCAGGACCGGAATCTCGCCGACCGCGTGTTCGACCTTGCCTGGACGCACAGCCTCGTCACCCTGCGCCAGATCAACGCCACCGAGTCCGACGCGCAGCTCTACGGCAGGCTGGCGAGCTCGGTGCTCTACGCCAATGCGGCGCTACGCGACGAGGCCGCGGTGCTCGCCAAGAACCGCCGCAGCCAGTCCGGCCTCTGGGGCCACGGCATCTCGGGCGACCTGCCGATCATCCTGCTGCGGATCAGCGAGGCGGCGAGGATCGACCTCGTGCGCCAGCTGGTGCAGGCGCACGCGTACTGGCGCCTGAAGGGGCTCGCCGTGGACCTGGTGATCTGGAACGAGGACCACGCGGGCTATCGCCAGCTCCTCCACGACCAGATCATGGGGCTCATCGCTTCGGGCATCGAGGCGCACGTGGTCGACCGGCCGGGCGGCATCTTCGTGCGCCGCGCCGAGCAGATCGCCGACGAGGATCGCACCCTGATCCAGTCGGTGGCGCGCGCGGTGCTGAGCGACAAGAGGGGCACGCTCGCGGAGCAGATCAACCGGCGGGCGGTGCCGCCGGTCGCGATGGCGCGGCTGAAGCCGGGCCCGGCGAAGCGGGCGGAGCCCCGGCCCGCCGCGCCGCCGGAGCGGGAGCTCGCGTTCTTCAACGGCCTCGGCGGGTTTACCCCGGACGGGCGCGAGTACGTCATCACCACTTCGCCCGGGCAGGTGACGCCGGCGCCGTGGGTGAACGTGCTGGCGAATCCGCAGTTCGGCAGCGTGATCTCCGAGAGCGGGCTCGCCTACACCTGGAGCGAGAACGCGCACGAGGCGCGCCTCACGCCCTGGGGCAACGACCCGGTCGGCGATGCCGGCGGCGAGGCGTTCTACCTGCGCGACGAAGAAAGCGGGCAGCTCTGGTCGCCCACGCCGCTGCCGTGCCGCGGCGAAGGCAGCTACGTCACCCGGCACGGCTTCGGCTACAGCGTCTTCGAGCACGCCGAGGGCGCAATCCGCTCCGAGCTCACGGTGTACGTGGATCTGGAGACGGCGGTGAAGTTCTCGGTGCTGAAGGTGACCAACGAATCGGGGCGCGCGCGCCGGCTCTCCGCCACCGGCTACGTGGAATGGGTGCTCGGCGACCTGCGGCCGAAGACCGCGATGCACGTGGTCACCGAGATCGATCCCGCGAGCGGCGCGCTGTGCGCGCGCAACGCCTACAGCGCCGAGATCGCCGAGCGCATCGCCTTCTTCGATGTCGACGATGCGGTCCGCAGCGTGACGGGAGATCGCAGCGAGTTCCTCGGACGCAACGGCTCGCTCGGCAATCCGGCCGCGCTGCGCCGCGTGCAGCTCTCCAACCGGGTCGGCGCCGGCTACGATCCGTGCGGCGCGATCCAGGTGCCCTTCGAGCTCGCCCCCGGGCAGGCGCGCGAGGTCATCTTCCGCCTCGGGATCGGCGGCCGGCGCAGCTCCGAGGATGCCGGCAAGCTGGCGCGCCGCCTGCGGGGTGCCGCGACGGCCCGCGACGCGCTCGAGAAGGTGAAGGCCTACTGGTCGCGCACCCTTGGCGCGGTGCAGGTGCAAACCCCCGATCCGTCGCTGGACGTGCTGGCCAACGGCTGGCTGATGTACCAGACCCTGGCGTGCCGGATCTGGGCGCGCAGCGGCTACTACCAGTCGGGCGGCGCCTTCGGCTTCCGCGACCAGCTGCAGGACAGCATGGCGCTGGTGCACGCGGAGCCGGCGCTCGCCCGCGAGCAGCTGGTGCGGGCCGCGTCGCGCCAGTTCGTCGAGGGCGACGTGCAGCACTGGTGGCATCCGCCCTCGGGGCGCGGCGTGCGCACGCACTGCTCGGACGATTTCCTGTGGCTGCCGGCGGCGGCCTGCCGCTATGTGCTCGCCTCGGGCGACCACGCGGTGCTCGACGAGCCGGTGGCTTTCCTCGAAGGTCGCCCGGTCAACCCCGAGGACGATTCCTACTACGACCTGCCGACGCGCTCCGGGGAGTCGGCACCGCTCTACGAGCATTGCGTGCGCGCGATCCTGCGCGGCCTGCGCTTCGGCGCGCACGGCCTGCCGCTCATGGGCTCGGGCGACTGGAACGACGGCATGAACATGGTCGGCGCCGGCGGCAAGGGCGAGAGCGTCTGGCTGGGATTCTTCCTCTATCGCGTGCTGATCGAGTTCGCCGGCCTGGCGCAGGGCCGCGGCGATGCGCCGGTCGCCGAGCGCTGCCGCGCCGAGGCGGAGACGCTGCAGCGCAATCTCGAGCTGCACGGCTGGGATGGCGCATGGTACCGCCGCGCGTACTTCGACGACGGCACGCCGCTCGGCAGCGCCGCGAACGACGAGTGCCAGATCGATTCCATCGCGCAAAGCTGGTCGGTGCTCTCCGGCGCCGGCGATACCGCGCGCTCGAGCCAGGCGATGCGATCCCTCGACCGGCGCCTGGTGCGTCGCGAGCACCGCCTCGTGCAGCTCCTCGACCCGCCCTTCGATACGTCGCAGTTGAATCCGGGCTACATCAAGGGGTACGTCCCCGGCGTACGCGAGAACGGCGGGCAGTACACGCACGCCGCGATCTGGGCCGCGATGGCATTCGCGGCGCAGGGCGACGGCGAGCGCGCCTGGGAGCTCGCCGCGATGATCAACCCGGTCAACCACGCCAGCTCCGCGGCCGCGGTCGCCGTCTACAAGGTCGAGCCCTATGCCGTTGCGGCCGACGTGTACGCGGTCGCGCCGCACACCGGTCGCGGCGGCTGGACCTGGTATACGGGCTCGGCAGGCTGGATGTACCGGCTGTTCATCGAGTCCCTCCTCGGCCTGCGGCGGGAGGGCGAGACCCTTCGCATCGCACCCTGCATCCCGCCGGGCTGGCCCGGCTTCAAGCTGCGCTACCGGTTCGGCGCCACCTTCTACGACATCGAGGTGCGGAACGACGCGACGGGCGGCGCGCCGCGCGAGCGTGCCATCACCCTCGTCGATGATGGCCAGACGCATGAAGCTATCTGGAGTTTTTCCCCATTGCTTTCAGGTACTCGAGGCGGCTGAGCCGGCCGTCCCCATCGATGTCCGCTTCCTTGAAGCGGGCAGCCAGGGCAGGGTCGCTCGCCGCCTCCGAGCGGTCCAGCACGCCATCCTCGTTCTCGTCCAGCGTCGAAAATTCCGGCGTCTTTCGGCGCAGGGCGTTCTGGCGGCGCCGCGGCGCCTGGGCTGGCGAGCTGTGCAGCTCGCGGCGCCGCAGGAGCTTGAGGATCAGGAATCTGTTGGTCTTCATGGGAACCAGACGGGTTGGACCGCGCCTGCGTCCAGGGTTCCTTTCGCGACACGCAGCGTCGGCAGGCACGGCTTTTGCGAAAGTACGGTTCCCGCGAACATGGCCGCATCCGAAAAGCCAGTTGCCGTCTACGGTGCGATTGCCGCGAACCTCCTGATCGCCGTCGCGAAGTTCACCGCCGCCTTGTTCACGGGCAGCTCGGCGATGGTCTCGGAGGGGGTTCACTCGCTCGTCGACACGGGCAACCAGTCGCTGATCCTGCTCGGCATACACCGCAGCAGGAAGCCTGCCGATGATGCGCATCCCTACGGCTACGGCAAGGAGCTGTATTTCTGGGCGCTGATCGTCGCCGTGGTGCTGTTCAGCCTCGGCGGGGGGATATCGATCTACGAAGGCATCAATCACTTGCGCCACCCGGGCGATCTCGGCGACCCGACCTGGAACTACGTAGTGCTGGCGATCGCCTTCGTGCTCGAGGCCGCCGCCAGCTACCTCGCTTTAAAGGCGCTGCTGGCGGCCGCGGGCGAGAAGAGCTTCTGGCACGCATTGCGCAGCAGCAAGGATCCCGCCGTGTTTACGATCCTCGCCGAGGACTTCGCGGCGCTCGCGGGCATCGTCGTCGCATTCCTCGGGATCTACTTCGGGCATCTCTACGGCAACCCGTATCTCGACGGCCTGGCGTCGGTCGTCATCGGCCTGATCCTGGCGCTGGTCGCGGTGTTCCTGGTGTACGAAAGCCGCGGGCTGATCATCGGCGAGAGCGCCGACGTCGAGGTCGTGCGAAGCGTGCGCGAGCTGGCGCAGACCGACCCCGACGTGCAGGGCGTCGAGCGCCCTCTGACCATGCATCTGGGCGCGACCCGGGTGCTGCTGAACATGCGCGTGGTGTTCAAGCCGGGGCTCGCCGCGGCCGACATTCCGGCGGCGCTCGACCGCCTTGAAGCCGGCATCCGCGCGCGTCACCCGCAGATCTCGCATATCTTCATCGATGCCGGTTCGCTGAAGACGGAGCGAGCCGGCGCTGGACTGAAGAGCGAAGCCTTATACTAGTGCGCGAGGAGGCACGCACATGAAACTATCGTCCGAGCAGCTGGCTCGCTTCGACCGCGACGGGTACCTGTTCTTCCCGAGCCTGTTCAAGCCCGAGGAAATCAAGGTCCTCAACGACGAGGTGCCCGCGCTGTACGCGCAGCGGCGCCCGGAGAACGTGCGCGAGAAGACGGGTGACGTGGTGCGCACGAACTTCGCCGCCCACATGTACAGCTATCCCTTCGCCAAGCTGGCGCGCCATCCGCGCATGGTCGACCCGATCCGCCAGCTCTTCGGCGAGGAGGTCTACATGCACCAGTTCAAGATCAACGGCAAGATGGCCTTCGACGGCGACGTCTGGCAGTGGCACCAGGACTACGGCACCTGGCTGAACGACGACCAGATGCCCGAGGCGCGCGCGATGAACGTCGCGATCTTCCTCGAGGAAGTGAACGAGTTCAACGGCCCGCTCATGTTCATCCCCGGCAGCCACAAGCAGGGCGTGCTCGATGCCGCGCACGACACGAGCACCACCAGCTACCCGCTGTGGACCATCAACAACGACGTCATCCGCAAGCTGGTGGACAAGGGCGGCATCGTCGCGCCCAAGGGCCCGGCGGGCTCGATGATCCTGTTCCACGGCTGCCTCGTGCACGCGTCGACCTCCAACCTGTCGCCGTGGAACCGGGTCAGCGTGTACCTCTCCCTCTGCGCGGTGTCGAACCACATCCGCCGCTTCAAGCGCCCCGGCTACATCGCGCACCGCGACTTCACGCCCCTCAAGACGCTGCCCGACGATTGCCTGCTCAAGCACTACGACGTGCCGCTGCCCTGGAAGGACGGCACGCCGGCCGAGGAGTTGCGGGGCGCGCTGCAGGCCGCATGAACCTGTACGCCAAGCTCCTGGAGCGGAAGGACCGCCCGCTGCGCATCGGGCTGATCGGCGCCGGAAAGTTCGCCGCCATGTATCTCGCGCAGGTGCCGAGGACGCCCGGGATCCGGCTCGTGGGAATCGCCGACCTAGCGCCGGACAATGCCCGCGCGAATCTCGCTCGCGTGGGGTGGTCCCAGGAAGCGATCCAGCGCACGCCGATTTCGGAAGACTGGAGAAAGCTGGTTTCGAGCCCCGAGGTCGACATCGTCATCGAGGCGACGGGGAATCCGCCGGCGGCGGTGGAGCACGCGCTCGAGGCGTTCCGCAACGGCAAGCACGTCGTCATGGTGACCGTGGAGGCGGACGCGTTCTGCGGCCCGATCCTCGCGCAGAAGGCGAAGGAGGCGGGCGTCGTCTACAGCCTCGCGTACGGCGATCAGCCGGCGCTCATCTGCGACCTCGTGGACTGGGCGCGCGCGGCGGGCTTTCCGGTCGTCGCCGCCGGCCGCGGGCACAAGTGGCTGCCGCACTTCGCGCAGTCGACGCCGGAGACGGTCTGGGGCTACTACGGCCTCACGCCCGAGCAGGCGAAGGTTGGCGGGCTGAACCCGAAGATGTTCAACTCGTTCCTCGACGGCTCCAAGCCCGCCATCGAGACGAGCGCGGTCTGCAACGCGACCGGCCTTACGCCGGCGCCCGAAGGTCTCCTCTATCCGCCGGGCGCGATCGACGAGATCCCTTCGCTGATGCGGCCCCGGGCGGAAGGCGGCGTGCTCCATCACAAGGGACAGGTCGAGGTCATCTCCTCGCTGAAGAAGGATGGCACGCCGATCGACTACGACATCCGCTTCGGCGTGTTCGTCGTCTTCGAAGGCGAGACCGAGTACATCCAGCGCTGCTTCTCCGAGTACGGCGTGAAGACGGACCCATCCGGCCGCTACGCCTGCCTCTACAAGCGCTGGCACCTCATCGGCCTGGAGGTCGGCATCTCGGTGGCGTCGGTCGGCCTGCGCGGCGAATCGACCGGCTGTCCCACGGGCTGGCGCGCGGATGCCGTTGCCGTCGCCAAGAAGGACCTGGCGCCAGGAGAGTTGCTGGACGGCGAGGGCGGCTACACGGTCGCCGGGCGGCTGATGCCGGCGGCGGACTCGCTGGCGAAAGGCTGCCTGCCGCTGGGCCTCGCGCACGGCTGGAAGCTGCTCAAGCCGGTGAAGGCCGGCGAGCCGGTCAGGTGGAGCGACGTCGCTTTCGACGCGAACCAGGCCGCCGTGAAGCTGCGGCGCGAGATGGAGCAGTCTTTCGGCGCGCGCCTGAAGTCCGCGGCTTAGACAGCTTCTCCTGCCATTTGTAGATCTCCACGTGGTCGGCGCCACGCGGGAGCGCCTTCTCGGCCGCGCGCCACGCCTTGAGCGTGGTCTTCATGAAGGGCACGTCGACGCCGAGGCCGCGCGCGAGCTCGGCTGCGATCCCGACATCTTTCGCCATCAGGGCGAGCTTGAAGCCGGAAGCGAACGTGCCCGGCAGGATGTCGCGCGGGATCTTGCGCTCCGTGGTGCTGTTGCGGCCGGTGGACGCGTTGATGGCGTCGAGCATCGGCTTCGGGTCCAGGCCGAAGCGCCGCGCCACCAGGAGGACCTCGAAGCCGGCGAGGGTGCCGACGGCGCCCAGGTAGTTGTTGAGCGCCTTCACCGCGTGCCCGGCGCCGAGCGGGCCGACGTGGAAGATCTGGTTGCCCATGGCCGAGAGCACGGGCTTCGCTTTCTCGACGACCTGCGTTTCGCCGCCGACCATGATCGCCAGGGTCGCGTTCCTCGCCCCGACGACGGCGCCGGAGACCGGGGCGTCGAGCATCTGCACGTCCTTCGCCTTCAGCGCATCGCCGAGCGCGCGCGTCCCCGCCGGGTCGGCCGAGCTCATGTCGATCACGATCGTTTCCTTGCGCAGATGCGGAAGGGCTTCCAGCACCGCCTCGCGCACCGCATTTCCATCCGGGAGCATCGTGATCAGCGCTTCGGCGCCTTCGACCGCCTCGCGAATGGACTTCGCGGTTCCCGTGCCGTTCAGGTCGAACCCCTGGACCGCGAAGCCGGCTTTGGCGAGGTTCTCGGTCATGGGGCGTCCCATGGCGCCGAGGCCGATGAAGGCGAGGGTCTTCACTTGGTCGCCGCGAAGACTTCCTT